>JAJFFU010000155.1 GCA_021776465.1 Parvularculaceae bacterium
GCTTCTTCGCGCAATTCCAGCATTTCTTCCATATGCTCTGCATGGTCTTCGTCGTCATCGTGACTGTGACGACTGTCGCGCGCCGTGCGGTGAATAGCGCGTTCGCGCTCGCGCTCAGCATGGGCAAGGCGTTCCATGACCTGTTCCTGGGATCTGCGGGCGCGTTCGATTTCGCGGGAAGCTCTTTCCGCTTGTCTTCGAACTTCGCGGCGCGCGTGATCGGCTGCGCGCGTTGCTTGCGCGCGCGCTCGTTCCATTTGTCTGCGTTGCTTGTCAGACATTTCTTCGCCGTCGATGACAAAGGAAAAACCGGAGAGATCTTTCGTCAGCTCTTCCAATCTTTCAAATTCAAATCCGTATTGACGTAACGCGTCGTCAATTGTTTCCTGAATTTCGTCGGCGTCGATTTCAACATCACCGAAGTGTATTTCGAAGTCGTCGAGGTTATTTAACGCGGCAAGTTCGTCGAATTGTTCAAACCCGTCAAAAGTATCATCGAAATTAAAGCGCCATTCTCCCATGCTGCCGGCGAGGCGCATTTCAAGGCGTTCGCCGAAAGAGAGCTCTTCCGGGCTCGGCGGCGCATCAGGCGCCGGCGCTGGATCCGGGGCGATCAACGCTTCCGGTTCTATTAACTGCGCCGGTTCAATCGGAACATCGACATCAACAACTGGCGCCGGGGCTGACGGCGCCTCCACGTCAACATCGGGCGCTATTGGCGCAACCGTCACTTTTCGTACGGTGCGCGGCGTTAGCGGGGTCGGTGCGTCAGGCGCAACAACCGGCGCCGGGTCAATGGGCGCCCCGTCGGCTAGGACTTCGAAATGCAAATGGGGGCCGGTCGCCCGGCCTGTCGCGCCAACTGCGCCAATGGAATCGCCTGCTTTGACGGTGTCGCCCTTGTGCACAATATAACTGTCGAGCTGGGCGTATCGCGTCACGAGCCCGTGGCCGTGATCGATCACGACGACATTGCCCCATGCGGGATTGTTTTCATATCGCGTCGTTGCGTCAATGACTTTGCCGGCGCCGGCGGCGCGCACGGGCGTTCCGGTCGGCGCAGCGATGTCCATGCCGTTATGAAATTTCTTTTCCTTGCTGATCGGATCGACCCGCTCGCCGAATTTGGACGTAACCCGTCCGTCAACAGGAACGACAGTCAGTGCGTCATTCGCCGGCGGCGGTGCGACCGCGAGGGCCGCCTGTCCAAATGCAAGGACAAGCGCCAATATACCACTGGCGATGAGAACGATCTTTCCGCCGAACGTCAGCACTGGCGCGGCCGCGCGGCCCGACAGGATTGCGTCAAGGCGTTCGCGGCGCGAGCGTTTGTCGAATGGCGTGAATGACGGCACCAGCGCGTGTTGCGGCGACGAGAGCCCCGCTGAAATTTTCAGGCTTTCGACAAAACAGCGAGCGTAGGATTTTCGGCTGACGCCGCTGCGGATGACCAGTGCATCGGCCGCTTGTTCGGCGGCGAGCTGTGCGTGGGCGACGATGCGGCGCATAAACGGATTGAACCAGAAGAGCGCCTTGATGAGACCGCATGTTGCAAACAGCCACGTGTCGCCGCGTTTGATGTGGGCAAGCTCATGAGCGCCCATCAAGGTCGCGTCGGCCGTTGAAACGCGTTCAAGCAGGCTTGGCGGCATTAGAACGACGGGCCGTATAAACCCGTGCACGCAAACAGAAGAGACAGCGTCGGAATAGGCAAAGCGCACCGGCGTGCGAACGCCCATCGCAATGCGCCAGTCGCGCAGGCCATCCATCAATCGCACGTCGTCGATGGGATAGCTGTAACGAACGCGATAAGAAAACCCGACCAGACGCAACAAGCCGAGGGCGGCGAAAAGAACGAACCCGTAAAAATAAAGATCCGCCGCTGCATTCAGAACAGTGGCCAGTTCGATAGCAGGGCCTTGCGGCGCTGCTGCAACGACGCTTGCCGGGATATCCATCATGGTCGTTTGCGGCGCGGCCATTGGCGGCAGTGGTTTCGCAGCGCGCAAGGAAAGACCGAAAGCGGCGGCGATGGGCGCAGCGATAACGGGCAGGGCTGCAATGACGAGTGCTGACGGCCAGACGGCCGCTTCAGCGCCGCCTTTCGATTGGTGGTTGAGAATTGCCGCGCCAACAAAAACAAGCGGCGCCCAGATGACGGATGCAGCGAGGCACAAATAGAAGGCGTCAATAATTTCCGGTGTTGTGATTGCCGACATCACTGGTCCTCCGCCTTGCGCAACATGGCTTCGAGTTCATCGAGCTCTGTTTCCGATAACAGTTTGGAGTCAGAGAAAAACGCCGCTGCCGGGGCGCGGTCGAGTTCAAGGACGCGGGTTGAGAAGTCGGCGATCATGCGACCGAGCACCGAGACCTTGGTGACTTCCGAGCCGTAATAATTGACGCCGTCGCGGGCGTATTTTGAAATCAGCCCCTTTTCCGACATGCGCTCAAGGACAGTGCGTACAGTCGAATAAGACCAACTGAAGTCGTCGGCGATGGCGTCATGAATGTTGCGGGCGCTGAGATCGTCGCCGGGCCACAAAAGTTTCAGGATCGCCAGTTCCGGCTTCGTTGGATGGTCGAAAGGTTTGCCGCTCATATTATACACGGCGCAAAGGCTTTGCCCGGCGCCAGTCCCTGCATTGGTGTTACAATTGTCGCGAAAGTACCGTATTGCGACATATGTCGCAACCTGTAATGGATAATTTTGCCGGGGTTTGCGACGAACCGTTGCGATATTGCGCCGGGGCGGTGCGCGGCGTCAGTCGCCGGAAAGCTGGTCGAGCGTTGCCTTCAGCCGCGCCAAATCGTCGGGCTCTGATAAGCGATGGTCGCCGGCTTTCTTGAGCGTAATCTCAACATCATCGCTCTCTATCGTTTCGGCGAAATCAAGGGCGTGGCGCCACGGGACCGCATCGTCTTTCATGCCCTGAAGGATGCGCACGGGCGCGTTGATGGCAAACGGCTCGGTCATGACGAGATGCTTGCGCCCGTCTTCTATCAGTTTGCGGGTAATGATTTCTGGTTCGTCTGAATAATCCGATGGCTGTTCGAGGCGTCCATCGCGGATGAGGGTTTCGCGTTGCCCCTCGCTAAAAGCCGGCCACATCAGGCGTTCGGTGAAATCGGGCGCCGGCGCGATAAAAATAACAGCGGCAATTCGATCGGGCCGGGCCTTGGCGAGTAAGGTTGCAATCCACGCGCCCATGGACGAGCCGACAAGGATCTGCGGACCAGTTGTTAGTGCGTCAAAAGCGGCGAGGGCGTCTGCGAACCACTCGCCGATTGAGCCGTCCTCGAAGCGCCCATCCGATTCCCCGTGACCGGAATAATCAAAACGCAAAAACGCTTTCCCGCGGTGTTTTGCCCACTCATCGACAAACGCGGCTTTTGTGCCGATCATGTCGGACCGGAAGCCGCCCAGCCAGACGACGCCCGGGCCATCGCCCGTACGATTTCGATAGGCGATGCGACCGTGCGGTCCGTCAATAAATTGGGGCGGCGCTAATTCCATGAAAATGGGTGTATCATGGTCGGTGCGCTGTCATAATCATCGTTAACAAGAATTCGGCCGAAATCGACTATACCCAATGATGTGAGCAGTTTTTCCTACACTATCTTGCAAGTCGTGCCGCGGCTCGGCGCCGGGGGCGCTGAGCGGACGACGGCGGAAATGGCGGGCGCAATTGTCGAGGCCGGCGGACGCGCTTTGGTGGCAAGTCAGGGCGGGCGCCTTGAGGCGGATATTTCCCGCGCCGGCGGCGAATTTATCGAGGCCCCGTTGCATCGCAAAGACCCGGCGTCGATCCTTTCCAACGCAAGAGTGCTGGCGCGCATTATCCGCGAACAGGGCGTCGACATTATTCATGCGCGCTCACGCGGACCGGCATGGAGCGCCGCCGCCGCCGCGCGCCGAACCGGCGCGCCGCTGGTCACAACGTTTCACGGCGCCCACTCGGCCGGCAATGTCATCAAGCGCTGGTACAATTCCTCGCTCGTCAAGGGCGATGCCGTGATCGCCAATTCCCGTTTTACGGGCGACCGCATCGTTGCAGACTACGGCGTCGGCCCGGATCGATTAAAAATTATCCCCAGAGGCGCCGACCTCATTGCCTTTAATCCACTGTCGGTCAGCGACGACCGGATTAATCTTCTAACGGCAGGCTGGAATGGCGCAATTGATGGTGAAGCGCTGCGGTTCGCGCTGCCTGCGCGCCTCACGCCATGGAAAGGACAGTCGCTCGCCATTGAGGCCATCGCGCTCCTGAAAGAACAAGTAAGCGCTGGAAAATTGCCGGCTTTGCGGTTAGTTTTATGTGGGGGCGCACAAAGCGAGCAACGATATGAGGCTCGATTGCGTGCGCAAATTGAAGAATTTGGGGTAGGCGACATGGTTCAACTGGTCGGCGAATGCGCCGACATGCCGGCGGCGTACGCTTGGTCCGATGCGGTTATTGCGCCGTCTTTGCGCGCAGAACCGTTCGGCCGCGTGGCGGTCGAGGCTGGCGCGATGGGCAAACCCGTTGTCGCGGCCGCCCATGGCGGGTTTATTGAAACGGTGATCGACGGGGAAACGGGTCTGCTGTTTGAGCCCGGCTCTGCGCCGGCGCTGGCTGCTGCAATTGGCAAACTTGCAGAAAGCCAGGCGCTTCGCACACGGCTGGGCGATGGCGCCGCCGCGCGGGTGCGCGCCGTCTATTCGACAGCAGCTATGTGCGATGCGACATTAAACGTGTATAGAGACCTACTCGGACGCGGGGCGTAAACGGGGCCATGTTCAAGCGTAAGCAGTCAAATATTCTGGTGATCAAAACCGACAACCTCGTCGGTTTCGTGTCAGCCGAGCCGGCGTTTCAAGCCATCCGGCAGGCGCATCCTGATGCGACAATCAGCTTGCTGACGATACCGTCGCTGCAACGCGTCGCCCGCGCCGCGCCTTATTTCGATCAGGTCGCCGGGATGCCGAATTTCCGCGATAGCGAAGCACGCAAGGAATTCGTTCGGCAACTCAAAAATGCAAAATTCGAGCGCGTCTACGATCTTGCCGCTGATGAGGTTTCCAGAAAACTGCATGCGGCGCTCGGGCCGTTTCGGCCGAAATGGTTTGGTGCGGCGGCGGCGACGCGGAAGCGACGCGCGCAAGCCGACCGCGCGGCCTCAACGCCGTGTCTTGAGCGGTTGATGTCTGAAGCCGGCATCGACACCGATGAACGCCTTCCCGATTTCCGCTGGGCGCTCGATGCGCGCAAAGACTCAGCGAACATGAAACCGTCCTGGTACGGCATATCGGGCGCGTATGGCCTGTTATTGCCGGGGTCCGCCCCTGACGGTCGATGGACGGCCAAAGGATACGCTTCGCTCGCCTCGATCATGGCGACGGCCGGTTTCATGCCGGTGCTGGCGGGGCCGAAAGGGCTGCACACATTTGGCGACGAAATTGCCGACGCGGCGCCGCAGCTGGTCGATCTCGCGGGCAAGACCGACCATTTGCAACTGGCGGCGCTGGCCCATGATGCGGCGTTTTTTGTTTCTGACCACGCCGAGGAAATGCATCTCGCCGTCAGTGTCGGGTGCCAGGGCGTGATGATTGCTTCCGGCGCCGCCGCTGAAGCCGCCGCGCCGACTGGCCGTCATGTGGTGAGCCTGACGTCGGAAACGGGTCCCGGATCCGTTGATGCGGCGTTCGTCTGGCGGACCCTGTCGAATATGGGTTTGATCAATATGGGGAAAGAACCACCCCAAGCGGCCCATGCAAGTTGATTATGGCCGGTTGACCGATGACCCGTTGATCCGTGAAGAGAATTCCCTATATACCTTTGTCCCCGGCAAGTTTTATGGCGTTTCTTAATATGTTCGCCAGAAAATGGCCGGGTTTTGTATTTCAGCAACCTGAGGAGAGAAGTTCATAGCACGCAAACCATTCGCCGCGGTGGCGCCGAAAAATACCGGCCCGCGCATCAACGAGGAGATCAGCGTTCCGCAGATTCTGCTTATCGATCATCACGGAGATAAGAAGGGCGTCGTAAAACTGGATGACGCGCTCGCTATCGCGGTCGAGGCTGGCCTCGATGTCGTCGAAGTATCTCCAAACACCAAGCCGCCGGTCTGTAAAATCATGGACTACGGCAAATACAAATATCAACAGCAGAAGAAGAGAGCCGAAGCCAAGAAAAAGCAAAAGGTCGTCGAGATCAAAGAGATCAAGATGCGGCCGAATATCGACGACCATGACTACGAGGTTAAGGTCAGAGCGATGCGGCGCTTTTTCGAAGAAGGCGACAAGGTGAAGGTGACGCTGCGCTTTCGCGGACGTGAAATGGCGCACCAGGATCGCGGTTCGGATTTACTACGGCGCGTGCAGGATGATTTCGAAGAAATCGCCAAGGTTGAACAATATCCGAAGATGGAAGGCCGCCAGATCATGATGGTGATGGCGCCTCGCTAGAACGTTTTTGACGTCAGGAAAAATGAGCCGCCGCGATGAAAGTCGTCGGCGGCTTTTCATATCGGGACAAGGCCACGACAGGCTGGCCCGGCGATTGCTTCATTGTCGTTCAACGGCGCGGCTTGTGATGGCGCCGGCTCGGTGAGTGTGCCGTTTTGGCGCGCCGACCCGGTCTTTCGGAGAAATGGACGAGGACGCATTGGCTGAAATGTTGGAAAGTCCCTGGCTGGTCGCCGGCGTTGCCTTCGTTCTCGGGCTCTTTACGGGCTGGATTACATGGGGCGGGCCGTGGCGCGATAAATTCGAAGCCGCCAATGGCGAAAGCGTAAAAATTGGGGGCGAGATTGACGCCGCTCGCGCTGTTCGCTTGAGCGAATCCGCCACACCCGACGAAAAGCTGGCGGTCATCCTTGCTGAAATTCAAAAAGCCAAAGAGCTGCTTGCTGGCGCCGAGGAGGCCGAGGCCGCCATGGGCGCGGAACTCGACGGTCTCGATCAGGCGGTCAAGCGCGCGAACGGCCGGCTGAAACTGATCTTGAAGTCCGCAGACCGCGCAAAAGACTCAGACTGACAGCGCGTCAGGACGACGGCGCCTCATTGCGTGGGCGGCGAATGCGGGCAAACGCAAGAAACAAAACGCCAATCGCAATCACTTCAAGAAACGCTGAAACGATGAACGGTGCGCCGGGAAAATAAAATGGCGCTCCGCCCTCAAAAAGCGTGAGGCCAAAAGCAGTGACGGGTTCGTCGGGGGCGGAGAAGGCCGCAAAAATTTGCGTCATGACCCAGGGGCTGATGACCATGGAAATGCTCATGATCGCGGCGACCGCGCCTTGCAGTTCGCCTTGCGCGTTGGCCGGCATCGTGCGTGACATGATGCCCTGCAACGCAGGTTGCGCCAGACCGCCAAGCGCAGACACCGCAATGATCACATAAATTATCCATCCCTTATCGGCGAATGCAAAACCCAGATAGGAAATGGACGTCACACTCATGGCGATCAGCGCGGCTCGTCGTTCGCCGAGCTTTGGAATCGCGATGCGCGTCAGCCCCCCTTGAACGATTGCGGCCATCAAACCGACAAACATCAAGGACGCGCCGATCATGGCCGGCGACCATGCGAATTTTTCTTCCGCGTAGTAAGACCAGATCGACGGGTATGCCCAATGGGCGAGCTGGGCGAGAAACAGAACGCCGGCGATCGGGACCATGACGGGATATTTCGCGAATTGTTTGAAATTGCCGAATGCGTTGGCGCGGGCCCATTCAAATTTACGCCGATCTTCAATGGCCAATGTTTCCGGCAGGGCAAAGAGGCCGAACAGGAAATTTACAGCGCCAATTGCGGCGACAAAAAAGAACGGCGCGCGCGGCCCGTAATAGTCGCCTAAAATGCCGCCAATGCCCGGCCCGATTATAAAACCAAGACCGAATGCAGCGCCCATCAAGCCAAAATTCGCAGCGCGTTTTTCCGGCGGCGATATGTCGGCGATATAGGCGTTTGCTGTCGAGAATGTCGCGGCGAACGCGCCGGCGAACATGCGCGCGACAGCGATAATGGCAATCGTCGGGGCCAGCGCCATGACCAGAAAATCAAGGGAGTACGCAAGGAGCGAAACGAGCAACACCGGGCGTCGGCCAAACCGGTCCGACAGCCCGCCTAAAATCGGCATCATGATGAACTGCATGAGCGCATAGACGAATGTCAGGATACCGCCCCACTTGGCTGCGTGGGCGAGATCCTCGCCGGTGACCTCGATAATCAATTGCGGCATCACCGGCATGATGACGCCGAAGCCGATCATGTTGAGCAGGACCGTAATAAAAATAAAGATCAGCGAACTCGCGCCGGCGCGTTTTGGCATAGGACCTGATATTCCTGTTCGAGGCGTGCGTGCGCTTAGTCAGCGGCGGCAGGCAAGATTTCTGATATTTTGATGGCGGTGATCTGGTTGCGGCGGCGTCGCAGGATTTGAAACCGAAACCCGTGAAAAGAAAACGTCTGACCGACTTCCGGAATGGATTGCGACTCGTGAATAACGAGACCGGCGATTGTGACCGCCTCGCCGTCCGGCAAATTCCAATCCATGGCGCGGTTCAGATCGCGAATGGTCACGTCGCCGTCTAGGTTGATTGACCCATCCGATTGCGGTCGGACCCCTTGCACGGGGCTGTCATATTCGTCTTCAATTTCGCCGACGATCTCTTCGAGAATATCTTCCATCGTGACGAGGCCCTGGATCGCGCCATATTCGTCAACAACGAGGGCAAAATGTTCCTGCTTGATTTTAAAAGCGTCGAGCTGTTCCTGAAGGGTCGTTGTCTCAGGCACGAAATAGGGCGTGCGGGCAATGCCGCCAAGGTCGATGGCGTTCGGGTCGGCGTCAGCGTTCCAGAGCGCGCGCAACAAGTCTTTAGCGTGCAGGACGCCGACAATGTTGTCGGTGTTATCGCGAAAGAGGGGCAGGCGCGTATAGGGGCTCTCCAGGGCCTTTTGAATGATCCCTTCATTGGACTCGGCGAGGTCGAGCAGTTCGATTGACTTGCGGTGGATCATGATTTCCTCGACGCGGATTTCGTCGAGTTCGAGGGCGCCGCGAATGAGATCGCGCGATTCCTTGCCGATGCCGCCTTCGGAATGATGCAAATCGACGGCGCCGCGGATTTCTTCCGTCGCGGAAAACACAGCGCTGTCTTTTGAAATATCAAGGCCGAAAAGATGTAACGACCCACGGACGATGAGCTGCACGACGCGGGTAACCGGTGCAAAAATGAAAACAATCCAGCGCATGATCGGCGCAACAAGCATGGCAAACCCGTCCGGGCGGGCAATGGCCGCAGATTTCGGGGTCACTTCGGAAAAAACGACGACGAGAACGGTCATCGTCGCCGTTGCCAGCCCTTTCGCGATCAGGGAATCGCCGAACATAGAAACGAACACGCCGGCGGCAAGCACCGATGCGAGAATGTTGACGATGTTGTTGCCCAGGAGGATCGCGCCGATCAGCCTTTCGCGATCCTGGATCAGGACGTTGACGCGGCGGGCGCGCAAATCGCCTTCGGAGTCGAGGCGGTGCATCCGCGCTTTCGAAACAGCGGTCAGCGCCGTTTCCGAGCCGGAAAAGAAAGCGGATAAGATCAGGAGGAGCGCGATAATACCGATCGGTGCAAGCAGCGCAGTGTCGAATTCATTCATGGGTTTTATGATCGCCGCGCCAGCGCGACTTTCTCCTTCAGGAAGGTTTCGATATCGGCGAGATCAGCGTCGTTGACAATGCGCGCTGCGCCGACGGCGTCAGCGAGAATGAGCGTCAGTTTGCCGCCGGTGACTTTCTTGTCCTGCATCATCAGCGCAGCGAGCGCGCCGGCGTCCAGTTCCGGGCCGTCGGGCAAGTCCGAAATGTCAGCCGGCAAGGACGCGGCGCGCAAATGCGCCTTCACGCGTTCCGCCTCTGCTGCCCCCGCAAGTCCGGCGCGCGCCGAGTAATCAAACGCGAGCGCCGTGCCGAGGGCCACGGCTTCGCCATGCAGCAGCGCGGCTGAATAGCCGTACACGGCTTCAAAAGCGTGGCCGAATGTGTGTCCGAGATTGAGCAATGCGCGTTCGCCGGCTTCGCGTTCGTCGGCGGCGACGATGGCGGCTTTTGCGTCACAGGATTTACCGATCGCGTAGATGCGCGCCGCGCTGTCTCCGGCCATGATCGCATCGACATTCGCCTCCAGCCAGGCAAAAAATGGTTCGTCGTTAATTGCGCCGCATTTTGCAATTTCTGCATAGCCCGCCCGCATTTCACGGGCCGGCAATGTATCGAGCGCGGAGATGTCTGCGATAACGATGGCGGGCTGATGGAAGGCGCCGATCAGGTTTTTTCCTTCCGGCACATTGATTGCGGTTTTGCCGCCGACAGAGGAATCCACTTGCGCGAGAAGGGTCGTCGGAATTTGCGTAAAGCCGCAGCCGCGGCGAAGGACTGACGCTGCAAACCCTGTCAGGTCGCCGATCACGCCGCCGCCAAAGGCAATGATGGTGTCGCTGCGTTCAACGCCCAGTTCGATGAGACGGCGCGTCAGGAATTCAAGTTGCGCAAAATTTTTCGTCGCTTCGCCCGCCGGCAAAATGACGGTTTCAAATTCGATGTCGCTATTTTCCAGCCCTGTCGCCAATCGCGGCAATTGCTCTCTTGCGACATTCTCGTCGGTAACAACGACGACTTTCTTGCGCGCCAATATTGGCGACAGAATTTCGCCGGCGCTCTCTAATAATTGCTCACCAATATGGATGTCATAACTGCGCGGGCCGAGGTCAACGCGTACCGACTGTATGGTCTCATTCAATGTCGCCTTTGCCTTGGTCACGATGCGTCAGTGTCCCCAACGAAATGCGCCGCGCCCATCATCTCGCGGATCTTGTCATAAATCAGCGACACGGTTTGATCGTGTGGCCCCGGTTGCGATTCAACATGAATATCGGCTTGCCCATAATAAGGCGCGCGCTCCTCGCATAACCGCTTCAGTGTCTCGACTGGATCGGCAGACCGCAGCAGTGGGCGCGTATCGCGCCTTGTCGCGCGCCGCGCCAGCGTTTCAATGTCGGCGTTCAGCCAAACGGAGATGGCGCGGTCCATAATGAGGTTGCGTGTTTCGGCATGGGTAACCGCGCCGCCGCCGGTCGCCAGAACATGCGGCGGTCCGTCAAGGAGGCGTTTCATGACTCGCGCCTCGCCGTCGCGAAAGCTTTCCTCGCCATGGGTCTCGAAAAGCTCCGATACGGACATGCCGGACGCCCGCTCGATTTCCGTGTCGGAATCGAAGAATGGCAAGCCCAGACGCGGCGCAAGCCGCCGGCCGACCGTCGTTTTGCCGGCGCCCATCATGCCGACCAAAACCACCGGTTTTGCGCATATAAAATCTGGATGTTTGCCGGATCGGCTCATGGCGGCTAGATGTAGGCGAGTGCGGCGCGCGGCGCCAGAGAAGGATTGCGCACACACGGTCGCGGCACTATCTCGGGGCCTTGCGGGCGGGCATTCAAGACGGTCAAAACGGATTTGGGCCGAAACAGCGGAGCGGACACATTGCGATTCGTCATTATTCTCATCCTGGTGGTGTTGGCCGCGCTCATTGGCCTTTTTGTTTACGGGCAGATGCTTGAGCCGGAAACCCGGACCATTTCCCAGGAGGCGGAAAATGCGAATTAGCCGCCTTACTGGCTTGGCGGCCATGGGCGCTATGGCGTCCGCGTTGATTGCCAGCGCCGATGCGCAAATTGCGCCGCCGGAAAGCGTTGAAACGGCGGTGCTTTCGCAGGACGCGTTTTCAACGGGCACATTGACGCCGGCGACCGGCGCCTTGCCAGTTGATCTTTGGCGCGGCGCCCAGACCACGACACTCGAATTTTTACTGGAACAGCTTCCCTCGCGTCCGGCGACGCCGGCGATCGGTGAAGCGATGCGACGAACGTTGTTATCGCCCGGTTCGGCGCCGGATGGGGCGGGCGCGGCGCTTGGCGGTAAAAAGCTGCTGGCCCTCGCGCATGCCGGATTTGTCGAAGAAGCGGCAACCATCGCCAGTATTTCTAGCGCCGGGCGCGGCGATCCATGGACCGGTCGCGTGCAGGCCGTCCGCGATCTTCTCACCGGCAATATCCAGAATGCATGCCGGCGCGGCGATCGATTGACCGAAGGCCGCGAAGATCCGTTCTGGGTAAAGCTGCGCGTTGTATGTTACGCCGCTTCGGATGAACGCGACGCCGCCGATTTGTCATTTGGCATCCTGCGCGACCAATACGGGCTGACGCCAGCGGACGATATATTCCTGACGGCCGTGGCGACCGGTGCTGCGCCAAAATCGCCGCCCGCGGCGACGACGCCGCTGCAATTTGCAATTGCGCGAATGCTGGAATTGCCAATTGCGCCGGGACTTCTTTCTCAGGCGGATGGCGGTGTTCTCGTCGCAATTGCCCGCGATGGCGCGCTCGATTCGGCGACCCGGATCGCGGCTGGCCAGCGGGCCGTCGCCATGGGCGTATTTGCGCCGGCTGAATTTGCCGCGCTGATGCAAGGGTTTCAGTTTGATGTTGTCGCAATGGGAACGGCGGCGGACGCAGCGCGCGAGCAAGGCGGAGACCCGCTGACGGACGCATTGTTATATCAGTCGGTCAACGAGATGAACGCGCCGGAATTTATTCGCGACAAAGCGCAACGCATTGCGCTGGCGCTTTCCCTTGGCGATACGTTTCATCGTTCCTATGCGCTCTCTGTTCTTTATGCCGATGATATCGCTGATCTTGAAGGCGTCATTCTTTCCCCCGGCGAGGCGTCGCAATTTGCGCAGGCGCGGATGGCTGTTGGCGATGCGGTTGGCGCCGGCAAATGGCTGGCCGCCGTGACCGGGCCCGGCGCCAGCGTTGGCGCGCTTCCCGAAACCGAGGCGATGAATTTTATTGAACTGGTCAATCTCTTGTCGCTGCTCGATCCGCAGACCGCATCAAGGATCGCGCGCGCCGCTGATGTCTCGCTGTTAAGCGGCGCCGGCGCACAGGACGTCTCGCATGGCGCAAAAGATCCAGTCATCGCCGCGCATATTCTGGAAGCGGCCTTTGATGCAGCGCTCGAAAACAAAGTCGGGCAAGCGGGCCTCGTCGCCGCAGCGGCCTCCGGCGCCGGGCGAGGGCCGGGCGATGCGGTGATTGTCAGCCAGTCGCTGAAAGCGGCGGGAATGCCGGAATTGCAACGGCGCTACCGTTTCGAACAGGCCTGGGCGGCGCGGTTCGTTACACCGGACGATGGCGTTGACGCGGGCATTGAGGCCGATGAAGCCGCGGTTACAAGCGGCGGTGATGGATTTGCGCCACGGATTAAGCCTTCACCTGGCGACTAGACGAAGCGACCTTAGGGAATATGCAGGGGAATCCGGCTAATTTGCGCCTGATCATGATGAGAGCGAGAAAATATGCGCGCCTATCTCGATTTTGAAAAACCGATCGCCGAACTCGAAGGCCGCATTGAAGATCTGCGCCGGGTCGATCAGGAAAACGGCGTCAGCGTTGATGACGAAATCGGCCGCCTTCAGGCTAAAGCGGACGCCTTGCTGGCGGACGCCTACACCAAGCTGACGCGCTGGCAGAAAACGCAAGTTGCCCGCCACGCCGCCCGTCCGCATCTGTCAGATTACATCAAACATCTGTTCGATGATTTCACACCGCTCGCAGGCGACCGCGCCTTTGGCGAAGACCATGCCATCGTTGGCGGCCCGGCGCGGTTTCGCGGCCGCTCTGTCGTCCTTATCGGTCACGAAAAAGGGTCTGACACGGCCGGTCGCGTGAAGCATAATTTTGGCATGGCCCGTCCGGAAGGCTACCGCAAAGCGATCCGGCTGATGGAACTAGCGGAGCGCTTCTCTCTTCCCGTTGTGACGCTTGTCGACACGCCCGGCGCGTATCCCGGTCGCGGCGCCGAAGAGCGCGGTCAGGCGGAAGCAATTGCGACGTGCACGAATAAATGCCTGACGCTCGGCGCGCCGTTGATTTCCGTAATTGTCGGTGAGGGTGGGTCCGGCGGCGCCGTGGCGCTCGCGACCGCGAACAAGATTTTGATGCTGGAACATTCGGTTTATTCGGTGATCTCGCCGGAAGGCTGTGCGTCTATCCTCTGGAAAGACGCTGCCGGCGCCGGTGTGGCCAAAGCGCCGGATGCCGCCGAAGCCATGAAAATTTCGGCGCAGGATCTCCTGAAATTCGGCGTCATCGATACCATTGTTGACGAGCCTATCGGCGGGGCCCATCGCGATCCGGCGCGAACGATTGAACGGCTTGGCGATGCCGTTGAAAGTTCGATCCAGCAATTTGAGGGCATGTCGCCGGAAGAGCTGAAGCTGCAGCGGCGCCGGAAATTTCTGGCGATCGGGCGGACCGGCCTCGCTTAAAAGGCGAGCGACAAGAGAAATATCAGCAGCAACAGACCGGCGCCAAGCGCCGCCATCGGTGCGAACTTCTTTAGCGCGCCGCCGGCGAAGCGTTGCTCGCCTGCCTCATCTGATGGGTCGGGCTGTTCGAACGCCATTTTTCAGGTCTCCGATTGGTCAGCCAGCATGCTCGCAACAAAATCGGTAAAGCGCAAATGCGCCAATGCGAGCGGGCGTCAGGGCGCTTCACCGTGATACTCGCCTTCGGGGCGATCATGGGCGAGGCGGCGATCAAGATATTTCTCCGCTTCGGCGACGAATTCGTCGATATGCGTTTCAAAGAAGTGATCGGCGCCGGGGACGACTTCGAACTCAACTTTTCGCCCTTTTTGCGTGCGCGTGCGTTCGGCCATGCCTTTGGTTTCTTCCGGTGCACAGATTTTGTCGAGTTCGCCATGAATGACGACGCCGGACGACGGGCAGGGCGCAAGGAACGAAAAGTCATAAAGATTGGCCGGTGTTGATCCGGCGATAAAGCCGACGATCTCAGGGCGACGCATCAGCAGTTGCATGGCGATCCACGAGCCGAATGAGAACCCGGCGACCCATGCGAAAGGGGAGTTCGGATTGATCTGTTGCATATAATCGAGCGCCGTTGCCGCATCGGCGAGTTCGCCCTGGCCGTGATCATATTCGCCCTGGCTGCGGCCGACGCCGCGAAAATTAAACCGCATGGTCGAAAAACCGCGGCGCACGAACATCTGATAGAGTTCGTAAGTTGCGCGATTGTTCATCGTGCCGCCGAAAAGCGGGTGTGGATGGAGGACGAGCGCGACCGGCGGATTATCGCCTTTGCCTTTTTGGTAACGCGCTTCCAGTCGGCCCTCAGGTCCGGTAAAAATAATCTCAGGCATCGTCTTCCTTTTTTATTGTCGTCGCGCATGGGCGTCGATCCAACAAATTCCGTCAACTTAGCGCTATGCTTTATGGTCAAAAGGCCCATAAAATTGCCATTTTTTCGGCAATTATTGTTGACTAAATTAGTCGGATTTCCTATTTTCCACCCGAACCCGGCGAACCGGCGGCGGCTATACCATGTTTTCAGCCGTTGGCCAGCCGGCGCGCCGTATTCGGAGCAGATAAGACGTGAAACTGACAACAAAAGGCCGGTATGCAGTGACGGCAATGGCGGACCTTGCCGCGCATGGCGGGACTGCGCCGATTGCGCTGTCGGACATCGCCCTGCGTCAGGGTATCTCCGTTTCCTATCTGGAGCAGTTGTTTGCAAAATTGCGCCGCGCCGGGCTCGTCGCCAGCGCGCGGGGCGCCAGTGGCGGCTATGTTCTGGAAAACGCTCCCGGCGACACGCGCATCGCGGACATCGTTGCGGCGGTTGATGAGCAGATTCAAACGACAGCGTGTGTTCCCGGCGCGTCGGTTGGTTGCCAGGGGACGAGCGCGCGCTGCCTGACCCATGATCTTTGGGACGAGCTTGGCCGGCAGATCGATATTTTTCTGAATGCGGTGACATTGGAAGATGTATTGGCCAAGCGCGTTGCCGGCATGGCGGCAGTGAATTCGCCATCCAGAACGGCGGCTGCGGAATGACCCGGCATTACTTAGACCATAACGCAATCGCGCCCGCCCGCGCGCGAAGGCGCGCAAACCAAAAAATGCACGGGTGCAGCGTGTTGTCAGGACAGTTCGATGGTTAGGCATTACCTTGATCATAATGCAACCGCGCCCGTGCGCCCGGAAGTCATTGAGGCTGTCGCAAATGCGATGGCGCAGGACGGCAATGCATTGTCCGTACACGAAGAAGGCCGGCGCGCCCATAAGCTTCTTGAAGAGGCGCGCGAAGCGGTGCGCGCTTTGGTCAACGCCCCTGTAAACGGCGTTATTTTCACGAGCGGCGGTACGGAATCGATTCACTATGCGGTGCATGGCGTGATTGCCCCGCATAAAATCAAACGTATCTTTGTCAGCGCCATTGAACATCCCGCCGTGCTGGCGAACGCGCAGGCGACGGGCGCAGAGATTGAAATCATTCCGGCGCTGGCGTCAGGCATTATTGATGTGGCCTGGTTGTCAGACCGCCTCGGCGAATACGACGCGGCGCGCGATGGCGCCTTTCTCGTCTGCGCGATGTTCGCGAACAATGAGACCGGCGTTATCCAACCCGTTCGAGAGATTGCCGATATTGCACATGATGCGGGCGGGCTGTTCTTTTGCGACGCGGCGCAGGCCGTCGGCAAAATTCCTGTGAATTTCGTGATGTCCGGCGCCGACATGATGAGCCTCACCGGGCATAAATTCGGCGGGCCCGTCGGCGTTGGCGCGTTGATCGCCGGTCCGAACCTGCCGCTTGAGCCGGTCATGCGGGGCGGCGGCCATGAAGAAAATCGCCGCGCCGGCACGCACAATGTCGCCGGGATTTCCGGCCTCGGCGTTGCCGCGCGTCTTGCTGAGGACAGCCTCGCCCGCGCCGGCGAGATCGCGGCGTTGCGAAACCGGATGGAAATTGCCGCGGAAGCGGCGGGCGCAACGATATGGGGCAAAGGCGAGGCGCGATTGCCCGGCACGTTGTGTTTGTCCGCACCGGGTTTTTCAGGCGCAACACAATTGATGACCATGGACCTTGCCGGCGTCGCGGTTTCCGCCGGGTCGGCCTGTTCGTCCGGCAAGACGAAACCGAGCCACGTTCTGTCTGCGATGGGCGCGAGCGAAGAAGAAGCGACATGTTCCATTCGCGTCTCCCTAGGTTGGAACTCGACTGAAGAAGACGCCGGCGCTTTCATCCGCGAATGGCCGACGGCCTATAAACGCATCAAAACGAAGGCGGCGTAATGACGGTATTTGCAGTTGCGAGCATCAAGTTAAAAAATCGCGAGGAGTACGATAAGTACGATGCGCAGTTCCTTGGCGTGTTCGAAAAGTTTGACGGAAAACTGCTTTCGGCGGATTTCAAGGCGGCGCCAGTGATGGGCGAATGGGACGGCGACCGCCTCGTCATTATGGAATTTCCGGATAAGAAAGCATTTCTGGCATGGGTGACGTCGGAAGAATATCAGCGGATCGCGAAGCATCGCGATGCGGGCGCCGACGTTACCGTGGTTCTGGCAAAGGGATTTGAGCAAGTATCGTAATGTCCGAAGTTAAAGAAACAATCAGTAAGGAAACTGTTGAGACGGCCAAGTCGCTGGAGGCCTACAAATACGGCTTCTCGACCGATATTGAATCGGTAAAGGCGCCGAAGGGTCTCAGCGAAGATACGGTGCGGTTTATTTCCGCCAAGAAAGAAGAGCCCGAGTGGTTGCTCGAATGGCGGCTCGCCGCGTTTCGGCGGTGGCTGACCATGGAAGAGCCGACCTGGGCGATGGTCGACTATCCGGAGATCGATTATCAGGACGCTTATTACTACGCTGAGCCGACGACCGGCGCGAAGTATGAGTCGATTGACGACGTGCCGCCGGAAATTCTCGCCGACTTCGAAAAGCTCGGGATCCCGTTACGGGAAGCGGAAGTCCTGCTCGGCGTCGAAGGCGCCGGCGCCAGCCCCGGCGAGGCGCGCACGCACCCCGATGCGCCGAAAGTCGCCGTCGACGCGGTTTTTGATTCCGTTTCTGTCGCCACGACGTTTCAAAATGAACTGAAAAAAGCTGGCGTCATCTTCATGTCGATTTCCGAGGCCGTGCGTGAACATCCCGAACTCGTCAAGAAGTATCTTGGAACGGTGGTCCCGGCGTCTGACAATTTCTTTGCGACACTGAACTCCGCGGTCTTTTCCGATGGTACATTTGTTTATGTGCCCGAAGGCGTCCGCTGCCCCATGGAACTGTCCACCTATTTTCGCATCAATGAGGCGAATACCGGCCAGTTCGAACGCACGCTGATTATTGCGGCGCCCGGCAGCTACGTTTCCTATCTTGAAGGCTGCACTGCACCCATGCGCGATGAAAACCAGCTGCATGCGGCGGTCGTCGAACTCGTTGTGGAAGACGACGCGGAGATCAAATATTCGACGGTCCAGAACTGGTATCCGGGTGACAAGGACGGCAAGGGCGGCATCTATAATTTCGTGACCAAGCGCGCTGACTGTCGCGGGCGAAATTCGAAAGTTTCGTGGACGCAGGTTGAGACCGGCTCCGCCGTGACGTGGAAATATCCATCCTGCATCCTTAAAGGCGATAACAGTCAGGGCGAGTTTTATTCCATCGCCATCACCAACAATCACCAGCAGGCTGACACCGGCACCAAGATGATCCATCTCGGCAAGAACACGCGGTCGCGGATAATCGCCAAGGGCATCTCCGCGGGGAAATCGAACTCGACCTATCGCGGCCTCGTTTCCGTGCACCGGAACGCCGATAATGTTCGTAATTTCACCCAATGCGACTCGCTATTGATCGGCAATAATTGCGGCGCCCATACGGTTCCATATGTGGAGTCGAAAAACCCAAGGGCGATCCTCGAACACGAAGCGACAACGTCGCGCCTTTCGGAAGACCAGCTCTTTTACTGCCAGCAACGCGGGCTTTCGGAAGAAGAATCCGTGGCGCTTCTGGTCAATGGTTTCTGCAAAGAGGTTCTGCAGGAGCTGCCCATGGAGTTTGCAGTTGAGGCGCAGAAGCTTGTGAGCGTTTCTCTGGAAGGGAGTGTTGGCTGATGCGTAATACATTTACCTGTGCCGTCATCGCGTGCGCAATGCAGCGCGTCGCGCTGCTTTGCAGACACGCGATCCATGGCCGCGCATCTGTTGATATGGGTCCCGGATCAGCAACGCAGCATTTTATGCTGCATCGCATCCGGGATGACGAGGGGAGCATCGCGTGATTGGAATAGTGCTAACGGCGCTTCAAATGGCTTTGGTCCAACCACCGGCGGACCCTACCGCACCGGAAATCCCCAATTGGGGCGGCGCCATCAAATATGAAGACTCCGCAACGGTCACCGAATTGCCGCACGCTTTTGACGCCGGCTGGGAAGGCAAGAAGGTTTGCGAGCTGTTGTTCGACAACGCATCCATGCGCGCCGCGCGTTGTACGTTTCCGCCGGGCGTTGGGCACGAGAAACATTTTCACGCGCCGCATTTCGGTTACATCATCGAAGGCGGCGTCATGGAAATTACCGACGCCGACGGCACGCGCGAACAGAAAACCCCGACGGGCGCGTCCTGGTGGTCCGACGGCGTTGCCTGGCATCAGGCGGTAAACATTGGCGATACGACGGCGACTTATGTGATTATGGAGCCGAAAAGCGCGGCGGCGCGGCCGGCGTTTCGGCCGGCGCTGCAAGCGCATCTGGATGCGATCGGCGCGCGTGACCTTGCAGCGTTCAAACCGACCGTTACTACACGCGACGATTTATACGTTGTTTTCCCAAGCGGCGAAGTCATTGAAACGACCGATGGCGTCGTTTCGTTTCACGAAGAGTGGTTCAAGGATGCGAACTGGCGCTGGGACGGCGAAGTGGTCAAGATCCTCGAAGGCGCCGACATGGCGGCGGCGCTCATGAAATATGAGTATCGCGATACGCCGGAAGGCGCGCCGCGCTCATCCTGGCTTGTCCTGATTTTCGCCCTTGAAAACGGCGCATGGCGTCTTGTTCACGATCAAAACACGCGCATCGAAAGCGAGAAACAACAATGAAAACATTGTGTGCCATAGCTTCGACGCTTGTCGCGACCGCCATGACGTCGGCGATCGCGGGTGATCGAGAACATTATCGCAACCCGCTATTACCGGCGGCGTTTCCGTTTTCGACGGCGGTTGTTGTCGGCGACACGATTTATCTCTCCGGTGAAATTGGCGTTGACTACGAAACGTTCGAACTTGTCGACGGCGGCGTCGGCGCGGAAACGCTGCAAATCTTCAGGAACTATAACGTAACGCTGAAAGCGCTTGGTTCGGATTTATCCGACATTGTGAAATGCACTGTCTTTCTCGACGACATGGAACAATTCGGTGACATGAACGCGGCTTATGCGGCGTCCTTGCCCGACCCGAAACCGGCGCGCTCCACCTTCGGCGTTGACGGGCTGGCGCTTGGCGCTGCGCTCGAAATTGAATGTTTGGCGATTAGGAAAAACGATGCTGAAAATTGACGACCTCCACGTCGCTGTTGGCGGCAATGAAATTCTCAAAGGGCTGTCCCTTGAGGTTCCGGCCGGCGAAGTGCACGCTATTATGGGGCCGAACGGGTCCGGCAAGTCGACGCTCTCTTACACAGTCGCCGGCCGCGACGGGTATGCGGCGACGACGGGCGCGGTGACGCTTGAGGGCGAGGATATTCTCGGGCTTGGCCCCGATGAACGCGCTGCAAAGGGGCTGTTCCTGTCGTTCCAGCACCCGATGGAAATTCCCGGCGTGCAGACGATGAATTTCATCCGTACGGCCATGAATGCTCAGCGAAAGGCGCGTGAGCAGGAGGAAATTTCCGCCGCCGACTTCATCCGGCTCGTTCGCGAAAAAGCTAAGCTCGTCGGCCTTGATGACGCCAAGCTGAAACGTCCCTTCAATGTCGGTTTCTCCGGCGGCGAAAAGAAACGCATGGAAATGCTTCAGCTCGCCATGTTCGAGCCGCGCTTTGCGATCATGGACGAAACCGATTCCGGGCTGGATATCGATGCGCTGAAAATGGTTGGCGAAGTCGTGAACGCGTTGCGCGGACCGGCGCGCGGCTTTCTCGTGATCACGCACTATCAACGGCTGCTGGAATACATCAAGCCGGACCGTGTCCATGTGCTTGCTGGCGGCCGCATTGTGAAGTCCGGCGGTCCGAACCTTGCGGCCGACCTTGAAAAATCCGGCTACGAACAATTTATCGAGGCGGCATGAAGGCAAGCCGGCGCATACCCCCTTCGGCGTTTGAAGAAGATCTTGCGGCGTTTTTTCGTGCTCGCGAAAATTCGGACGCCCGTCATCAGGCGGCGTTCGAACGTTTTGCCGAGACCGGGTTTCCCAATCGGCGTGTCGAAGGCTGGAAGTGGTCGGATTTTGCAGGCGCCCTGCGCAGCGCGGCGGCAAATACAGACAGTGCAGCGCACGACGTTATTGCATCATCGCCATTCGCCGCGCTTAACCCGCTGGAGTTTTTAATTATCGACGGCGTACCGCAAAAGCCGGCGGCGGTCATTGATGGGTTAGAGTATGGAATTGTCGATCCCATGGCGACGATCCCGGATCTTGAAAGCCACGCCATCGTCAACCTGAATGTCGCGATGACAGAAAGGGCAGTGGGCCTGACCTTGCGCGATGGCGTTTTGCTCGACAGGCCAATCCTGATCCGACACATCCAAACAAAGCCTCAACCGGCGTTTGCCAAAGTGCTGATGCGAATTTGCGACGGCGCGTCCGCGACTTTGATCGAGACGTTTGAAGGCATTGGCGCTGGCTTTGCCTCTCTGCTTGCCCATGTGGATTTGCGCGAGGATGCGCAACTTCAACGTTACGTTGTGGATCAGAGCGACAATGCGGGCGTCAGCCACTCGATGTTTGCTGTTAAAATCGACAAGGACGCGTCCTTCCGGCAAACCAGCCTGTCGACCGGCGGGCGGCTTGTGCGACACGAAACGCTGGCGCATTTCTGCGGAGATGGCGCGACGGCGCATATCGACTCCGTTGCGCTGCTTGGCGGTGAGCGACATGCTGATTTCACCACCCATGTGCTGCACAAAGCGCCCGGCTGCAAAATACGTCAGCTTCATAAAGGCGTCGCGCGCGATCGTGGCCGCGCGGTCTTTCAGGGCAAGTTCGAGGTCGAACGCGATGCGCAAAAGACCGATGCGAAAATGACGGCGAATGCGCTGCTGCTGACCGACGGCGCCGAGGCCAATCACAAGCCGGAACTTGAAATTTACGCGGACGACGTGGAGTGCGCCCATGGGTCAACCGTTGGCGCGCTCGATGATGATGCGCTTTTTTATCTGCGCCAGCGCGGATTGTCCGAGCATCAGGCGCGCGCCTTGCTGATCGAGGCGTTTGCCGGCGAGGTCATTGACGCCATCGAGGATGACCAGCTGCGCAGTCTCTTCGCGGGCCGTGTCGCTGCGTGGCTGGAGGAACAGCAATGAGTGCGGATGGCGCCCAGATCCCGTTGCTTGATATCGGATCACTGCGTGCGGAGTTTCCGATCCTCTCGCGCGAAGCATATGGCAAACCGCTAGTCTATCTTGATAACGCGGCGTCGGCGCAGAAACCGCGGGCTGTCATTGACGCCATGAAAAACGCCATGGAGCATTCCTATGCGAATGTTCACCGAGGCTTGCATCTGCTTTCCAATGAAGCGACGACGGCGTTTGAAGAGGCGCGCAAGACGACGGCGGAGTTTCTGAACGCGCCGAGTGTTGACGACATTATCTTCACCTCCGGCGGCACAGACGCGATCAATCTCGTCGCCTATGCGTTAGGCGTGTCGGAAATCGGGGAGGGCGATGAAATTATCCTGTCGCTCGCCGAACATCATTCCAACATTGTGCCGTGGCATCTCCTGCGTGAACGCAAGGGCGCCGTGCTCAAATGGCTCGACATATCCGACGATGGCGAAATCGATCTCGATGCGTTCAAG
>JAJFFU010000156.1 GCA_021776465.1 Parvularculaceae bacterium
TCACTTCCGAATGATAGGCCGCCGCCTCGACAGCGCCGTGGGCGGCGTCGACGGTGATCTCGATGTGGTCGGACGCCGCTTTCCCGGCGTCGATCAACTGGTCATTGGTGATTTTTGCAGCCCCGTCCGGCTCAATGTGCAACGATTCAAGATCGTGCCCGCCCTCGCCGGAAATCGCGCCCTCATCCAGCGACAGGCTGTTTGCCGCCGCTTTCAAATCATTGACGCCGAGATCGTTCTCGATTTTTGCGTGAACCGCGGCGCCGGCTTCTTCTGCATGGGTCCCGGCGGCGCCATGGGCCTCGCCCGCTTGCGCTGCGCCATCTCCGTGGGCGTCTTCCGCGCCATGCCCGTCATCGCCGCCATGGTCCAGCTCGCCGCCAATGTAAATCGGCGCCGTGCCGCCGGCGATCTTGCCCATGGTGATGTAGAAAATGAAAACCGAGGTCTGAAAAATATTCAGGCCGACGATTTTCTTGACGAGATTGCCGCGGGCGAAAACCGTGTAGAGGCCGATCATCATCAAGACGATGACGATCCAGTAATTATACCGTGCAATGACGAATTCAGTCCAGCTTTCCATTTCCGTTACCAGTCTTCCTGGTCGATATCCGGCTCGCGGCCCGTGAAATGGTAAAATATCGTGAGCATGGTTGAGGCAACGGTGACGCCGACGCCCCATTCCACAAGAAGAATGCCGTAATGCTGGCCGGCGTGATGGGTCGACGCCGGATCGATCTGGTCATAGCCAAGGAAGCTGCCGCCCAGCAGCATGGTTGCAACGCCGGTGCCCGCATAGAAAAGGACGCCGACGACCATCGCGACCAGCAAGGCGCGCGGCGGCAGGACTTTCTTTGTTTCTTCCAGCCCGAAACAAAAGGCATGCAGGATGAACGCGACCGCGAAAATAACGCCGGCCTGAAAGCCGCCGCCGGGCCCGTAATCGCCGTGAAACTGAACGTAGAGCGCAAAGAGAATGATCGGTGCGAAGAAAATCTTCGTTGTGACTTTAAGGATGAGGCGGTCCATTACCGGGTCTCCTCATTGTCGCTGGGTGGGGGAACGTCGGAAACTTCGCGCCCGCCCCGCGTCGACCCGACGCCGAGCAACAAGATGACCGCGAGGCCCGCGGTGAAAACAACAAGCGTTTCGCCCAACGTATCAAAACCCCGATAGCTCGCCAGAACGGCCGTGACGACGTTCGGCACGGCGATGTCGTTCGGCGTCTCCTCAATATAAGCCTGGCCGACATAGGAATTTGCCGCCGCGCCTCGATCACCGAATGCCGGCATATCGATCGTCGCGTAGATGAGCGCGGCGCCGGTCGCGAAAACCGCGATCCGCGCGACCGGCACGCGGCGCGCTTCGAACGGTTTTTCCCGGCGCGACGTCAAGAGCATGCCGGCCAGCATCAGCACCGTTGATATGCCCGCGCCAACGGCGGCTTCTGTAAAGGCGACATCGACAGCATCCAGCGACACGAAAAACGCCGCCGACAGCAGTGAATAAATCCCCGACAACATGACGACCGCAAATAAATGGCGTGAACGGAGCATAGCGACCGCGACAAGCAGCAGCATGGTCAACAGCGACAGGTCGACCAGCAGGATCGGTGAGACTTCAAATTGAAAGCTGTTCACTTGCCGTCCCCGTCATAACGAAGATCAGGCCCTTCCATGGGGCGAAAACCGGTCATCCAGGCGGCGTGCGCGATGGCGTGCGTTGCGACCGGCGAGGTCAGCCCGAGGAAGATGGCAATGAAAACCAGCTTTGACAGAACCAGCCAGTTCGGCGCCTGCAACATCATGGCGAAGACCATAAGCTCGGCGCCGGCCGTGTCGGTGACGCCGGCCCCGTGCAGGCGCGTGTAAAAATCCGGGAACCGAACGATGCCAAGGGCGCCGATGACCACGCCGGCGCCGCCAATCAGAAACAATCCCCATGAGAGAATGTCGCGGATCATGTCGATGGGTGGATCGAGCCCCATCATGATGCGCTTTCCTTGCGTGGTTCGGACGGAGCGCCCTTGGGTTGGCGATAGGAAAAGAACCGCAGGATCGCGATGGTCGCGGCGAAATTGATCAACGCATAGAGCAGCGCAATATCGAGAAAATCCGGTCGGCCCGTTAAAAATCCCATGATGCCGATCAGCAAAACCGTCTTGGTGCCAAACGAGTTGCCGGCGAGCACGCGATCATAAAGTGACGGACCGGAAAATGCGCGCACGAGCGCCAGCACCATGGCGATAATGATTGCAGCGGTTGCGGTGACGAACATGGTCTCAGCGCCTCCGCTCGATACGGGCGACGCGCTCGCCCATGCGCCGAATGCCGTCTTCGTCGGAAAGCTCTTCGGTCAGGCCGTGGACGAGAATGGCGTCCTCGCGCAGATCGACGGTCACCGTGCCCGGCGTCATCGTGATCGAGTTGCCGAAAATCACTTTGCCGACAGACGTGCGCGGCGGGTTCGGTACGAGAAATAATTTTGGCGACAGTTTCGGTTCAACGGCCAGCGCATGGCGCGCAACAATCAAATTGGCCTTGCCGATTTCGACGGTGAGCCAGAACATGTAGCCGAGAATGCCGGGAAAGACGCCGCCGGGAATGCCTTCTGAATCGAGCACATGCGCGCGATGGGCGAGCCATGTCGTAAAGGCCACCGACCCGACGCCAAAGGCGAGCAGGAGCGGTTTGTCGAAATATCCCGATAGCAACAGCCAGAGCGCCGACAGCGCTACGACCATGACAAGAATTCGCCCCATCGCCTTCTTTCACACCCTGCCGGACCGCCGTTACACGCACGGCCGTTGGCGTCATCAATGCGGCAAACGCCCGCTATGTCAGCGCTCACCGCATGTCCGAACGGACGCCTTGACCGGCGTCAGTCCCGCCCGCCAATAGGAAATGGCGCGGGGCGCGGCAAACTCTTTGAACGCGCTGAATAGCGCAGAATTCGCGTCTGAATCAATGTGTTGGGGGTGAAAAGTCGGTGCGCGGCGTACGATTTGGCGCCGGCGAGCGGGGATATCAGCCGGACCGGCGGTTCCGCGAAAGGCGCGCCGCCTCCTGCCGCGCCGTATCTTCATCGACAGCCTCGACCTCATTGGCGTCAAGATAGGCCGCGATCGCATCGACGATGATCAGCTGACAGGATTCTTTCATTTCGCGTGACGCAGCGCGAAGGCGGATGAAGTCCGTCGCCGGCATGCGGAATTTTACAGTGGCGCGCAATCCGCTTTCTTTCAGGCGTAACTGCGCAGCGGCGCTGTCGCGCGGTGAGCGCTGTCGCAATTGCGGGCGCAGCGGCGCGCCTTCCGATGTGATGGTCCAGTTTTCCGGGGCCGCATCAAGCGTAATGGAGGCGCTGTGCTGGTGACCGCCCCCGCTCCAGCCACCGGTCTCGGCCACGGCCACGGCCTCGGCCTGTGGCGGACTATAAGGTTCGGCTGGCAGGGCGACGGCCTGACTTTCACGATAGTGCGTTTCGTTCCGGTCTTCATCAACGACGCGTGGCTTTGGTCTGGCGGCGAAATTGGTTTCGAGATCGACGTTTACGCCCTCATGCGCCACCGCATCGACGGCGGGCGAGGCTTGTCCTTTACGCGCCAGCAACCCTGATGTGAGGGACGCGGCGGCGTTTTCGGATGCAGTTGGATTTGGCGCGTAGCCCGTCATTACACCGCCCGACGGCCAAAGACGCGATTATGCGGATTGGTCGCGGCGGCGGCGGCCTCATCTTGCGAACGATAGCCGCCATCTGCGCGTTGCACGCGTTCCTCAAGATATTTCCAGAGCGCGGAAATTTCCAGTGAGGACTGACAGAAGGGATCGATTTCCATCACGGTTCGTCCGTCGATCATGGATGCAGCGAAATCCACACGATGATGGATCGTTGTCGGCGCCACCGTGCCATGCTGGGAAAGCGCAATCGCTGCTTCCGAGGTAATGCGGGCGCGCTGGGTCGCGGCGTTGACGACAAAAATTAATGGCTTGCCGCGCGCTTCGGCAATATCGACGGTCGGTCCGACGGCGCGCAGATCATGCGGGCTCGGCCGCGTTGGCGCGACGACAATGTCTGCGAAGCTCACAACCTCGGAGATGGCGCGGGTCACGGCCGGCGGCGTATCGATGACGACAAGTTTAAAACCCTCATCGCGGGCGCTGTCGAGATCGTAAAAAAGATTTGAAAAAACGGACTGGATGAACGCAGGCTGTGGGTCCTTGCGAACATTCCACCATTTCGCGAGGGATCCTTGCGGATCAGTGTCGATCAGTGCAACCGGTCCTGCGCCCTGCCGCTCCGCCTCAACGGCGATATGGCCAGAAATGGTGGTCTTTCCAGACCCACCTTTCTGCGACGCGAAAACGATAACACGCATTGACGGAAACATGCGCCCTCCGAGACTCTGGCAGCCGCCGATGCGGCAGTCGATAATCTGCCATATGGGGCGTTAACGCGCGGCGTGATCGACCGCAAAAATTTTCGCTAAACCGTTAAGAATTTTTTTAACGCCACAAACAGAAAAGCCGGCGACAGCCTAGATACGCAAGGCCGCCACCGGCTGATGCTGTTTATGACACAAACGCCTTAAGCGAGGCTTAAGCGGCGTGCGGATCAATCTCAAAATCGTCGTCAATGCCGAGGAGCCGTGAAATATAGGCGATCCGCGGATTGGTGTCCCAATCCCAGTAGCGCAAGATTGCCCGCGAAAAGTCGCGCGCAAGGCCGTCGAAAACAGTGAGCAGATATTCGCCCTGATCCGAGCCAACTGCGCCCTCTTCGCTTTCGATATCGAACAACGCAAAGAACTGGTCGCGCGGCACCGACAGACCTTTGCACATGACCGCATAAGGCTCGCCCGTCGGATCGCGCAATATGCGCGCGGCAAGGTCACGGCTGACACCGGCGATCATGCCCACGGCGTGAATAACTTCCTGGCTGGGATAGCGCCGCGCCGCCGCCAGCGTGCGCAGCACAACATCGATAGAGACCGGCTCGCCATTGGCGCCGCGGGGGCGGTGCCGGCGTTCGGCGAGCAGCAGAATGTCTTTCACAAACGGATCGGGATCATGATCGGAGCGAAAGACTTTCGGATAGAGGTCTTCCAACGCGTCCTGAATGACCCGCCGGTCCAAAGCAAAGCGCGACAGAATGCGTCGGCGTTGTTCGCTCTCCACCCACCAGAACATCATGAAGCCATGAGCAGGCTCCAGTTCGCGCCGGCGCAATAGCGGGGCCTGCAGTTCCGGAATGGTCGCAGAATGAGCAACGCATTTGTTGATCGCATTTGGCGACAGGATACAATCGTCGCGCCGCAGCACGGCTTTGTAAATTTCCATCTCGTCAAAATTCAACAGCGCATCGGCGACCGCGGTCGATAAATCGAGGCGCTGTGCAATCATCAGGCGGTGGGTTTGATCGCCTTCCCGCGCCGCTTCAATCAGCAAGGCTTCGGGAACGGTTTCAGCGCCGCGCAATATTTTCTCCGCCACGGGCGGTTCGTCCAGCACCAGCATGCGCGTCAGGGCCGGCGGACTTTCAGCAACCCGCGCCACCCGCGTCGCCAGTTCAACACGAAGATCGACCTCAACCTTGTCGACGATCTGCAGCAAGATATCGGCGACGAGCGAGCGTTCGTTCGCCGAAATGCGCCCCGCCGGCAGGACGACAATATCGGCGAGCTTGCGCACCATCTGGGCGCGCGGCGTCGTGCCGATCCGGGTGATCGGGGTCAGCATGGTTTCCGCGTCCGGTTCCGGCTCGCCTGTCCGGGTTCCGCTTGTCCCGGCCCCGTTCATCCCTGCAATGTCAAATTCGGCCATATCTGTGCTTTTCCAGCATTTCTTTGGGGATCGTTGTAAACGGAACACCGTTAACGGGGGATTTCATTTCGGCCGTCCTTTTTCAAAGACCTCCGGGCGCGCCTTTGCTAGGGTCCGGGTGTACAGCAGATGCGAAAGGCGTAAGGCGCGTGGGATATATGGGAAAAATGACGGTTCTTCGCGGTCTGGCCGCTTTCCTGACGATTTCAGCAGCAGCGGGATGCGCCAGCGGCGGGAAAACAGATTATAGCGAGCTGCCGAGCTATCATATTGGATATGGCGACGGCTGCGCGACCTCTAATGAAGAGGATAAAAGCTTCTCCACAAAAACCGAGCGCGATAAATATGCGTTTGAAAATGATGAGGCCTACCGGGCCGGCTGGCGCCAGGGCTGGCTGCAATGCAACAACCGCACGCCCGACGCCATCGACGGCGGCCGCATTTTAGGCGAACGCAACGAATATTAATGCGATCTTAACGACGAATTAGATCGTCGAGCGCTAAATAGGGATCAGCCTAGTTCAAACCCGCTTATTCCCGCGAAGGCGGGAATCCATTTGAGCGCAGGTTTCCTGGATTCCCGCCTTCGCGGGAATGAGCGGTGGGCGGAGCGGTTTGATCCATAATAAACGCCCACCGACATATGTGGCCTCGCCTTACAGAACGAATTTGATTGGCCAAAGAAAAAGCCCGCCGTCGAAATCGACAGCGGGCTTTTTTGTGTCCGGATTTTGCGTCGCGGATTATTCGTCCGTCTCGGCTTCATCGCCGCCGGCGGCCGTTTCGGCCGCTTCGTCGAGGCCCAGGATGGTCGTACACGCTTGCTGGAACTCTGCTACAAAGGCGCGTTCAACATCGGTCATGCCGCGGTTTTGCAGCTCACGGATGCGCGTTGCCTGTTCAATGCGATCCCGGTCGTCTTCGCAGCGTTCGAGATCTTGCCGTGCCGTTAATGCCACGCCGTCGACATAGGTCTGTCGAACCGCATCAATATAGGTGATCCATTGCGACGCGCGCTGGCCCGATTTCTGATAGCGCTGAGCATTGACGAACGCCTCGCGCGCGCTGGCCCAGATATCGAGATCTTCCGGACCGGCCTGACTAAAGCGTGCGGTGCCGAGAAGGAGCCAAGCATCGCCGGTATCATCCCGGTCCATGCCGCCCTTGTTCAGCGCCTGCTGAAGCGCGCGCTGGGACGCCGCATATTGCTCATCGGCGAGGAGGACCATGCCGAGACGATAGGCCAATTCGCCGTTCGAAGAATTTCCGGCCGCCTCTTGCAGGATCGGGATTGATTTTTTGTGTTCGCGCGACTGGCTCCACAATTGCGACAACAGGACAAGATTATCCTGCGTGCGCGTGATGTTGCCGGCGTTCATTTCCCGCTCAAGCATCTTCGCGCCGCGATAGGGATTGTCGAAATAGGAGTAGTACTGAACAACCGTTTTCAGCTCGCCCTCTGTTGTCAAAAGGCCGGCGCGATAAGCGACTTCAATAACGGAAAACGCGTCCTGGTCTCGATTTGTCTGTGAATAAAGACCCGAAAGCTGCGTCCAGTAGCTTTTTTCACCCGGCCAGATATTGACCATGCGCTCCAGCAAGGCGGCGCGTTTCCCGCTTTCGTTCAGCTCGGAATAAATCAGATTGAGCAAGTCAAAATAGGATTTGTTCGGATTGGCGGCATCAACGCCGGCGACCGCATTTTCCGCAGGCGTCATGGCCTGGCGCCATTGCGGCGGCGTGATTTGCGTATAGGCGGCGCCGAGAAGATACCATGCACTGTTATCGACCGGCACGTTGCATTGGCGCGCCTGACTGATCCAGTTGTTCAGGCCCTGGATCGCCGCCTGATAGTCGCCGTCCTGAAACTGTAGTTGCGCAATAAAATAACGCAGCTGGTTGTTACGGCTGGGCGGCAGGCCGTTGGCGTTAAGCGCTGCGGTGAACGCACGCCGGGCGCCGTTGAAATCTTCAATCTGCGCATAGGCTGAGCCGAGGATTTCCTGGACAGTCGCCGTCTCATACGCGCTCATGGATGAGCCGCGATTGTTCAGCAATGCCGTCAGGCCCGTAATCGCCTCGCGCTGCTGATCATTTTGCAGCAGTTCATAAAGCTTTTGCAGCTCCAGACCGATACGCGGCGAGAGAGTCGCCGACGGGCCGCTATCGTCGCCGGGACATTGCTGCGCCAGCGCCGATGTCGGCGCGACGAACGCACCCGCAACCATTGCCGCCGCCGTGGCGGAGAGCAGAACCTTAACAGTTTTCCAACGCATCTTTGTCATTTCGTCGCCTTTGACCTGACCTTCATTTCGCCGATTGGTCGGCTCTTCCCCGTTTCACGTCGGCAAATATTACTCCGCGAGCTGGAACACGATCACCGTTTGAACACCGCGCCGCGGTTGCGGCTCGTTATCAACGATCTTCGGCTGATACTTCCACCGTTCAACCGAACGCGACGCTGCGCGATTGAAGCAACTGTTTGTTGATTCAACCACTTCGATATTTGTTGTTTGCCCATCCGGCGTCACATCGAACTGAAGCGACACACGCTCTTCATCCCCGGCCCGTCCCTGACAACGATCAGGAAACTGCGGCGGTATCCTGACCAGCGGTTGCGCGTCGCGATCGGGGTTAAAGCCGGTGCCGATATTGAGGTCAGCATTGATTTCCGGGATCGCTGCGGCAACCCCGTCAAGCGCCGGGCGGTTCGATGGATCGTTGACCGCTGGCGGCGGCGGCGGCGGCGCATCGAGCGTCGGCCGCTTGAATTCCTTGTTGATGCTGGTGAGATCTGAATCCTGAAGCTGGGCGGTGATCGAAATATTCACCGCATTTTGTTCTTCATCCAGCCGAACAGGTTGCCGGATCATCGCCGACATGAACAAAAACAACAGACCCGTCACAATCGCCGCGACCGGTATGCCGATGAAAAGCCTAACCGCTGATCCCATGGCCGCTGCTCCCTATGTTCTTTCCGTCGAAACGGCGACGTCTGTAATGCCGGTCGCGCGAATCTGATTGACGACTTCAACGAGGTAACGGGACTTCGCAGCCTTATCAGCCTGGACGACGGCGGTGCTGCGCGGGTTCTGACGGATCAATTCTTCGACGCTGATCCGCACTTCGCTCAGTTCCACCTGTTCTTTGTTGATCCAGATTTCGTCTTCCGCCGAAATAGCGACAATGATTTTCGCGAACTTCCTGTCCGTGGCTGTCACGCCTTCCGGCCGGTCGACTTCAATGCCCGGCTCCCGGACAAAGGTCGACGTCACGATAAAGAAGATCAGCATGATGAAGACAATATCAAGCAACGGCGTGACGTTGACGTCTTCTTCGTCCGCCGCTTGCGTATATGAATTGCGTCTCGCCATTTTGTCCGCCTACAAACTGTTCGTCGTTGCCTGTGATCTTACGCGAAGGAGCCAACGGCCCCGATCCGCGCTTATTGTTGCTCTTTTTGCAGCGCCAGGGACACCGCTCTCGCGCCGCCATCCTGGGCCTGGTCCATCACTTCGACCGCGACGCCGGATTCTGATTCCGGCGCGGCGCTGACCAGGACAACGCCGTTTGGTTCGCGTGCGATAAATTCCTGCACCGTCGGCTTCACCGAGCCCGGATCGATGATGCGCAGATTGTTGATGCGCACAAAGCCGTCTTCCTGGATCGCCAGCACCAAAGCGGGCGGCGGCGACGAGTTATCTTCGTTGTTGTCTTCCGGCGTTCTGACGTCGATGCCCTTTTCGCGCAGGAACGTCGCCGTAACGATGAAGAAGATGAGCAGGATAAAAACGATATCGAGGAGCGGCGTGATGTTAACGTCCGCGGCCCCCTCCTGATGTGTCGCGCGTTTCCTCATACGCCCCCCCGATCGACGAATGAATGATCGGACTGAACCAGAAGATCATCGCTGACCCGGTGCTGCGCTTTTTGCACGTTCCGATCAAAGGCGTTGATGAAAATCAGCCCCGACAATGACGCGACAAGGCCGGCCATGGTCGGAATGGTTGCTTTGGAAATGCCGGCGGCCATCAGGCGCGCATTCGATGAGCCGGTAACGGCCATCACGTCGAACACCTGAACCATGCCGGTCACGGTGCCGAGAAGACCGAGGAGCGGCGTCACCGCAACAAGCGCGCGGATGACATTGTTGAAGCGCGAAGCTTCCTGCATGGCTTCCGAGATCAGGCGCTCGCGAACCGCGTGCGCATACCAGGATTGATGATCCGAGCGGGCATTCCATGCGCGCTGGGCCCGTTTGACGACGCCGCCATGGGCGCCCGACCAGTACATCAACCGCTCAACAATCAGCGCCCACATGAAGAATGTGACCACCATGATGATCGCGAGGACCTGGCCGCCGGCCGCGAGAAAGTCACGGATCGCGTCATACGCTACGGCGGGGTTTAACAACTCCATAACGGACCTGTTTCCTTTGCTTGGGTACGAATACCCAGGTTCCAGCGAACCGGGCTTTTAAGCCCGGCCGCTTTCCGCATGTTCAGCAATGATGCCAGCTGCCTGCTCTTCAAGGATCTGCGACACGCGCTTGGCGGCGCCTGATGCAAAGGCATGAAGGAGAAGAAGCGGGATCGCTGCAATAAGACCAAGCACCGTGGTGACGAGCGCTTCGGAAATACCGCCGGCCATGATCTGTGGATCGCCAGTACCAAAGAGCGTGATCGCCTGGAAGGTGTTGATCATGCCGATAACCGTACCGAGAAGGCCGAGCAGCGGCGCCGTCGCGGCAAGCACTTTCACAAGGTTCAGTCCCGATTCGAGTTTCGGCACTTCCTTCAAGATGGCGTCATCCAGTTTCAGCGCCACCGTTTCAACGTCGCTGGACTGCGTATTTTCGTAAGCCAGCATGACCCGGCCAAGCGGGTTCGATTTGGATGGCTTCTTACGGCGCACCTGACCGCGAACCGCGCCGGCGGTCATGGTCAGGGTAACCCATTTGTAGATGCCGAGCGCGATGCCGAACAGTGCAGCGCCGATGATCACTTTACCGATGAACCGGCCTTGATCGATCCGCTCCGTCAGTGTCGGGCTTTCAACAATAAGGCTCAACAGCGTGCCAAGCGACGGGTCAATTGCGCCCCGCACAAAGTCGTCGCCGGATGAGTTTGCAACGCGGCTTGCAGCGGCGGTCACATCACCAGCCGGCTGGCGCGCGAGAAACTTAAGATTGCCGTCGGCATAGGTGAGGTACTTGCCTTCGGAGAAGACAACATAAGGACCGATGCGCGTGACTTGCGCTTCGTCCGCCTGACCGTTCGCTTGAACAACCGGCGCACTGTAGGTCGCTGTTTTGCCCTGTTCAGCGATTTGCTGAACCATGATTTCCCAAAGGTCGCGAAGCTGGGCTTCGGAAGGAAGCTTTTCCGTTTGGGCGAGTTCTCTAAGCGTTTCGCCACGTCCCGGGAACTGGGTGGAGACGATGGAACGATCCAGTTCAGCTTTCAGATCAGCGGCGGCGGAACGCGCCGCGCCGAACAATTCCTGGAACTCGCCCTGCTTGGAGGCAAGTTCTTCGTCGAGCTCTTCAATCGCGTCCTGATTGCTGGCCATCACGCCTTCGAGGCGGGTCGATTCCGCTTCGGCGGCGGCGACCTGCGCGCGGACGCGATTTAGGGATGCCTGCTGCTGATTGCGTTGCGACAGGAACTCCTGCTCGCGCTGGCGATTTTCCGCGCTGACTTCGGTGCGTTCGCGGCGAATGGCCTGCAACACCTGGTCAAGTGTGACGGCGTTCTGCGCCTGGGCGCCGGCGATCAAAGTATCACCGGTAAGGTTGAGCCCCATGGCCGCAACGCCGGCGATCAGAGACAGACCTGCAATTTTAATGCTTTTCATGTCGATATATCCTCTATCTCAGATGGCCGTTACTGGGCGACTGGCGGTTTGACCGGAACGAAGAAAACATCCGGAGCAGTTTGCGCCTTCGCCATGCGGATCGCGAATTTCACGTCGGGCAAATAACTTCGCTCGAGATTGACGAAATCGCCTTGCGTCTGGTCGTAAATCCGCAAAACAGAATCATCAGGCGTTTTGAAGATCAACGCGATGCGTCCCACACGGAGGAATTCGCCGGTGAGCATATCCTCACCTTCGCCAATCGTGCCGGGGTCAGCGCTAATCGTGCGCCCATACTCGTTTTCAATCTGGTAAGCCTCGACAATCAGGCGATATTTCTGCGCCGCCGACATGGACGGGTTATCAAGAACGCCGCTGAGGCGACCTGCGCGCGCAGACCTGTCTTCAATAAGGAATGGCATATCGGCGCCGACGATGTCGCTGAACTTCGCGATCATGTCTTCCATCAGCGGCTGGGTTGCGCGCTGCAAGCCTTCGACATTTTCAATGTCTTCGCGAAGGCGGGAAATTTCGCGATCCTGCGCTTCAATGTTTCGTTGCAACGAAGCGTTGTAGCGCCGCGCAGCTTCGAGCTGTTTCAAATTCGCGCGGTAATCGTTCAGCAATGACGCCGTCTGGTCATCAAGCTGATCAATGCGCTGTTGCGAAGCGGCGGTGTCTCTCGCCGTTTGCTCGCTCGTATCGAGCGCCGGCTTGAACTGCGCCTGGGCGGGCGCGCCGAACGCGGCAAGCATTACCGCTGCTGAACCCAAAATCGCTGCTTTTTTCATAAGTGCCTCACTTACCGGTCTGTTGCGGCTGATTGAAACGGCGCTGTGGCCGACTGATTTGCGCTCGTCGACTGTGCTAAGACAGCCGGCGCCATGCGAACGCGAACGCGTTCGAAGTCCAAAAAAATTTCTGCTGGTCGCGGATTTAATTTCGTCACCCTTAACTTCCATCCCCTGATCGCGCTCGTGATCGCGCTCGTGATCGCGCTCGCCCCGTCTTAACTCGCGTTACCGTCTTACTCGCGTTATCTCGTTCCGGCGAACTCCCGACGCCTCGTCACACCCGCAGTTTTACGCGGCATTCGGAATGTCATTGAACATCCGTTTTTGCCGCGAAGTCAAATATGCGTAAATCGCACGATGCGGGTTTAATGTGAGATCACCCTAGAAATACGCCCCGAACACCCCGTCGCCCTAAACAGGCAAATCGCACACGCTTTTTTTTAAACGCAGCGAGCCCCATCACACGCCAATCACCAGAACCGGCGTCGTCTGCACCCAATCTCAGTTAGTTTGTAACAATACAACGCGTCCGTTGCAACGCGAAATTTTTTGCCGTTGGATTTATGGTAAATGACCGCGATTACGGCGCGCTGGTTTGCGGCGCTTCACGTGCGGGAATGTTGGCTGGGGCGCCAGGATTCGAACCTGGGAATGTCGATACCAAAAACCGATGCCTTACCACTTGGCGACGCCCCAACAACGACCCGCGATAGTGACCCGCAATCGGATCGTCCGCGAAGCCGGCATGGCCGGCGGGTCGGGATTGCCCGGCAAATCGACGGCCAAAATGACGCCAGAACTGGCGTCGCCCGTGCGCCGGGAGCGGTCAAATAGCCGTTTCGATTGTCCGGCGCAATGGCCCGGCGGAATTTCTCAGGCCGGTTTTGTGAGCCGAAAACGCCATTGCGCGGCCTGATCGCCGCCGCTATAGGGAGCGCCCTTGCGGCGCAGCAAACATGCGGACCGCGCGGCAATCCGTCGGAGTGTAGCTCAGCCTGGTAGAGCACTGTCTTCGGGAGGCAGGGGCCGGGTGTTCGAATCACCCCACTCCGACCATTTTCCCGTCCCAATCGCCGGCCCTTTTTACCGGGTGCAATGTTACGAATATTGCTTGATTTGCGCGCGCAGCTTATGGCCTTGGCCACTCGCGAAGGGAACGTTCATGCAAATTACGAAATTTATCGCCGCCGCCGCGCTCTGTGCGCTGGCTTCCGCTTGCGGTCAGTCGCAGACGACAGACAGCCAAACGCCGGCCCCGCAAACGGCGCCGGTAACACTCTATACCGGTGGGCCGATCTATACCGCGCTCGATGACGGCCCGACCGTCGAAGCGGTCGCCGTTGCCGACGGTAAAATTCTGGCGGCCGGCGATCTGGCGCAAGTGAGCGAAGCGGCCGGCGCCGGCGCAACGATGATCAACCTCGACGGCGCGGCCATGTATCCGGGCTTTACCGATTCCCACGTGCATCTTCTGGGCGTGGGCTTGCGCGAACTCACCTTGAACCTTGAAGGCACAGCATCAATTGACGACCTTGCCGCCCGCGTGGAAGCCGCTGTTCAGGGTGCGGATAAAGGCGCCGTCATCTTTGGTCGCGGCTGGATTGAAACCGGCTGGCCGGAAGGGCGCATGCCGACGCGGGACGATCTTGATCCGGTTAGCCCCGACAACCCTGTTATTCTCGGGCGCGCCGACGGACATGCGCTGGTCGTAAACTCGGCCGCGCTCAGCGCCGCCGGCATTGGCGACGACACGCCGGACCCCGATGGCGGCGTCATTGAACGCGACAGCGCCGGGCGCGCGACGGGCATTTTGATCGACAACGCAATGGGCGTGGCCGAGGGGCTGGTCGCCGCGCCTGACGACGCCAAGAAACGCGAAGCCTATAAAGCTGCGTCGGACGTTTACACCGCATACGGATGGGCGGGCATCCACAACGTTTCCGTTGACCCCGCCAATCTCGACATGATGGAAACCCTGTCGCAACTTGGCATCTTGAATATCCGCGTATACAACTCTGTCGACAAGGCAGGGCTTGCGGCGCTTGAGGAAAACGGGCCGCGGGCGACCGCTAACGGCCGTGTACTGACCAACGCCATGAAGCTCTACATGGACGGCGCGCTCGGCTCGCGCGGGGCCCTGCTCACCGAGCCCTATAGCGACCGACCGGAGACCAGCGGTCTTTTGCTGATGCAGCAAGATGAGGCCGCGGCGCTCTTTGACCGCGCCATTAACGCCAGCGTGCAGGTCAACACCCATGCGATTGGCGATGAGGCGAACCGCCTCCTGCTCAATTGGTATGAAGACGCATTTTCACAGCATCCGGACAAAAACGATCTGCGCTGGCGCATCGAGCACGCACAAATTCTTCACACAGACGATATCGCGCGCTTTGGCGCGCTGGGCGTCATCCCCTCCATGCAGCCGAGCCATGCGATTGGCGATTATTTCTTTGTGCCGGACCGCCTCGGGCCGGACCGGCTTGACGGCGCTTATCCCTGGCGCTCGCTGATCGACGCCGGCGCGATCATCGCCGGCGGGTCGGATGCGCCTGTTGAACGGGGCGATCCGCGCATCGAGTTTTACGGGGCCGTCTCCCGGCGCGGCGTCAACGGCTATCAAGATGAGAACTGGCGCCCCGATGAGGCTGTCAGCCGCGCCGAAGCGCTGAAGATGTTTACCCTCTGGCCGGCTTATGCGTCGTTTCAGGAAGACAGGCTCGGCACGATCGAGCCCGGCAAACAGGCCGACTTCACGGTCTTTTCCGCCGACATCATGACGATACCGGAAGCGGACATCCTGTCTGTTGAAACCGTAATGACCATTGTCGACGGCAACGTTGTCTATCAACGGGCCGCAGCGCAATAAGGCGCCGCCTGAACAAGGCGCCGCCTGAACGCGCATTGCAAAACAAGAAAGCCCGTCGCGACCAGCGCGGCGGGCTTTTTTAGTTTCGGGCTCGGCTTTTCACCGCTCGCCTCTGTGCCGAATTTGACGTCGCCGATGATCACCTTGGGAGGAAACGTGCGGCGCCATACCGGGTCGGCGTTTTTGGCCTTCTTTGCGGGCCTTAATTCTTGTTCTTCGCATCGGCCTCATTGGCCGCTGTGAATTCGCGCATGAAGCGCCTGATTTCGCGCGACGCGCTGGTGTCGAGCCGATCACACATTTCGACAAAGGCGTCCCGATCTCCGGCGCTGACGCGGATAATCAACTGACTGTCTTTTTTCTTTTTGCTCTTCTTTTGTTTTCCGTCAGCCATAACGCGCCGAAATGTATATACTGTGTATAGCGTTTGTATATACGTTTATTGGCGCGGTCAAGGACGAAAACGCAGTAGCCACCAATTTTAAATTGCATCGGAGCCGAAGCGTCCCCATCTTTGCGCCATGACGTTCCTGTCATTCCTCGTATTTCTGCTGCTGGCGGTGTTCGTTCTCTGGAACATCTGGGTCGCCTTGCGCGGCATCGGCGATACGGACGATGACGACACTTGGGGCGATTAGCGCGCGGGCGATTAGAGTGCGGGCGACAAGTTCGGCGCCGCTACCTGTAGGGCTTGTCTTCCAAACGCTGTGACAGCCACCAGATATTCCCGGCCTTGTCTTTGACGCCGCCCTGACGGTCGCCATAATCCATGTCGGCCGCGTCCATGATCTTTTCCATACCGGCCTCAATCGCCCGCGCCATCGCAGCGTCGGCGTCTTCAACGTAAAGATACAGGCTCACATGGGACGGCGGAAACCCGCGTCCGGCTTCACTGATCATGACGGAGGCATCATCGAAACGAACAACGCCGTTAGCGAGTGTGTCGCCGCGCATGGTTCGACCGCCGTCGGCGCCCGCAAGAGCAATGATTAAGTGATCCATATATTGCGCAGCATCCTCGGCGAATAAATAGGGCGTCACACGCGCAAAGCCTTCAGGGATAATCATCATGGTCCTCCGGTTAAACGCACCGGCGCGATGTCCGCGCGCCGACGCGCAAATGCGTTACGTTTGAATAATCTCGGCGACTTCAACCGAACCGCCAGCCTCATGAATAGGGCAGCCTTTCGCGATCTCGGCCGCCGCATCGATGTTCCTGGCTGTAACAATACCATAGCCGGACGCCGGGTTGGCGCCGCCATTGTCAGCAACGCCGGACGACGAAACGGTTTTCGACATGCCGACAGGATTGCCGCCGTCGATAAATGACGACCCGTGACCGCCAATCCATGAGACCCATTTTGCGATAATTTTTTCGCCTTCTTCCGGCGATGCGGGGTTGGCGCCCCCATGATAGACGAACAAATAATTTGGCATTTTCGCATTCTCTCCTGGTTTCCGACTTCATCAGTTTTCCGGCTTCATCTGTTTCCCGGTCGCGGTCGCAGACATGGCGTTCGCGACAAACAAGTGACGCGCAGAGCGTGCTCAATTCGACAATCAGAAACGATCAGGCGACAAAAACCGTCAGGCCGCAAAAACCGTCAGGCCGCAAAAAGCTGGCCGAGATCATTGAAATATTTGAACTCGAGCGCATTGCCGGCGGGATCGGTCAGGAAAAACGTCCCCTGCTCGCCCGGCTCACCCTTAAAACGAACGCCCGGCTCGATGATGAATGCTATCTCGGCGCGCTTTAATTTCGCCGACAACGCCTCCCAGCCCGCTTTTTCAAGCACCACGCCGAAATGGCGCGCCGGCACGTTTTTACCGTCCACATCGTTCGTTTGCGCGCTCGCGCAATCGGCCGGCGACAGATGCACGACGAGTTGATGACCGAAGAAATCAAAATCGATCCATTTCTCAGAGCGCCGCCCGTACGCACACCCCATGACGCCAGCGTAAAACGCATCCGCCGCCGCAAGGTCGTCAACGGGGATTGCCAGATGAAATGGGCGCAAAGGTGCAGCCATTGCAATTTCCTTTCATTTAACGAATGAAGACCGGGCGGCTTGCCAAGTGCGAAGGATAAGACATTGTCACAAAAACCGATCCCCGTCACCGACACTTTTTTCGTCACAACACAAATCACCGAAGACGACATCCGCGACGCTGCAAAAAACGGCTTTACGCTGATCGTCAATAATCGGCCCGACGGCGAAATGATCGGACAACCGAAAAGTGACGAACTGGAAAAAGCAGCGCACGAAGCCGGCATCGCTTACGCTTATTTGCCAGTCGATTCAGGCGGGGTCACGCCCCATCATACGGGCGGGCTTGAAAGCGCCATTGACGACGCCAAAGACGGCAAAACCCTCGCTTTTTGCAAATCCGGCCTGCGGTCCTTGCTGGTCTGGTCATACGCCGAAGCGCGGTTCGGCAAACCGGTCGATCAGATTATCGACGAGGCCCGCATTGCGGGGTATGATATTTCCGGACATGAACCGGCGATGACGATGCTGTTTGACGCCCACAAGGCGCCGCGCACGGACCCACCGATTTAGGCTGTATACGGAGTTTGTCGATGTTGCTTGCTTTATTAGCCGCTGCTGCGTTCGCCCAGGCTGACGCCGCGACGCGTGAAATCACCGCCGACCTTTCGGCGCCGCCAAAACTCAATCGCGCCCGCGCCATCTTGTGCAGCTGCGCGAAAGCCAAGGCGCCGGATATGTTGCTGAACGGGTTGGTCGTCGACGCGGAACTTGTGCTCGGCGAGGACAAACGCAGCGCCGCCGAGCGTCAGGCGACGATCTTCAACATTTTCTCGGCGATGGAAAACGGCGAACCGGTGAAGCTCGACGGCCGGACGCGCGTTTTTCATGAGACCAACGCTAATCAATGCGGCGTGCAGTTTGATTACGGCAAACAATACATGGTCTATGCGCGCAAAACCGAAGAGGGCGCCTTTGAGACCGACTACTGCCTGATGAACGCCGCCTTCGACGACACGCCCTCAGAGGACGCAATTGATGCGCCAGGGCCTGAAACAGTCTCTAAAAGTGAATAATAATCCGCGCCGATGAGGCGGCGGCCGGGATCACCATGGTCTCGGTCAGGGTAACGCCGCAACGCAAGGGCGCCATATCGCGCCCGTCTGCGTCGACGGCGCGCCGCTCGCGGCCCTCACCGCAGTCGAGAAAGCTCCCCCGCTCTTTCTCGACCACGTAGAGATAGTTCGGCGGGGCCGTCACCCAGGCGCGATCAGTGACGCCAGCGGCGCCGTCCCCCACGGCGACACCCCCCGCCGTTCCCCCATTTTGCAGGCCCGCATCAACTGAGGATGGCGCAAGCTCCCCCGCCTGCGCGGCGCTGGTCATCATGGGGGCAATCATCAAACCGGCCGCTAAAATTGCGAATCCGGCTTTAGAACTTTGTTTACGAACGGCACACATGCCCCGCTTTGTCGCAAGAGACGCGCCGATTGGCGCAAGCAGGCGCTTTCCGGTGTATTTTCCGGTTTCACGACTTTATTATTTCCGTGTTATCTCCGAAAATTGCATCTAATGAAGAGGGCCGACGACCGGCGATTTGTTAACCATACTGTCTGCCGGGTAGGAGCGTATTGGATCTGATGTCCGTATTTGGCGAGTACAAGATCGACGGCAATCAACTGGTTGCAAAAGAAACCGGGATCGCAATCCCGCTGACCGCCGGGTTCGCCCGCGACGCCCTGTCGATTGCGAGTTTCGTTTGGCTGGTGAACGCGGTGCGCGCGAGCCGCGTATTAAAGCGCAGAAACCCGCGGGCGAGCATTTCGTTCTTCCCCAAAAAACCGCGGTCGTTTTATGCGATCTGGCCCGTGTGCCAGCTTGCCGATGTTAAAATTACCGATGACCACGCCGCCGCGGATTTGCATTTCTATTTCGAGGATTGCGAATTCCTGACGGCGCCGCGCCGGGCCCCGACGGGCAAGCCAGCCTTTAATGTCGGCTGTTTCGATATTCGAAAAAGCATCGTGGCGCGGGTCTTTGAAGAAACCTTCGGCTACGCCCTCGGCGTTGACCCGGCGCAGTGGCGCGGGCCGGCCGTTGAGAAGTCCGAAGGCAATGGCCGCCATGACGGGCGCATCATCGAGTGTCCCATTTCGGCGCCAAAACGCGATCATGTCTATCAACGCCTGGTCGACAACACGTTTGACGGGCGCGATCACATGGATATCCGAACGCCGATCGTCGGCGGCAAGATACCCTTTGTCTATCTGAAGCGCCGGCGACCGGATCTGCGGTTCAGCAACGACAATTATCGCGTCGACCTTGTTGACGCCGACGCTTTGCTGTCCCCCGACGAGCAACAAAAAATCACGGACTTTGCCGCGGCCATGCGCCTCGACTTTGGCGGCATCGACGTGTTGCGCGATCGCGGCGACGGCCGGATCTATATTGTCGACGCCAACAAGACCGA
>JAJFFU010000157.1 GCA_021776465.1 Parvularculaceae bacterium
CGGCGGGAGCGCGATGTTCACTGGCGATGCGGGCGTTGTTGCGATGCGACAATGCCTGATCGAACAACGAATATGCGGGCGTGGGTAAGGTTAATTCTTATCGCGTTGGAGAGTTTGTGAATGAATGAGCTGAGAAAAATCAAGCAGCATGTGGATGGCCACGGCGTCGGCTGCGTGGTTTTTAAAGACCATGTGGCGATTTCTATCATCTGGCGGTCGAGGGGCGTTGACGGTGAGGAACGGCGGATGGAGACGACCTGCCGAGCGTCATCGTTAAGTGAGGCCTGCTCCATCGTCGGCTGTCGCTGCCTCGATGCGGACTGCGAAGGGTGCGAGGAAAACGCCGCCTAATACTGGCGCTGCGTGAATATAGTGAATCTCCGGCGCGTATCGACTAAGACGGTCGCGCAAATGGAGGATTACCCTGTGGCCACGCTTCAAGGAAAAACACTGTTCATCACCGGCGCTTCGCGCGGCATCGGCCTGGCGATAGGCCTTCGGGCCGCGCGGGACGGCGCTAATGTGGCGATCGCCGCCAAGTCGGCCGAACCGCACAAGCACCTGCCGGGAACGATTTACACCGCCGCGGAAGAGATCGAGGCGGCCGGCGGCAAGGCGCTGCCGCTCATCGTCGATGTACGCGACGAGCATGGCGTGACCGAGGCGGCGGCCAAGACCGCGGAAACATTCGGCGGCATCGATATCTGTATCAACAACGCGTCGGCGATTTCCCTGACCGGGACGGAAGCGACGGAAATGAAACGGTATGATCTGATGCACCAGGTCAATGGCCGCGGTACGTTCCTGACGTCGAAGGCGTGCATTCCCTTTCTGAAGAAGTCCGACAATCCGCATGTGTTGATGCTGTCGCCGCCGCTCGACATGGACCCGAAATGGTTTCGCGGCCACGTCGCTTATTCCATGGCGAAGTTCAACATGTCCCTTTGCGTACTCGGCATGGCCGAAGAGTTTAAATCAGATGGCGTTGCCTTTAACGCCCTGTGGCCGCGAACGGCGATTGCGACGGCGGCGGTGAAATTCGCCCTTGGCGGCGATGCGATGATGCAGGCCTCGCGTTCGACCGATATTCTCGCGGACGCCGCGCATATGATCTTTACGAAACCGGCCAAAACGTTCACCGGCAATTTCCTGATCGACGATACGTTCCTGTTTGAGAACGGCGTCACGGATTTTGAAAAATACCGCGTCGATGCGTCGAAAAAACTCGTCGTTGACTTCTTCGTGCCAGACGACATCCCGCCGCCGCCGGGCGTCGCCGACACGCTGGCGTCAATGATGGGCGCGTAAGGCTCAAGCCAGCGCAGTATTAAAGAGTGCGAGCATACGCGACCATGCGCGCTCGGCCTGATCCTGATGATAGACTTGGGAATCCGGCGGGCACCAGCCATGGAGCGCGCCGTCATAGACTTCGATCTCCGCCGCCAGTCCGGCCGCTTTATAAGCGCTTGCCAGCGTCGTTTTCGCATCCGGGTTCCGCGCGTCATCGTTTTCCGCAACGGCGTGCAGCACCGCCGCTTTTGTTTGCGGTATTAACAGATGCGGGCTGTCTTCCGCGTCGGTGACGAGCCCGCCGCCATGAAACGACGCCGCGGCGCCGACGCGGTCCGGGACCGCAGCGGCCGTGCGCATGATCAACGGCCCGCCCATGCAATATCCGGCCGTGCCGATTTTGCGGGCCCCATCAACGCCTTTTTGCGCATCGAGGTAATCGATATAGGCGCGCGCATCGGACATGGCCGCGTCCTGGTTGAGCTTTTGCGCCATGGGCCGCAACAGCGCCCGCGTTTCCGGATCGCCAAAGCTCGCGCCGGGGCCGACCACCGGCGCTTTAGCGTCCCGATAAAACGGATTTACAACGAGTACGGAATATCCGGCGCCGGCGAGACGTTCGCCCATGGCCTCGAACGCCGGCCTCAGCCCTTTGATATCCGGCCACATGAGAACGCCGGCATGGGCGCCGTCTGACGGGCAGGCGAAAAAGCAGTCGGAAACGCCGTCAGGCATTGTCACATCGACGTGTTTTGTCTTGACGGCGCCGGTCGCCGCCGCACCGTTGACGCTTGCAAAGGCGGCGAGGAACCCGCCGGCGCTGATCTGGCTGAAATCACGCCTGTTGATGACGCCGCCGGCGCGCGCGTGTTTCTCGTTGTCTCGTTCTGTTGTCTCATCGCACATCGCTATTTCCTTTCCTCACCGTTACGTCATTGCTGAAATGCTGCACCTTCTCGCGCTGGAAGCCAAGTCGGTCGTAAAAGTGGCTCAGCTCGCCGTCACTGCTGTCAGGTTCATCGTTATGAGCGCGCCAGGCTTGGGCAGGCCGGTGACAGCGATCGCCGTGCGCGCCGGCCTGTGCTCGCCCAGTTTTTTCGCGTAAGTCGCGTTCATTTCCGCAAAGTCGGCCATGTCTTTCAAAAAGACGTTGATATGAACGATATGGGCGAGGTCTGACCCGACAGATTTCAACATCAAGTCAAACGCGTCGAGGATTTGTTCCGTCTGCGAAGCAATGTCAGGCCCCGCCAGCGCCCCGGTCGCCGGGTCGACGCCGGCCGTTGCGCTGATGGAGATGAAATCGCCGACCTTGGCGATGTGGCTGTACGGGCCAATCGGCTTCATGACGCCGGCCGGCGTGGAAAGTTCAATCTTTTGCGACACCATAAGCCTGCCTGATGTTGATTGCATTCAGCATTGCGGCGGGAAGGGTGCACGCTTGTTTTTGTAAAGCCAAGCGGTTCGTCGCCGCGTCACAGCAGCAAGTCCGCGGCAAAGAACGCGAAAAACCCCCCGATCACATAAGCGATGGCGGCGACCCAGAGGATGATCGTTCCGGCCCGGCGCATGCGCATGCAGGCGCGGGCCTGCGCCGGGTCAATCGGGCAGGGCGCGTTGCGCACCGCCCATTTCATGATCGCTGCGGCAAGCAAGAGGACGCCGGCGCCAATAAAGAGCGAGCCCTTATGGGCGGTCAGCCACATGAGGCCCGGAACATTTGCGGTAAGGCCCGCCATCACGGCGCCGGCGCCAATGGTGATCAACAGCGCCGGCAACGCGCAACAAAGAAGCGTCGACGCACTGGCGAAGAGCGCCAGCGCCGGCGCCGCCGTTTCACGAAGGATCAGTCGCATTGACCGTTCCTTTCAGTGCGGCTTCACCCCGGCGAATTGATGCGGCGCGATAGCCCGCTTTCTTGACGAGCTTGTGGATCGCATCGTCGGCGAGGGTCATGGACGGTTTCAGAACAAGGTTCAGTGTCTTGCTGTCGAGGTCCACATAGACGGCAGCGACCTCGTCGCGTTTGCCGAAGGTCTTGTTCATGGCCTTTGCGCAAAAATCGCAAACGACGCCGAGCACGTCGACAACAACGGGCTCACCGCCGGCGGTCAGCGCTGCCTCGATCTCCGGGGTGCGTTGCAGCGGCGCGCCCGTCGCGGCGGTTGCCGAAGCGCTTTCGTCATCGGCCATTGTTTCATGCCCCTCATGGTCGTGGGAAGCGTGATCGTCGCTGTCGTCGCTGTCGGCGTTGTGGTCTTGGTGGTCGTCATGGCTGTGATCATGGGTGTCCTGGGCGAAGGCCGGCGATGCCGCCAGAAGCGCCGCGGCTGTAAGAGCGAGTATGTTTCTCATGGTTCAGATCTCCGTTTAAAATCGATAGGTGAAATTGGCGAGCGGCTGGTCGTCGGTGATGCTCCATCCGAGTTCCAGCAGTGCTGCGCCTTTGAAAAAGCGAATGAGCGGCGTGACGCCGATCGTTTCGTCATTGTCCGGACGATGATCGACCTCGATCATCAGCCATGTATGCAGATCGCCGGTGTCGCCTTCATAAGGCGCGTAACCGAGCCGGGCGGCCTGCATGAACGTCGTGTCGAGACCGCCGCCGTCGAAAATGCGGGTGCGATAGGATGCAAACAGCCGCCGGGTTTCCCAGTCCGCCAGCACGCCGATGAAACCGGCCGCGTTGGCGTTCAGGTCATTGTCGCCCACACCGGTGACAAATCCAGCGCCGGCAGTTGCGTAAATATTCGCCTGATAGTTTTCGCCGAACCAGCGTTTCGCAAGCCAAGTCGCCTGCGGGCCGTTGAAAACGAAGTCCTCGCGGCGATCCCACTCGCTGCGCCAGCCGATCGAAAGCGTCGGATCGACGGTGTAGTGAACCCAGAGCGCCGTGCTCTGTCGGTCCGTTTCTTCAATGGCCGTCCATCCGCCCGCGTAGGATACGGGTCGCGCGTCTGCGCCGGTATAGGCGCAGAAGGCGAGGGCGACGACGGCCGCAATTGTGCGGGCCATGGCCATACCTTTCAAATTTGAATGCAGTGTTGTTCGCGATTTGCGGGCGCGCCCGCAGACTGATGCTTACCGTGCGCGCGGCGGCGGCGGGTCGGCCGTGAAGGGGCCGGCGCCGGGCGCTTTGC
>JAJFFU010000158.1 GCA_021776465.1 Parvularculaceae bacterium
GACTGCCCCCTTATTGACAGGCCGCCGCCCATGTCCCCTATCTTGCCCCCAAAGGGGAGAAACCATCATCATGTTACGGACAATAAAGATTGCACTGATCGTGAGCGTCGCCATGTGGGCGTTACTTGGCGCCTTTGGCAATGTCACCGACTGGGGCGGGACGACGGGCGCGGTTGCGGCGGCGACATCCATGTCGACCTTTGAGGGCGGCGCCGAAAGCTGGCGCGCGACGACGAGCCCCGCGCTCAATACCGTTGGCGCCGTCTTCATTCTGCTCTTCAAAATCGCCGCCGGGCTTTTATGCCTTACCGGCGCATGGCGCATGTGGGCGGCGCGCAAGGGCGACGCGGCAGCATTCCAATCAGCCAAGGCGCTCGCGCTGACCGGCTGCGCCGTTGCGGTCTTCATGTTGTTCGCCGGCTGGATCGTCATCGCGGAGACATGGTTTGAGATGTGGCGATCCGATGTGATGCGCGACGTCGCGCTCAATTCGGCATTTCGATATGCCGGGATGATTGGCGTTATTGCACTGATCGTCGGGTCGCGTGACGACTAGGCGTCCCGCGCTGTCGGGCAAGCTTCACCTTGCCGCCGCGACGGATTATAGTCGGGCGCGCGTATTAATGATGCGTTGTTGCGAAGGACCGAGCTGATGAGCGTTCATGGCTATCTGATGTTTTTCCTGCCGGTCTTTGCGGTGATGATCGCCGTTGAATTCTGGATCAGCCGGAAGCGCGGCTTGCGCCTTTACACGAAAGACCAGTCTATTGCGTCGGTCGTCATCGCGATTGGCCAACGCCTGATCAGCTTCGTGCCGCTCAGTCTTGTGGGCGTTCTCTGGTATGCGGCCTACGACAATAAGCTGTTCGATCTTTCGAAAGACGCGTGGTGGTATATCCCGGCGCTGTTTCTGGGGCTCGAATTTTTCTATTACTGGTTTCATCGCTTGAGCCACGAAGTGCGCTGGTTTTGGGCGACCCATTCGGTGCATCACTCCATTGAGGAAATGAATTTTCTCGCCGCCTATCGTTTCGGCTGGACGGGCCGCATCTCCATGGCCTCGCTGGTTTACACGCCGCTGTGTCTTCTCGGCTTTCCGCCGACGCATATCGTCATCATGCTCGCGTTCAACTTGATGTATCAGTCATGGCTGCACACCAATCTCATCGGCAAGCTCGGCCCCCTTGAAGGGATCGTGAACACGCCATCGGCGCACCGGGTTCATCACGCGAAGAACGCCGACTATCTCGACCGCAATCATGGCGGCGTGTTGATGATCTTTGATCGGATGTTCGGCACTTACGTGCCCGAGCGCGAAGACATTCCGGTAGAGTACGGGCTCATCAAGCCTTCCGGCTCGACCAACCCGGTGCGCATCGCCTTTCACGAATGGGGCAATATCATCAACGATCTGAAACAACATTCAGTGCGCCACTGGCCCGCCCTCCTCTTTGGTCCGCCGGGTTGGGCGCCGAACGGCGAAGGCTCCACAAGCGCCGCCTTGCGCGCGCAATATCGCGAAGGCCGCGGCGCGGGTGGCGCCAACGAAAGCGCCGCGCTTGGCGCCCGATCAACCGCGGCGTCTTAACCTAATCGGTGGTCCGGCAGCCTTCCTGTTCGACGGTCCACATGAAGTTGGCGATCTTCCATTCGCCGTCCACTTTCACCGCATCAATCGAGTCAACGCCGCAATGGGAAAACGCACCGTCGATGGTAAATTCGTACTCGCCCCAGATGACGGCGATGGGTCCGCGAATGAGAACCGTCGGCTCGCTCGTCCAGAACTCACGGTAATCGTTTTCGGTCGGCGGGAATGCGGCGAGGAACTCTTCGTTCGTCATGAACCGCATTTTCTGCACGCCCGGCGCCCCGTCCGGGTCCTGACGAAAAGAAATCGTCACGCCGTCGGCATACTGGATCGCACGCCAGTCTTCCGCCGCCTGCGTGTTAACGGCGTCGAACGCCTTCTCGGCCAACGCCAGGAGCGCCGTCTTGTCGTCCGTTTCCGCCAACGCCGGCGTAAATATCGTGGCGCCGAAAAGGAGCGCTCCACTTATCAATAGATTTTTCACCATGAACCCGTCACCTTTCATCATCCGTCGCTGCGCTGCGTCCGGCTGCATATTGTTATTGCGGTCCGGTACTATGCCATGGGTCGCCGAACCGCCCAAGCTTGAATGCGCCGCGCAGAACGTGTTTGTTGAATGACTATGCGTGAACACGCTGATTTTGAGATTGCGACTGAGGCCCGGTTCGGCGATGCGCCGATCCTCGTCTTTTGCGATCACGCGTCAAACGCCATGCCGGCGTCTTTTGACTGCCTCGGCCTGCCACACGATATTCTCTCAACACACATTGCCTGGGACATCGGTTCGGGCGCCCTTGGCGAAGCGCTGGCGCGCAAGCTTGGCGCCGCGTTTCTTTCCTGCGGATTTTCGCGGCTGATCATCGACGCCAACCGGGACGTGTCATCCAGCGACATTATTCCTGCGGTGGCCGATCAAATTCCCATACCGGGCAATCAGATGCTCACTGCCGCCGACCGCGCGGCCCGCATCCAAGAATTTCATGAGCCCTATCACGCCAGCCTTGGCGCGGCGGTCACCGACCTTGCGGCGCGCTTCGATGATCCCGTGGTTATTTCGGTTCACAGTTTTACCAATCGCCTGATGGGCGCCGGCGACGAGCGCCCCTGGGGCGCCGGACTTTTGTGGCGCGAAGACGAGGCGTCGGCGACATTTATGATCGATTGGCTGCGCAACAATACGCAATGGCCAATTGGCGACAATCAACCTTACGACGCAAGGGTCTTCAATTACTCCGTGGACCGTCATATTGGTCGGCGGCCCATTCGCCACCTGACCTTCGAAGTGCGCCAGGATTTGATCGGCGACGCGAATGGCGTTGCGAAAATTGCCGACATCCTCGCCCGCGGCGTTGGCGCTTTGAACAAAACCCCATAGGATAGGAATAAGGCCCGTTTGAAACTGATGGGAGCCAACGCATGATCCCTGCACTGACGCTTGGCGTGGAGGAAGAATACCTCCTTGTCGATCCGAAAACGCGCAATCTCGTTGCCGAACCGTCGCCGGACTTCATGGCGGATTGCAAGGCGCGACTGGGCGAGCGCGTGACGCCGGAATTCCTGAAATGCCAGGTGGAAATCGGCACGCCGGTTTGCGCCGACATATCCGAGGCGCGCCACCATCTGACAGCGCTGCGGTCGGTCATTATCAATACTGCCGAGAAACACGGCATGCAGGTGATGGCGGCGTCGACCCATCCGTTCGCCCAATGGGGCCGGCAAAAACATACGCCAGCGCCGCGATACGATCTCCTCGACAAGGATCTGGGCGGCGCCATCCGCCGTATGCTGATTTGCGGCATGCATGTGCACGCCGGCATTGAAGATGAAGATCTGCGCATCGATCTGATGAACCAGATGCGGTATTTCCTGCCGCACTTGCTCGCGCTATCGACGTCGTCTCCGTTCTGGGGCGGACACGACATGGCAATGCGCTGTTCGCGGTTGGGTATTTTTGATTCCATGCCGCGCACCGGTATGCCCGAGCGTTATGAAAGCTGGTCGGAATACCAGCGTGTCATTGAGCGTCTTATTTCGGCGGGCGTCATGGAAGACGCGACGAAGCTTTGGTGGGACATGCGTCCGTCCGCGCGTTTCCCAACGCTCGAAATGCGCATCACCGATGTTTGCACACGCCTTGAAGACGCGCTGTGCATCGCGGCCTTGTATCAGTCACTGTTGCGAATGCTTTCCCGGTTTAAACAAAAAAACCTGCGCTGGCGCATTTATCCGCGGATCATGCTGGAAGAAAACCGCTGGCGCGCGCAACGATATGGCTGCACCAATTCCATGATCGACCTCGGACGCGGAGAAACGCTTCCCTTTGGTTCGTTAATCGAAGAGATCATCGAAATGGTGAGCGAAGACGCAACGGCGCTTGGGTGCGCCAAGGAAGTCGCCCATGCCCGCACCATTTTGAAGCGCGGCACAAGCGCCTGCCGCCAGCTCGACACTTTCACCGAGGCAAAAGCAGCGGGCGCCGACGACGCGGAAGCGTTCATCGCCGTCGTCGATATGCTCGTGCGCGATACAGCCGCAGACCTGCCGGAGACTGCCTAGACGTTTATTCACCAGCCGCCCCTTGCGCATGGCGGCGCCCTTCGCTATATCCGCCGCTCGCCTTTTCCAGATTTCGGAAAACGACGAACAATCAATGCGGTAACGCTTGATTGTGACAGTTGGCGCGGGATGGAGCAGTCCGGTAGCTCGTCAGGCTCATAACCTGAAGGTCGTAGGTTCAAATCCTACTCCCGCACCCAATTCAAACTCCTTATAATTCAACAACTTAACTGCCGAGCTGTGCACACTGTGCACCCGTTCAAAATGCGCAGAATTGCACATTTTTTCGAAAAAGGCTGAAAGCTAACACATCATTACATAGCGGTAATGATCGCGTAACATCGCGACACGCCGCCGCCAGTCACATCGGATCACGAAACGTTCGAATCGATCCCGAACGCCAATTAGCAATTTTGACGCCCGCCATCTGTCATTGTGCTTCGTATACCGACGAACAAAACTTCAACATTTATGGAAAACGAATCGTTGCGCATCCGATTCGGACTCGACATTAATCGATAAGTTCAGTTGTTTTTGTTGTAGTTATGGATTTTATCGATACCGAATCACACCCGCTCGCAGGCCTGCTCGACATGCACGAAAGCGCCGAATATTGCCGCGTTGCCGGAAGTACCTTTCGCCGGATGCGTCGCCATCCCGCAGCACCAGAACCAACATTGGTTTACGGTCGAATGGCGTATTTTTCCGCCGCGCAATTGAATCAAATCATGGCCTTACATATTAGGGAGGGAGCCGATGCGGGTACCAATTAGAATAAAAGTCGTTATTCCGTACACTTATTATGGAAAACTTTTCATTGATCCGTGTACGGTTTTGTGATAAAATATCGATGTTATTGGGGGTAACATCATGGGCAAGCGCGGCAGACGAAAACAAACGCCTTCGGAGCAAATGGACGAAGATTATTCACCATTGGATGATGCCGGTGAAGAATATTGCAAACGCTATGACAAATTCATGGGTAAACTGACTGAATTTGAAACACTGGCGTTCAACGTTGATGAGCGGCGACTTGATCGCTTAATTGTTAAAGCCTCAATCGACGCTGTTACATTTATTGCACGTGATGAATCGACAATTGAAATGTCTTGCCCCCATATAACTGCACCACAAAATACGTGATATTCAGCGAAGATGTGGAGGTTATGGGATGGCGAGGAAAAGGTTTTCGGACGAAGACATATTGAATCTGTTGCGTCAGATAGAATTGAGCTTAGCGTCTGGCAGTGACGTTGCGACGGCGTGTCGATCAGCCGGTGTTAGTGATGCAACATATTACAGCTGGCGCAAACGGTATGGCGGCATGGGACGATCGCAGCTTCAAGAGTTCAAGACCATGG
>JAJFFU010000159.1 GCA_021776465.1 Parvularculaceae bacterium
TAGCTTCGCGGGAACAATCTTTGTACGAATGAAATAACATGACCGTCGGGGCCGACGATGACCCGGCGTTTTCCTTTCGCCGCGCCGTTGATGATCGTGCGCGCGGCGCCTTCGGGCGTTGTGCGCGCGGCTTTGTCGAACTTCTTGTTGAACTTTTCCTTCGATTCCATGTGTTCCGGCAATGCATCGAGGGCCGCGTCACGGGCAATATTGGTGGCGACGCCGCCGGGATGAACGCATGTCACGGAAACGCCCTTAGGCGCCAGTTCCATGGCGATCGTTTCAGAAAACCCACGCACGGCGAATTTTGATGCGCAGTAATGGGCCTGCCCCGGAAAGCCGATCAGTCCGAATACGGAAGAAATATTGGTGATCGATCCGCGGGTCTGCAACAGTTGCGGCAGGAAGGCGCGGCACATATCGACCGTGCCGTAGAAATTGACGTCCATCACCTTGTCGAACGACGCCGTCGGCGTTGCCGAAAACTCGCCAATGCGGCTGAGCCCGGCAATATTGAACAGAAAATCCGCCGCGCCCCAGCCGTCGCGCAAGCTCACCGCATAGCGTTCCACGCCGTCCCGGTCCGACACATCCAGCCGGTCGTAGCGATGTTTGTTATCGCCAGCGCCGATCAGCGCCCGCGTTTCAGCAAGGCCCTCATCATTAATGTCGGAGAGCGCCAACGTCGCCCCCCGCCCAGCCAGATCAAGCGCAACCGCGCGACCAATCCCGGAGCCCGCGCCGGTGACGACGCAGCGTTTTTCATGGAAGGTTTTCAACGGTGCAGTCTTTCAATCCGCTCACAATTGAAAGGATGGACAGCGTTATGGCTGAAAGCAAGAACGTTGCTCAGCGAAAGCCTGACCTTATGGCGCGGCGATCACTGTAAGATCGAGAAACGCATGGATGAATATGAGCGCTTCGAGCCGTTTTGATTTCATGGCGACAAAGGCGGCGGAAAACAGGGCGCCGGCGATGAGATAGAGGGCCAGGAATTGTGGCTCGAACGCGCTGGGGCCATGCATCAAGGCAAACGCGGCGATAGCGATGATGATCGCCGCGGGAAGGCCAACGAACCGTCGTAAGCGCGTGATGGCGTAGCCGCGATAGACGACTTCTTCGACAAAGCCAGCGGTAATCGCGACCAGCACCCAGAATACGCGTTGCGCTGCGGTTGTCGGGCCAAGCGGGTGCGATGCCATGCGTTCTGGCGGCGCGTCGCCGTAAAGATATGTGGGGGCGAAATAAGCAATGGCGAGTGCAGCGAGGATGATGGCGATCAGGATAAATCGACCGCGCATGAAGACCTTCAAGTTTAGCCCAATGGACTTTGCACCGGCTTGCTCCGACGCAATCGCTGCAAAGACAATCGCCGCACAAACCCAGTGTCCGATGAGAATGACAGACCATAACACCCACCAGGATTCCGGGCGCCCGCCTGTCGGAAACAAATCCCAATAGGCGACGATCATTCGAAAAGCGGGATAGGCAACCAGGATCGCAAATAGCGCCAATATTGTCGCGATGTTCGGTTTCCACGTTACCGCGGGCTGTGTGTCGCTGTTTGCAGAATTCATCACTACTCGCCTTTTACCAAAACATTAGCCGCATCGCTCAGTGTGCGAATGAAAACCGCATCACCGTTTTCCGAGACGTCAAGTCCGTAAGGCTCATTAAAGAGAATGTGATCGCGGCAGGCGGACATGATCATCGAGAAACAAAAGGGAACAGTCCCGCGCACCTGTTTGCCCGCCGCACCGTCTTGTAAAAACGCAATGATATTATTGTAAACGGCGTCCACGCGCCCAAGGAACGCTTCCGGGATTGCATCGGGCGTCTGGCGGTATTTGATCAGCAGCGATCGAACCGTGCCGCGATGGGTGCGGAACAGTGCGCATACCAGGGCGACGACACGCTCCGTGCGTTTTGAAAGCGGGTCCGGTTCGTGATGCTTTGCCAGTGCGGCGGAATGCTCTTCCGCCTCGGAAAGATAGATCTCATAAAGGGCCCAAAGGAGATCATCCTTCGACCCGAACCGCTGGTAGATTGACCCGACAGAGACGTCGGCGGCGCCGGCGATTTGCGCCATCGTGATCCGGTCAAAGGGCGCCTCATCAAGCAACCGATTGGTCGCCCCGTAAATGCGCAAAAGCGCGTCTCGGCTACGCTGTTGTTGGGGTTCCACGAAATTTAGCGCGGCGAGGGACATCGTCTTTTCAATTCAAAACTAGAATTAGAATACTAATTCATATTTGGAATTTGTCAAGCCATCGGGTGCGGCGCCAAGCCGGATTGCTTGGCCTGAAGCCCATTCAGGGCGCCCAATCGAACCTTGCAGGGCGTCCAAATGGACCTTGCAGGTTGTCCACTCGGGCTTGCGTGGCGCCGACGAAACTTACCGTCAGGCGAGCGTTGATGATGCCGAAAACGACGCGTCAAATTTCGATGGCCAAACCGGACATGAAAACCCCTGCGGCATTTGCGCAACCGGGCCGCAAAACCGGCCTTAATTTGCCGCGATTTCACGCCATAGGGGTGGTGAAAACGGCTAAGATCGCTAAAAAGGGCTCCTTCCGCCGCCGGCCAGCGGCGCGCTTAATGCGCGTTTTTTGTTAGGACCGCCCGCGGATCCCGAATGATGAGAGGGGGAGACAAATGGCTGTAGAGACGCCGCTATTGGATCAGGTGACGGTGCCGGCTGACTTGCGAAAACTGGAAAAGACCCAGTTGCGCCAGTTGGCGGATGAATTGCGCGCCGAAATGATTGACGCGGTCTCGGTGACCGGCGGTCATCTTGGCTCCGGTCTTGGCGTCGTCGAACTGACGACAGCGATCCATTACGTCTTCAACACGCCGGACGACCGCCTTGTCTTTGACGTCGGCCACCAGTGCTACCCCCACAAGATTTTGACCGGCCGGCGCGACCGGATCCGCACGCTCCGTCAGGGCGGCGGGCTTTCCGGATTCACCAAACGCTCCGAGAGCGAATATGACCCGTTCGGCGCGGCCCATGCGGCGACGTCGATTTCCGCCGCGACCGGGTTCGCCGAAGCCTCGCGCCATCTCGGCAAGGGAACGACATCCATCGCCGTGATCGGCGACGGATCCATGTCCGGCGGCATGGCCTATGAGGGCCTGAACAATGCCGGCCATCTCGGCTCGAAGATGGTTGTGATCCTCAACGACAATGACATGTCGATTGCCCCGCCGGTCGGCGCCATGAGCGCCTATCTCGCGCGCGCCACGTCATCGGGCGTTTATCAGGGCTTCCGGTCGTTCGGTAAGCAACTCGCCAAACGCCTGCCTAATGCAGTCTACAAACAGCTCGCCAAGGCCGAAGAATACGGTCGCGGCATGATGACCGGCGGCACGCTGTTTGAAGAG
>JAJFFU010000160.1 GCA_021776465.1 Parvularculaceae bacterium
TTGCCGTCGGCAAGCGAATGCTCCTGAAAGACTTCGCGGATCGTCTGAAGGTAAAATTCCTCGGTCATATCCATGACCGACAGATATTCGTCATAGAATGAGCGGTGCTTGTCGGCGCTGTCGCCGTCGCCTTCGACGAGATGCTGGAAGTAGTCGCTGTGGGCGTTGAGGTGCCGGTTCGAGTTCATTGAGAGGAATGAGTAAAGCTGGACAAAGCCCGGATAGACACGGCGCATGACACCGGGATAGGGCGCGGGCACCGTGTAAATCATGTTGCTGGCGAACCATTCATAGGCGCGCTCTTTCGACAACGTATTCGGCATGGTCGGCGAGCGGCGCGTATCGATCGGCGAGCCCATCAAGGTGATTGACGCAGGCCGCGCGGGATCTTCGTTTTCCGCCATGATCGCCGCGGCGGACAAAAGCGCCGGGCCCGGTTGGCACACAGCCATGGCGTGAACGCGCCCGGTTGCGCTGTCCGCGCCCATGACCCGCATGAAATCGATCAGGTAATCGATATAATCATTTAAATCGAACCGACCGTCGGCGATCGGCACTTCGCGCGCATCGATCCAGTCCGTGATGTAAACATCGTGACCCGGCAACATCGCCTCAACGGTGCCGCGCAACAGCGTTGCGTAATGGCCGGACACCGGCGCGACAATCAGCACTTTCGGATCGGGCGCTGTGTCGAGTTTTGTTTTGGCGAGAATTTTTGGATCGCGTTTGAAGCGGACAAGTTTGCAGAAGCTTTTGGCCTCAACGGTTTCAATCTCGATCGGAATTTCCACGCCGTTCACATAGGTCGCATCAATGTCCCATTCGGGCTTTGGATAACGGCGCATGGCGTTTTCAAAAAGATCGAACGCCGCGGCCGTCGAGCGCGCCGCCCAACTGTTTGCGGCCGGATTAAAAGGCGAGCGCCAGAACTGGGCCCCCATGCGCGCCGCGTAGCGCGCTGGCGCGACCGCCGCATAGGCGAGCTCATAAGCAGAATACAACATGGAAGGGCCGCCCCTGGTTACTCAGACTTTTTGCGCAATCAATCAAAATTGTGCAGCGCACAATATAGCCGTTAAATTCCTGAATTTCCAGCGAATATGCGCCGCTTCTTTCCCGCAAAGCAACGATTCCTGACAGAAATGTAACGGATTATGCCCAGGTTTTCCCCAGCGCGCCCCGAAAGGCGCAAGCGCGCCGGGCCGAAACTTTTACGACGCGGCGATGGCCTGTCGCAGGATTGCCGCCAGTTCCACGGGGCTTGCGCCGCCCGTCAGGGCGTGCGTCGGCTGGCCCGTTCGGTCGGCGATATAGAAAAAGCGCGCATGATCCATCGTGTAAATCAGCGCGCTATCGGGAAGCTCGACCCGGCGCGCATATTGCTTGAACGAAAGGCGCGCCGCTTCGGCGGCTTCGACTGAACCGGTCAGCGGAATGATGCGTTCATCAAAGGCGAAATAATCGTCGAGCGCTTCGGGGCTGTCGCGCTCGGGATCAACGGAGATAAAAAGCGGCGCCACGTTGTCCGCGTCGTCGCCCAATTCGTTCAACGCCGCACTCATGACGCCAACATCGCCGGGGCAAACATCCGGGCAATGGGTGAAGCCAAAATAGACCAGCATCACTTTGCCTTCGAAGTCTTCGTCCGCGCGCGCTGCGCCGGTTTTATCGACGAGGGCAAAGTCGCCGGTGAATTGTTCGGACAGGCGAATGACGCCGTCGACAGGGACGATGCTCGCGCTGTTATTGTCATTCGAACAAGCAGCCATGAAGAGCAATAAGCAAGCGGAAATGGTGATGGTTTTCATCCCGCCTTTATAGCGGATGAAAGGGGGCGTTGTCAGGCGCGGCGATGTCGCAAGGAAAACCGGGCGTCAGAATCTGGGGCGAACACGCCTTTCAACAAGAATTTCCGCTCATCCCGGCGAAGGCCGGGATCTCCGGGCGCGAGCCCGGAACAAACATAATTAGATCCCGGCCTTCGCCGGGATGAGCGGTTCCGTGCGGCGCCAAAGACCAGTACAAACCTTCACATGCCTGTCGCCATGCTCAACGCCAACACCGCCATGAACGCCCTGCAAGGCCCGGTGCGCCTCAGGACGCTGACAAATCTGCGATGGCTTGCCGTCGGCGGGCAGTCGTTGGCGATCCTGACTGTTCATTTCGCCATCGGGTATGCCACGCCGCTCGGGCTTTGCATCATGGCGATCGCCGCGAGCGCATGGTTGAATTTATTCACAGCGCTCCGGTTTTCGCCGCAACGGTTTCTGACCGATCGCGAAGCCGCAGCCTATATCGCTTTTGACGTTGTGCAGCTTTGCGCGTTGCTCGCTATTACCGGCGGCCTTCTCAATCCGTTTTCGGCGCTGATTATTGCGCCGGTCATGATCGCGGCAAGCTTCCTTGTGTTGCGGTACACAATCTTGATCGCCGCGCTGGCGCTCGCCGGCGTAGGCATTCTCGCGATCTATCACATGGCGTTGCCGTGGCGCGCTGACGAAATGCTTGAGCTTGCGCCTGTTTACAAGTTCGGCGTGTGGGCGGCGCTTTCTTTTTCCGTCATTTTCTTCGCCGCTTACGCTCACCGGATTGCTGCAGAGTCCGCGCAAATGCGATCAGCGCTTGCCGCGACGCAATTGGTGCTCGAACGCGAACAAAGACTGTCGGCGCTGGGCGGGCTCGCCGCCGCCGCCGCCCATGAGCTCGGCACGCCGCTGGCCACAATCCAGCTCACCGCGCGGGAAATGCAGCGCGAGCTGGAAAACGATGAGACGCTACGCGAGGACGCCGCGTTGCTCGTCGATCAGGTTAAACGCTGCCGGGAAATTCTCGGGCGCCTGTCCCAGCACGGCGAAGCGGGCGACGCCATTCACGACCGCGTCGATGTTGTCGGCCTCCTGAAAGAGGCCGCCTCGCCTTTTCTTGAAAATGTCAGCGGCCCGGAAATCCGCATCGAGACAGAGAGCAGCGACGGCGCATCGGAGCCGATGTTGCGCCGTCGGCCTGAGATCATCTACGGGCTTCGAAATTTCGTCGAAAACGCCGTCGGCTTTGCAGCAGCCGATGTGCGCGTCGGCGCGGACTGGACCGCCGAACGCCTTGCCATCACCATTGACGATGACGGCCCCGGATTTTCCGACGAAGTCCTCGCGCGGCTGGGCGAGCCTTACGTGTCGAGCCGGTTCGCAGGACGCCGCCCGGACGGCCTGCGCGCTACAAGCGCCCGCACCGGCGGCATGGGCCTCGGCTTTTTTATTGCCAAGTCGCTGCTGGAAGGCACCGGGGCCGAGATTTCCTGGGCCAACCGCGCGACAGGCGGCGCCCATGTGGCGGTTGCCTGGCCGCTGTCTGTGATCGTTGCGCAAAGGATCGGCCGCGACACTGTGGCGGACGGTCCAAACGCTTGAATTAATTGGCAGGTAAGCGCATTTAGAGTGGGAAACAACGCAACCCAAGAACGCCCGATATGAACACGCTAGACGAAGCCCGCGACGCTGACGCCACCATCCCCCAAGACGCGACCTTGCTCATTGTCGATGACGATGAACCCTTTCGGACCCGCCTTGCCCGGGCCATGGAAAAACGCGGCTTTCAGCCCATTGTCGCGGCCGGGGTCGCAGACGCTGGTACGATCTTGAAAGATATCGCGCCGGCTTTCGCCGTCGTCGATTTGCGCCTTGAAGACGGCGACGGTCTCGAAGTCGTCAACCGCATTCATGACAAACGCGAGGATTGCCGCGTCGTGATGCTGACCGGTTATGGCAACATCGCCACTGCGGTCGCGGCGGTGAAAGCCGGCGCCATCGACTACCTTCCCAAACCAGCCGACGCCGATGATGTTCAAAAAGCGTTGCTCGCGAAACCCGGCGAGCGCCCGGACCCGCCGGAAAACCCGATGTCGGCCGACCGCATTCGCTGGGAGCACATTCAGCGCGTATACGAACTTTGCGATCACAATGTTTCGGAAACGGCGCGGCGCCTCGGCATGCACCGACGCACATTGCAGCGCATTCTGGCAAAGCGCGCGCCGCGCTAACGCGATTTCGGCAGACGCGTTGCATCGACCCAGGCGGCAAGCGCGGCGAAAACAATATATGCTGTGATCGCCGAATAGGCCGCTTGCGCTGCATCAGCCGGCGGCGGGCCGAAATTACCAAAGATCTGGGCGAGCGCCATCAAGGCAAACAAGATGGCCGGCGCGACCAATCCAAAGACGCCTTTGGATTGCGTGCGCGTCAAGTAATAGCCAAGCCCCGCGATCACCAGTGTAAACTCCATGCCAACCGCAAGCGGGCGATTGTCCCAAAGAGAAAGCCCGACCTTCGGGCCGCCGAACCACAGCGCCAGATCCGGTTTATGCATGAAAAAGTCTAGCACCCAGTGCGAAAATACCAGCGATCCAATAAGGAGCGCGCCGAGCATGCCGGCCCGGCGCCACAGAACACGGTAAGCGCCGCCCGCCACAACGCTCCACACGATCGCCATGAGCAAACTGTGCGTGTACGGCATATGATACAAATCGAAATGGTTGGAGGCGGTGTAGCCTTCGACGATGCGCACATGTTCAACGCCCAGCAAGACCGCCGGCGCCCATAAAATGTCGAGAAACTGAACCGCGATAAAGCCGTGCCAAAGTTTGATGCGGCCGCCGGCAAACCCGGCTGCGGGTCCATAATGACCGATAAACATCGAAGGCTCCCTTCGCGCTTTTCGCGCAGGCACTATCAGCATCGTCACGCTGCCGAAATCGAGCCGCGCCGGGCGCTATCCCAGAAGACCTGTTAGCATAATCTGCCAGCCTGCGACAGGCCGTTGCATTCTATAGGCAAACCGCGCGCAACATTATTGACCGTCGCGCCCGCCCCGACGATGTTGCTGCCTTACAATTGGGGCAACAGACCGGAGCATTGATGATGAAATTTCTACCCACCACATTGGGGGCGTTTGCACTCGCGCTGACAGCGCATGCGACCGCCGCGGATATTGAAATCCCCTATGAAAAGTTTGAACTGGATAACGGCCTGACGGTCGTCGTGCACGAAGACCGCAAGGCGCCGGTCGTTGCCGTATCCGTCTGGTATAAAGTCGGTTCAAAAAACGAACCAAAGGGCCAGTCGGGTTTTGCGCATCTGTTTGAACATCTGATGTTCAATGGATCTGAGAACTATGACGATGAATGGTTCAAGCCGCTGCAGGAAATTGGCGCCACGGGCCTTAACGGCACGACAAACACCGACCGGACAAATTACTTCCAGACCGTGCCGACGCCGGCGCTCGATCGCATCTTGTGGATGGAATCGGACCGCATGGGACATTTCATCGGCGCGGTGACGCAGGAGAAACTCGACGAACAACGCGGCGTTGTCCAAAACGAAAAACGCCAGGGCGAAAACCAGCCCTACGGGCGCGTCTTCTCCAATATTCAACAATCGCTGTTTCCATACGATCACCCATACAACCACTCTGTCATCGGTTCGATGGACGATTTGAACGACGCATCTCTCGAAGACGTCACGGAATGGTTTGAAACCTATTACGGTCCGTCAAACGCCATTCTCGTTCTCGCCGGCGACATTAACGCTGCTGAAGCGCGCCCGCTCGTCGAGAAATATTTCGGCGACATCAAAGCCGGTCCGCCGCTTGTTAAACCGGACGTCTGGGTTCCTGAACGCAACGCCAATACGCGCACAACAATGTATGATCAGGTTCCGCAAGCGCGTATCTATCGCGTCTGGGCGGCGCCGGAAAACGTCAACCCGCAAGCAACAGACCTCTTTGTCGCTGCGAGCGCCCTTGGCGATGGAAAAAATTCCCGCCTGTATAAAGAGCTCGTCTACAACCAGCAGATTGCAACCGGTGCAGACGTTTTCAATTTCGAATTGCAGATGGCGTCGATCTTCGGCGTTGTCGTTTCGGTCAAAGAAGGCGAATCGATTGAGAACGTCGAACGCGAAATGGAGCGGGTGATCGACGAATTCCTCGCGAAAGGCCCGACGCGCGCTGAAGTCGAACTCGTTTCAACCAAAACCAAAGCGCAAATCATTCGCGGCCTGGAAGAGGTTGGCGGCTTCGGCGGCAAGGCCGTGACGCTGGCCCAGGGCGAATTGCTGAACGGCGATCCCGCCTATTTCGCAACGGAGCTTGACGAACTTGACGCCGCCACGCCGAAAGGCGTCCTCGCCGCAGCCCAGGAATGGCTCGGTGACGGATGGCATCAGCTCGACGTTCTTCCGTTCCCGGATTATTCGGCAACGGCCAGCGGCGTTGACCGCACGACCGGCCTGCCCGACGTCACCGGTGAAACGGCCCTCGATTTTCCGGCCATTGAAGAAACCACCCTGGCGAATGGCCTGAAAGTCTTTGTCGCCAATCGCGCTACAGTGCCGGTCGTCAACGTCGCATTACAGTTTGACGCTGGTTATGCGGCCGACGCTGGCGGCAAGCTCGGCCTTGCGAACTTCACCGCCCGTATGCTGGACGAGGGCGCAGGGCGCTATGACGCGCTGACGCTCGCCGCCGAGCTTGAAAAGCTGGGCGCAACAATTGGCGCCGGGTCAAACCTCGACACGACGACCGTCAACATGTCGGCGCTGAAAGAAAACCTCGCCCCGTCGGTTGCGATACTCGGCGACGTTGTGCGCCGGTCTACGTTCGATGACGAAGAAATCGAACGGCAACGACAATTGATCCTTGCCGGGATCAAACAGGAAAAAGCCCAGCCGGTGCCGATCGCGCTGCGCATCCTGCCGCCGTTGATGTATGGCGACGGTCACGCCTATGGCGTGCCGTTCACCGGCTCCGGCGACGAAGCGGCCGTGTCGTCGATTACCCGCGCTGACCTTGTCGACTTCCGCAGCAAATGGCTGCGGCCGGACAATGGCGCAGTTTTCGTGGTCGGCGATACGACAATGGCGGAAATCAAACCGCTGCTTGAGCGCACCCTCGGCAATTGGCGCGCGACCGGCGACAAGCCAACCAAGAACATCGCCGAAGTGGCGTTGCCCGACAGCGACCGCGTGTTGATCATCGACCGACCGGGATCGCCGCAGTCATTGATCCTCGCCGGCCATGTGGCGCCGCCGACGGGCGCTGCAAACAACATCGCTATTGAGGCGATGAACGATGTGATCGGCGGCAACTTCAACGCACGGGTCAACATGAACCTGCGCGAGGACAAAGGCTGGGCTTACGGCGCCTACACGTTCTTCCAGGGCGCCCGCGGCCAGCGACCGTGGCTGGTCTATGCCCCGGTGCAGACGGACCAGACAGGCCCGTCCATTGCCGAGCTGATGAGAGAACTGAACGCGTTCATCACAACAGCGCCAGCGCGCGACGACGAACTTGAACGCATCAAGCTCGACAACGTGCGCTCCCTGCCCGGTCAGTACGAAACCTCCGGCGCTGTATTGGGAAGCCTTCTGGCGTCGAGCCGGTTTGATCGACCGCTCAACTATCCTGAAACCCTGCCGGAGAAATACCGCACGCTGAGCATTGACGACGCCAATGCCGCGGCGCGCGAAATTATCAATCCGGACAAACTCATCTGGGTTATCATCGGCGACGCTGAAAAAATCCGCGCCGAGGTTGAGGCCGCCGGCATTGGCCCCGTCGAAGTCAGGGCGATGAAGGACCTTTAAAGGGCTCTCACATCGAGAAAAAAAATAACCCGGCCTTTTCGCGAAGGCCGGGTTTTTTTTGATCACCTAAAAATATTCTCCGCGATTGGCGCCGTCATGGCGCCCCGATTTCATGCAACATTTCTTGAAATCTGCGACCCGATCCGCACGGACACGGATCATTCCTGCCAAGCTTTTCGGTAAGCTCGACTTCACCACCTTTGATTGTCCGATAGCCGCGCTTGACGTTGGTTTCCGAAGGGAACCCTTTTCGTCGTTTAGACATCACCTCGAAAGCACGGAAGCTCGTCTTGATTGCGATAATTTTTCATTGTCGCCTCCTTCATTTGCGGGATCGGCGAGATATCGGATACCAGCACGCCAGTCAAAAAAAATCTGACAAAATTGTTCTTCGGTAGGACCGGCGCTGACTAACGCCGGCGCCCACAAGTTACACGACGAGCATGTGGAAAAAGCCGCGCGAGCGCCAAGCTCGGACTGCCCGCAAAGGGCGAGTAAGCACCGCCCAATACACCCATAACCGTAAATTCGGCCATGAATCCCGCATTTGGTCGATAGATATCAACACTCTCGCTGGCGCCCCTATGATGGTTTCCATGAGATCCGATCCACATTTGCCTGTAATATTCCGGCGCTACACCGCCTCTGTGGCCTCGGCGGAAATTCCCGCAATGGCCGCCAGCGCAACAGATTGTATAAAGGACATGGCCAGCGGGCCGGGTTTTGCATTAAGGTTGCG
>JAJFFU010000017.1 GCA_021776465.1 Parvularculaceae bacterium
ACTGATCGTCCCTCAGGCCATCATGGCCGATGATCACGTTTGTTGGCAATGGCGTCGCAGGGGCGCACTCGCGCGTTGACTTGAAGGCGACCGGGCCTATCCTCGCGCGCCGTTACCCATAACGCCTTCAATTCAAGGGGATTTCATGGCCGCCAACCCGCCATCATCTCGGCCACTGTCGCCGCATCTGCAAATCTGGCGTTTCACAATCACCATGGCGGCTTCGATTACCCAGCGCGCGACCGGGGTCGCGAATTTCGCCGGGGTCGCGCTGCTTGCCTTCTGGATGTTCGCCGTGGTTCAGGGGCCCGGTTTTTTCTATCCGATTGGCGACTTTCTGACCTCAACGCTCGGCGGCGTCATTCTCGCCGGCTTCATCTGGTCGCTTTCCTTCCACCTGATGAACGGCCTTCGTTACCTCTACTGGGATTCAGGACGCGGCTTCGCACCGAAATGGGCGCGCGCCACGGGCTGGGCCGTCTATGCCGGTTCCGTCTTGCTGACCGCGCTGATCGTGTTCGCAGGATACGCGGCGCGCGGAGGCCTCTGACATGGCGAGCAAGCACACATCGACATTCATTCTACAACGCGCAAGTGCGGTTATCCTTGTCCCCCTCGCCATCTGGTTTCTGATCAGCCTCGTTGCTCATGCCGGCGACAGTTTTGTCGACATGAAGGCGTGGCTTTCAAACTGGTGGGCGAGCGTTCCATTCGCAGCGCTCATCGTGATTGGCGCCTATCACGGACGCATCGGCCTTGAGGAAATCATTGTCGATTACATCCACTCATGGCTGAAAACCGTATTGATCCTATTGAGCTGGCTCGCCGCCATCGCGTTGATGGCCCTCGCGATCTGGTCCGTATACCAACTTTCATTTGCAGGCTAAAATTTAAATGACGCAAAGTTACGAGATCGTCGATCACCAATATGACGTGGTTGTTGTTGGCGCCGGCGGCGCCGGCCTTCGTGCAACTCTCGGCGCAGCGCAGGCGGGGCTTAAAACCGCTTGCGTCACCAAAGTTTTCCCGACCCGGTCGCACACGGTCGCCGCGCAAGGGGGCATTTCCGCCGCGCTCGGCAACATGTCGGAAGACGACTGGCGCTGGCATATGTACGACACGGTCAAAGGGTCCGACTGGCTCGGCGATCAGGACGCCATTGAATATCTCTGCAAGCATGCGCCCGCCGCGGTTTACGAACTTGAACACTGGGGCGTGCCGTTTTCGCGCACAGAAGAAGGCAAAATCTATCAGCGCGCCTTTGGCGGCATGACCAAGAATTATGGCGAGGGGCAAGTTCAACGCACCTGCGCCGCCGCCGACCGAACTGGTCACGCGATCCTGCACACGCTTTACGGCCAGTCCGTAAAACAGAACGCCAAATTCTTCATCGAACATTTCGCGCTCGATCTCATCATGGGCGATGATGGCGAATGCCGCGGTGTCATCTCATGGGATCTCGATACCGGAACCATTCACCGCTTCGCCGCGAAGATGGTGATCCTTGCGACCGGCGGTTATGGCCGCACCTATTTCTCCTGCACCTCGGCGCACACTTGCACCGGCGACGGCAACGCCATGGTCCTGCGCGCCGGCTTGCCGCTTCAGGATATGGAGTTTGTACAGTTCCATCCGACCGGCATTTACGGCGCCGGCGTTTTGATCACCGAAGGTTCGCGCGGCGAAGGCGGATACCTCACCAATTCCGAAGGCGAGCGCTTCATGGAGCGTTATGCGCCCTCAGCGAAAGACCTTGCCTCGCGCGATGTTGTCTCCCGCGCCATGACCATTGAAATTCGCGAAGGGCGCGGCGTCGGCCCGGAAAACGATCACATCCATCTCCATCTTGATCACCTCGATCCGAAAATCCTCGCCGCCCGCCTGCCCGGCATTTCCGAAAGCGCCAAGATTTTCGCCGGCGTTGACGTCACCAAGGAACCGATCCCGGTCCTGCCGACAGTGCATTACAATATGGGCGGCATTCCGACGAATTTTCACGGCGAGGTCGTCACCAAGCGCGGCGATGAAGCCGACGCCGTGGTGCCCGGCCTGATGGCGATTGGCGAGGCCGCCTGCGTTTCCGTGCACGGCGCCAACCGGCTTGGCTCAAACTCACTGATTGATCTTGTGGTCTTTGGCCGCGCCGCCGGCCTTCGCTGCGGCGAGGTTGTGGACGCCAATTCCGCAAGCCCGGACTTGCCGCAAGCCGCGACCGACGCGGCCCTTGCCCGTCTCGATGGTTTCCGCCACGCCAAGGGCGCAACGCCAACCGCGCAATTGCGCGCGTCGATGCAAAAAACCATGCAGGAAAACTGCGCCGTCTTCCGCACCGGCGATGTGCTCGAAGAGGGCCGGGTGAAAATCGCCGATGTTTATGGCGGCCTTCCCGATATCGGCGTTTCCGACCGCACCATGATTTGGAACACGGATCTTGTCGAAACCCTCGAGTTCGACAACATGATCGGCCAGGCGGTCGTCACCATGGAAAGCGCCGCAAACCGCAAGGAATCCCGCGGCGCTCATGCGCGCGAAGACTTCCCCGATCGCGACGACACCAACTGGATGAAACACACTGCCGCCTGGTTCTCACAAGGCAAGGCGACAATCGATTACCGCCCGGTGCACGATTATACGCTCACGGATGAAATCAAATATATTGAGCCGAAAGCGCGGGTTTATTAAGGTTGGCTTTGGTCCAAAGGACTGACATTCCGTCCTTACCGGCGAAAGCCGGTATCCAGAATCGTCGTGGGTCGAGGAAAAGGTCTGATTCAAGCGCACCCTTTCGCAAGAACCAAGCCCGTTTCTGGACCCCGACTTTCGTCGGGGAAAGCGGCGTTTCGGGTTGAACGAATTAACCGCCAATTCGTAACAGCCCCAATGGTGATGGCCAACGCATTCTGTTAGCCTCCCCAAAGCATGGTTTGGGGAGCGAGACATGCGCATTGCAGTTCTGATATTGTTGGCAGTCGCAAGCGCCGCCGCGGTCGCGTTCGGCGGCGTCTATGCGTTGAGCGAGGCGAAGCTGCGCGACGTCAAGCGAGGCCCGACCTTTGATTTTCCGATACCGACGGACGCCGCCGCCATTGAACGAGGCCGGCACATTGCACGCACGCGCGGTTGTTTCGGATGCCACGGTCAAGGGCTCGAAGGCAAAGACTTTGACGAGCAGTGGGATTGGCCGGCGCGCGCTGTTGCTCCGAACCTCGCCGCTTACGCACGAGACAATACGCCCGCGATCATGGAGGCTGCGATCCGGCAGGGCATCGGCCGCGACGGCAAGGCGCTCGTCTCCATGCCCTCATTCAACTTTGCTCGGCTTACGGATGAAGACACCGCCGCCCTCATCGCTTTCCTGCAGTCGGCGCCAGTCGTCGAGAGCAAATTACCCAGACCAAAACTCGGCTGGTCGGTGCGGCTGGATTTCGCCTTAGGCGCGGAAACACATATGGCGCAATGGGCTGACCAAGTCCCGCCCTTGCGTATTAATGAACAGGAATATCCGCAACGCGCGCGTGGCGAATATCTCGCCATGACGATGTGTAATGAATGCCACGGGCTCGATCTGCGCGGCGCAACAATATACCCGCCGCCAACACCCGATCTTGCGATCGTCGCCGCCTACCAACGCGAGGATTTCGAGACCCTAATCCACACGGGCGTCGCCGCCGGGGGGCGAAAGCTCGGACTGATGTCACTTGTTGCGCCCGATCGCTATCCAGCGCTCAGCGACGATGAAATCAACGCGCTTTATGCGTTCCTCACATCGCTCGCCGAAGAACCCGCGCCCGAAGGCGCATTCTGGCGGCCGGCGCAGTAATTATGTCAGTGATTTAGCCTCCGGTTCCCGAAAAGGCGTTTTTTTTCTATCATAAGCTGGCAAAGAACCGGAGGTAAGAATGAGAATGCTTGTTTTAGTCGCGCTGTCGCTTGCGGCTTGCGAAACGATGTCGCCCACGCCGGTTTCAACCTATCGGTTTGATAACGGCCTATGGTTTGACGGCCGCGGCTTCACATCTGCAACCGGTTACATCGTCGACGGAGCGCTTAAGTTCACCGAAAACAACTTAGCCGCTGAAACCACTATCGACCTGGGCGGCGGTTATGTCGTCCCGCCCTATTGCGAAGGCCACAACCACAATATTGGCGGCGCCGCAGAGGGCATTGAGGAAACGGTCGAGCGTTACCTGCAGGATGGTGTTTTCTACGCCATGATGCCGGGATCGTTTGCGCTTTATCGCGCACAAATCGCCGACAAACTCAACAACCCAACATCCGTAGACGTTGCATTCGCCAATAACGGCCTGACCGGCGCCGGCGGCCACCCGCGCGGGCTTCGCGAATCATTGATGGACCGTTTCGGACTCTACCCCGAATTCACAAAAGAGACGCTGCCCGACAAAGGGTATTTTGAAGCCGACACCCTGGCGCAACTGCGTGAAAAATGGGCGCTTGTGCTCGCCGAACGTCCGGACTTCATAAAGGCCATGCTTTACTTTTCGGAAGAATACGAAACGCGCAAAGACGATCCATCCCATTACGGCCGGCGCGGTCTAAATCCTGCTCTGTTGCCGGAACTCGTCGGACTGGTCCATGATGCAGGATTGCGTTTGGCGGTTCACGTGGAGTCCGACGCCGATATGGCGACAGCGCTTGGCGCCGGCGCCGATATCATCGCGCATCTTCCATCATATGACTCAACAGCGAGAGTGTCGGACGATACAATCGCGCTCGCGATGAAAACAAACGCCGCCATCGTCACTACGCTGACCGTCGCAAAAAGATTCGAGCAGCGCTCGCCCGAAGTCTACGCCAAAGTCCTGGAGGCCCAGCGCGAAAACCTCGTTCGCCTTGACGAGGCCGGCGCCATGCTTGTTGTCGGCAGTGACAATGTCAGAGATACCTCGCGCGGCGAAGCGGTCCATCTGGCGGGCCTCGGCGCTTTGGACAACAAGACCATTCTCAAAATGTGGACAGAGAACTGCGCACAAACCGTCTTTCCCGGGCGCAGGATCGGTCGACTGCAAGACGGTTATGAAGCAAGTTTTCTGGTTCTGAATGGCGATCCGCTTGAGGATTTTTCTGCGACAGGCAAAATCACCTTGCGCGTCAAAGATGGCCAGATTCTGGAGTGAAACTGAACGCTTAGCGCCGGAAGTTCAGCGTTGCTTCGATGTTTTTCTGAGGACGCGGCGCACCGTTAATCGTACGCGGATCAAACCGCCATTTCGTGACGGCGGCGACGGCGGCGTCTTCAAAGCAATCATTCGACGTTGCGGTCACCCGCGGATTAGTCGGGCGTCCATTGGCGTTGACGTCAAAGATCACCGCAACGGTTTCCAGCGCGCCAGCGCCGCGTTCACAACGAGCCGGATATTGCGGTCCGATGGAGCGAATAAGGCGGGCATCGACAATTACTGGTTGCGGCGCAGCCGGCGAAACAATCACCGGCGCTATTTCCGTTGGCAGAATATCCGGTTGCTCGGCTAA
>JAJFFU010000161.1 GCA_021776465.1 Parvularculaceae bacterium
AGAAAAAAAGCGCGCAGTCGCATTCCCCTTGTTTAGTACCCCGGGGGAGTACCTTGAAGTTTTACCGACGAGACTTTTCAAGAATGTCAATACAATATTTCCACGCTTACACTTCGGTGCGCCCATGTCTCGGCCATCCCACACTATTCCGCGTACAAATATGTCGTCGCCCCAGTCATCTTTTACGGGCACGTCCCAATGTCTTACGCGCATGTGAACCGACCTCGTGCACTCAGTCTTTGCGGTTATGCGTAGGTCGCCTAAGTTCGTTTGACCCCACTGTATCGTAATAGGGACGCCCTTGTAGTAAAATATCTCGCCGTCGATACTGCGCTGTATCGCTTGCCCTATAGTTTTTAATCCTGCGTTCTTGAACATACTTCCCCCTCGTCGTTTCCTAGTTTGGTAATCTTGTCTTCAATCAACTTTAATTTTCTCATCATTTCAGCATGATTATTTTTAAGGGTTTCGTTGATATAATAATCATAGAAGCCCATAATTATAATTATAAGAATTGTATTTAGTACTAATTGTAGTGTAATCATTTTCTCTCCAATGGTTTAATTAATTTACTCACAATTTTGTTTTAAGTCGCGTAAATTCCCGCATTAATCTCGGTGGTAGGATCTTCGGTGATTGGGGTTATCCACGGCATTATTAAGATAATAACGTTTTCATCTTTGTATCTAACAACCCCGGCAGCATTTCCGTTTTGGCATATATGAACGTAATCACCTCTGCTCTCTCCTAAGAGATTGGATACTTTACCAGCATCTGCAACATAAGAGGTTTTGTAGTTCGCCCCAATACCCGACGTTCTTCCTCGCGGTATTATATTGCGGAAATTTGGGTATTTTCCATCAATTGGCTCAAACACCGTAGCGGTTGGTCCGTCCACCATTTCTATTTTTCCCTCGTCTTTGCTCGGGTGGAACTCAACCTCACCAATCTTATTATTGATGCTTTTAATTACTGAGGCTGGGATTATATAGTGCCCCGTCCGAAAAGACGTCCCATCGTCCATCTCTTGTCTTATCAAGGTCAGTCTGGTTCCGTCAGTGGATACAATAACCACATGGTTAGGGTACACCTCAATCAGTACACCTTTAAGATAGTCTCGCGTATCTTTCGGGCCTGCTACAGTTAACAATGCTGCTTTTAGATATTTAGTTTTAATATGCATTTTCTATCCAAGTTAAAATTAATTTACTCACAATCCGTTTACCACTTCTAAAGACACTTTACTACCCATCCACAACCAAGTATTAACTACTTGTTCAATGTACCTAACAGCTTTAACTGATTCATGTACATGGTGATTTTTATTTCTACGCATACCGACTAGTATACAACCCTGGGTATCTTGCCACTTATTTCCGGGATGTATTAAGATACCGGTAAAACCGGGGACGTCCTTTAAACGTAAAAGATTTTTTTTAAATCGAAAAGACGGCCCAAAGTTCAATTGGTATCTTCCAGTAGGTATTGCAGTGACTCCTTTTAGTTTCCATTCCGAAACATCCGCATCAGTTTGCCGCATTACTGGTTCTAAAGTATGTAATATGTGCCCGCCAAGGCTGATGGTGCCGAGAGTTTCGTTCTTTCCGTAGGTGTCCCGAGTTAGGGTTATAACTATATTGGGTGGATTTTCATTTTTCATTTAAACCGCCATTAAGTTTTAAGATGTACGTTTAAACACATATTATGCTCTCTTTCCACCCACTGTGGCGCCATTCTACGAAACCCTGCATCTTCTCCGCGCCTACTTCCGTCAACCCTGGCGAATCTTTGTTGACGACACCAATGAATATCTTACCCTCGTACCTATAAAAGAACTCACGGTAATACACTTTTTCCCGGCGGGGTTCTTTGAACCTATATCTATCAAAGGGAATCCAGTCTGGGCGTAGATCGTCGAACCACTGGCACTCTATCCCGTCGTACTTCTCCACCTCCCTCCCTGTGCGCGCGTGTTCTGCTCTCATTTCCGCGTGAGGTAATGGCCTATGTGCTAGTACGTGTGTCACATCGGCCGCAAAAATTGAACCGTCTACCACCCCCCTGTCGTATTTAACTTCTCTACCGTCTTTTAACTTTAGCGTCACCCCATCCTCCGCGGGTTTAATTTGCTTTTCGAAAGACTCAAACTTTTCCCATTTAGCACTCATGCCATCACCTCTTTAACTAAGTAAAATATACCTGTACCAAGCGCGCCGTATACCACCAAAGCCGGAATTAAAACGCACAAGGCGCATAGCGAATCAATCAGTAAATCACCAGGTTGAGCGCGCCTTTTCGTCTGTAGCCGTCTGTCCAACGGTCTAGTATTCTCAACGTTGATCATGGTTGCCCCCTTTTTGTATAGGTACTTGTCTGTGAACGAGAGTACGTCTTCCGCGGCCATCGGCTCCGCGTTAGGGTAAGCCAGTAGGGGTACGCCTGTTACGTACGGTTCTCTTAGCCCTTCACGGTACTCTGTAACGACTAAAGGTATTCTTTCGCTCTCCTTTCCGGTGAGCCAAACCCAACACATCACCCCGTCGCCTATGTGTTTGCGCCAGTCTTCTCCGTCTCTTATTCCCGCTTTTTTAAACATCCTTTTTTCTCCTTTAGTTTTGTATTTAACACGGGGTAATTATCTTTAATTACCCCGGCATTGTCAACAATTATTTAAAATTATTTCAAAGGACGTTAACTTCGCGGTACTTATGGGTTGTTATTTAGCCAGTATCTCAGCCCCTTGCGTGGCTTTTTCCCGTCTTATCTCTTCGTCATTATCAGTACGATCTTTTAAGATAATCTTACCTCCTTCCACCTGTATTTCTTTGATGCTGCGAACCTTCCCGCCTGTTTTTATTACTACCTCTAAATTGCCGGGTATGCCGTTGATCGTCCGTTTAAATTCTGCATTATCCATCTTTGTAGCCTCCTTATTTTCGCTTAGCTGTAGCCAAAGCACGTTTAAAATTCTTGTCGAATTCTCTTTTATAATCCTTCGAAATAACCCCCTCAACCGTCTTCAACATGTCGAACCTCTTACGGTATTTTGGACTCTCGACGAAAAGCATAATAGCTTCGGGTTTTGGTGCATCCGCTTTCCTCGGTTTGTCCGATGCGCTCACCTGCTCGTGTACAACAAACAACTCTTTTCTAGCGCCACGCGATGCGGAAGTCCCTTTCTTGTGTTTCCTTCTGGGGGTTATCCGCTGCCATATTCCTGGGGGTAGGGTCGACTTCGTGTTTCGAGGTATTTTTACCCCCCTCAGTTGCTTTATCATTTTATCAATGAACGCTTTGCGAATATTGCCGAAAGTGTTGATAGGCGCGGCCGCACCAGGTACGGTGTACATCCCGGTTGGTAGCGCCCCAATCCGATTCAACACTCTCTCATACCCTTTACGTGTTCGCGTCCCTCCGAGGAATAAGTGCTTAAGCGTATCAGATCGCCCCTGGTTCGACGATACCCTCACGATGCTTAGTAGGGTATTCCTTCGCGCTTTTATCACCTCTACGGCTCTCTGAGTGTACCTGGTGGGCCTATCTAAGCGTCGAAGTATCTGCGCGTCTACGACTTTCTTGGACGAAAAGGCCATAGTCGTGATGGTGTTTGCCGCTGCAAAGTCCATCTGCTTCTGGATATTCTTGATTTCCTTTCTCGCCGCCAACAACCCTTGCGTCGCAATCGCCATTTTCATCGCCATGCCCTTAAAGTTTTTTCCAGTTGTGAGTATGTCGCTTACCCACGCCTCTGTCAATATTCGTTAAAAAGTTGGGTGGTGAACGTCGAAAAAAGGGTAAATATTCGTGTTTTTCGTTTTCGAGCCTCTTTTTACGATTTTACCCAGCCTCCTAAAACTTGAACCACTTGAACTCCTTGACTTTCAATAATTATTAACCGAGGGGTTCATTTTGAAGATTTGGTTTTTGTAAGTTACTGTAAGAAGATATATATATATATATATTATATATTATAGAGAGTGGAGAGATACTGCACAAGCGTTAAAAATAATTTTAACGAAAGTTTCCAATCACTGGTTCAAATCACTGGTTCAAGATGGTCGCTTGAACTCCTTGCTTGAACCAGTGATTGTATAAAAAATAGGCAGTCGAAAAACGTATACAGAATATGGGGTTACTGGAAGTTATCCACAGTTCGGCGCTTTTTTACCTGTCAAGGAGTTCAAGTGGTTCAAGTTTTAGGGGGGATTCATTCTTAATAATTATTAAAAGTTGCTTAATATTTAATCATTGTGGGATTAACGAATATTTAAACACGTGGCCTATCAAGGAGTTAAAACGGTGTAAATGGTAATGATAACTACTTACCCGTCAATAATTATTAAAAGTTGCCTAATATTTAAGCAATATAAGTGAACAGTATACAAATGAGTGAAGTGAAAATCTTAGGGGTAAAAGACAGGTTCAAGCAGGTTCTTTTTTTACCCTTTATAAACGAATATTGATAAATGTTTTAACTGGCGTTGAAAGTTGCACAACATTTAATCAGTAGGGTTTTAACGATTATTAAATGTTGCCTAATATTTAAGCAATGTAAGTGAACAGTATACAAATGAGTGAAGTGAAAAGAGGGTATTTTGCGCGTCCAAGCAATAAAAAACGCGACCCTTAGGCCGCGTTTCGGGGGTAGTATCTTGCGTGTATTATCGTTTTTTGTTGGTTTTTCCCCCTTCTGTTATGGCCCATTCCCACCCGCCGAAGCTGTCGCGCTTACTGGCCACCCCTAGCGACCATTTAGCGCGCTTCAGAGTCATAGCCGATATGCCCAGACGTTTAGACTCGCTATTAACTGCTTTCGCGGTGCGTGGGCCGTCTACCAAGTATTCCGCCAAAAATTCTACGGCTTCGTCTAGGGCACTTTTCTCTTCTGCAGAAGACTCTGCTTTATGTATGATCTCGGCGGCCGTACCATCTACTGACGCGCCAAAAACGACGGAAGTGTTATGTAAATCCGGGTGGTTAGGCAAAGGGCCATATTCTATTGTGTAGTTGTACCCTCCACCATTTTCCCCCAGGTTCGATTTAGCGCGGACAACGGTACGAGTATCCGTTTCTGGGTCGTGTGAGGTCGCCAGAACTATCCGGGTTAACTGCCCGATAGCGCCCGAACCACTCACCCGTTCAACGATATCCTGGCCCTTGGTGCCTTTGGTAAAATGGGCGATGCCGACAACCGGACAGCGCACGTGAGCCGCCAGTGATACTAAAGGTTGGAGGGATCGCCGTACCTCAGTATTTTTATGCCCGTCGCCTTGTATCGCCGACATAATAGGGTCGATTCCTAGTAGCCCTATATTGCCCATTTTCAGCATTTCAATATGTAAAGCCGGTATATCCGTGGACGGGTCAAAGAAACGGTTTCTTCCGTCTATGCGTATCCGGGGCGGTATAAAGACTTTCGACAAATCAGCCCCGGCACGTTCGAGTCGTGGGCGGAGTACATCCTCCGGGTCGTCTTCCCCCGACCACATGACGACATTCTGGGGCCGTGCGTATGTGCCGTCGGGCCATTGCCCCCCACTGGATATAATAGCGGCTAGTTTTAGAAAAAGCGTAGTTTTGCCTGTCGACGGGGAGCCAGCTAATATGTGCAGCTTACCGCGACACAGCCACCCGGGCCACAACCAGTCTGGATTTCTCGGCTCGTAATCCGCCATGGGTACCAACTGGACGCCCGCAGGCATGTCGGGAACGGCCGAGGCTTCATAGGTAGGGAGTAACGACAAGTCGTCAACTACCGGCTTGGCGCCCTTCCACGCGCTTTTCATCGTTGTCACCGCTTCCGAGCGAGACAAGCCAATACTCACGGCTATGTCTTCCATACGGTGGAAAACGTCCATTTTATCGACTCGTCCAGCTTTAGCTAGGCCGAACAAATGGAAAGCGCAAGTATTCAGAGCATTATTGCGCTCCCCCTCCCCCGCTTGAGATAACCGCCACAATACCGCGTCGACTTGACCGCGCACCCCCTGGGGTATCTCCACTGGGGGTGTTGGGGAGGGTGGTTCCTTAGCTGGTTGAGGCATACTGTCGATCCACTTTAACAACTCGCTAGCGGGGTACGCCTCCCCAGTGCCTCCTACTTCGCGCACCATAAACGGTGTGTTTTTGTTGTTGAAGAACCCCGGTACACGCATGACGCGGGATAAGTCTTTTATCTTTGGGTCGCTGTCATAAGCGTTAATCAGTACCGTTTGACAACGTGTAAAGGCGCACAAAGGGACGTCGCCCTCGACGAACCAATATACATGGTGCTTGCCAGGGGAGGACTCGACTATACAAGACGGCTCCAGGGGGTAGTGGTCGAAGGTGCGCGTCTCGTCTACCGTATCCAAGTCTATGAACAAGGCGCGGACCCGTTTAATGTCGGTCGCCTTGCGGCTCCGTGTGGGGGTCTCGTTGACCGTGAAAAACACCCCAGCCCCGTTTTTATTAACCGCGCGTAAATTACTTTTATGTTGTTCCAGTGTGCCGTGTGCCGATGTTATTAGCGCGCTGTCTTTAACAGGGCGGTCGTCAAACGTTTGGAAAGCGTGGCGCGCTCCAAGTTTTTCTAAAATCATGTTATAATCCTTTCTCAACTCCGCCGGGGTTACATCCTTTTACCCGGCTTTTGCCGCGCCTTAGTGCGCGGTTCTTTTTCTTTCCCCCGTGTATCACGTCCGTTTTACAGATCGTCGAGCGTCAAGAAAGGCAATCGGTCATTGGCTTGGTTTTCAGTGTAAGCGTTAAGTACGTTTACTAACCGTCGGCAGGTGTACAAGCCTGGGTCGGGCACGTCGCCGCGCGCCAGTCGTTGTAAATAGTGGCGTTTTATTCCAGCTAGATCGGCGACATGCTGTTGCTCATGCGGGTGCGCGTGTTTAATCCAGATTTTCAATTTATTTTCCATACAGGGCCTCTTCGTTCAGTGCTGCTTTTACGTGTTCTATAACTTCCTTTTTTTGTATCGTCCCCCACCGTTCCCGGCGTAACACCGACAGTGCGTAATTGTTTAGTAATTGTTCGCGGGTTAGCCCCCTAAGATGTGTGTTTCCGGGGGCGAAAGACCCCAGACCGTCGATAAAGGCGCGCTCTGCATCCGTCCCGTAGTAGCGCGGTGTTAATATTTGTTTACTCATTTTTAAAATTTCCTTGACAATTTATTTAAACAGGATTTAAAATGTACCTGTATTGACGATGCTTGTCAATCAATTTCACGGGACTACACACATGTACAGGTCGAAAGAGTTTAGGAAAAAGAGGTTAAACAACCAAAAGAACTTAGGCAAGAAAAACCGCATCAACACTGTTAAGCGTAACAAGCAATTGGTCATGATAGCCGAGATTCAACAAAGAGAAAGGAGGCAGGACAATGAGTAACATACTAGACATAACACAGGAACAAATGGACGATGCAATTATTCTCAATCTCGATATGCCTACGATACCGGAATATTTCAAAGATGAATTTGGTGCTGATAATGCTGGCGGGTATCTTACCAGTCGCCCCGATGCGATATTAAATGACGTTTTCGTCATCCATACGACGAAAGACGCAACTTACAATGTACTTAGCTCAAGTTTTTTTGATCCTTTTATTCTAAGGGTATCTGATAACTCAGGCGACAACATAGTGTCTGATAACGGCGGCATTTATAGCCCCTATAGCATCGACCACGTGCAATTTAAAGCCGCCTACACTGGCGACCACTATATAAGCGCCTCATGGGATCAAGGCCGCGCGGTGGCCCATAAAAAAGTGTCCGTATCAGTATTTGAAGATTTAGATACTGTAAAGGATTATGACCGAGTTTTTAACTGGGCCGAAACTGAGTACAGCGACTTATTCCCAGGCGACGCGACAACGGAACAAGTGCAAGGATACAATGCTCGCCTGTACGAGGGGCATGCTTTAGGTGAAAAAGACGGTGAAATATTTTATTACGACGGTACAGAAATAACCCTGGTAGGCACGACTGCGGGATTTTTAGACCAAGCCATAACCGACGGCTTTTGAAGGGGGACGACATGAATAATAGTACAAGGGTCTACCAAGTCTACGGGTACTTTATACACAATCTCGACGACAACGACGAGTACGGTGGGCCTCCCCTTAAAAGCTTTGACAACATCGACGACGCTAAAAGGTACCTTGACAGTGTTGGGTGGGAGTACGAGATTTCTTTTATAAGTGAGGTTTAAAATGGCTTATTTTATTACAGACGACAACGGCAATAAATGTGGAGTAGAGTTTTTTGGAAGTATTGAACGGGCTGAAAAGGCGTTAGACAGCTTAGTTAATTGCACAAATTGCACAAATTGCACAAATTGCCGTGATTGCAGTGATTGCACAAATTGCCGTGATTGTATAGATTGCCGTGATTGCACAAATTGCACAAATTGCCGTGATTGCAGTGGTTGCACAAATTGCCGTGATTGCCGTGATTGCACAAATTGCACAAATTGCACAAATTGCACAAATTGCACAAATTGCATTGATTGCAGTGATTGCAGTGATTGCCGTGATTGTAGTGATTGCCGTGATTGCCGTGGTTGCAGTGATTGCCGTGGTTGTAGTGATTGCCGTGATTGCAGGGATTGCAGGGATTGCAGTGATTGCAGTGATTGCAGTGATTGCGTTGATTGCACAAATTGCAGTTATTGCAGAAGTTGCGTTGATTGCACAAATTGCAGTTATTGCAGAAGTTGCACAAATTGCAGTGATTGCCGTGGTAACTTAAAAGTATTAATACCCAAAATCAAAAACATACATCAAAAAGTATATGGAAATGCATCTGGTAAAAATGCTCTTAACATGGATAGATGGCACACTTGCGGCACGACGCACTGCCGAGCCGGTTGGGTTGTAACGTTAGCCGGAGAAGCCGGAATTGAGTTAGAAAAAAGTCACGGTACATGCTTAGCTGCACAGCTTATTTATAG
>JAJFFU010000162.1 GCA_021776465.1 Parvularculaceae bacterium
CGGGCAACCGCCAGATCGCGCGCATGATAGATGACGCCGTCTTCTTGTTTGTAGGCGCCGTCATGTTCTTCATCGACGACAACCAATTTGAGATTGGCGAACGGTAGGAACAGCGCTGAGCGCGCGCCGACCACAAGCCGGGCCTGGCCCTCTGCGACCCGGCGCCATGTGCGCCGCCGGCCCGCTGATGTCATATCCGAATGCCACGGCGCTGGTGCGGCGTTAAACCGTTCCTCAACGCGCTTCAGGAAGGGCACGGTGAGCGCGATCTCCGGGATCAGGATGAGCGCTTGCGCGGTTTCATCACGCCGCAGAGCCGTCGCAACAGCCTCGAGATAGACCTCCGTCTTTCCCGAGCCGGTGACGCCGTCAATGAGCAGCGTTTGATGGCGCCCTTCCTCGATCGGCCCCGCCAAAGCGTCTGCCGCATATTGCTGGTCTTCGGAAAGCTGCGGACCGGTTGTGGCGAGATCAGGCGCATCGAACGGCGGGTCAGGATCAATCTCGACGGCGCGAAGGGCGCCGGATTTCGCAAGACCGCGGACAACGCCGTCGCTGACGCCAGCGGCGCCCGCCAGCGCGGCGGCGGTCATCGGCTCTACACCGGCCGCATCCAATACGCTTTGACGCTGAGGCGTCAGCCGTGCAGGCGTATCGCCTGTTGGCAGATAACCGGTTTGCGCCTTTGGCGTGGAAAGCACGTCGCCGGACCGCATGGTCATGCGCAATACCGAGCCCAGCGGGAACATCGTATAGCGCGCCGCCCAGGCCAGAAAGTCGAGCATCCCGGCTGATAAAGGCGGCGCGTCGATAAGTTCAGAAATCGCCTTCAATTTCGCTGCCGGCACGGCGACATCGGCCGGTTCCGGCCAGACAACCCCGACAATCTCGCGCGCCCCGAACGGTGCGCGCACAAAAGAACCGGGCGCAGGCGCATCGCCGGCCGGCGCCAGATAATCATAGGCTTTGAAAAGCGGCAGCGGAAACAACACTTTGACCCGTTGCGCCGTCTCCTTTTCCAGGAATTCGAATTTCATTGGCGAATTCATGCGTGCGCGCTTGATCCCATGAGCCGTTTCGAGTGAATTACCGCCATCGTTTTGATCAGCCGCCGGTGCAATCGCAATGCGTTTATTTCTGTTTTTTGCCATTTTCGCTTTTTCCGGGATAATCGGCGCCGGACAGGCGGAGGCGAAATACAGCCTGTGCAATAAATCGAGTTACGCGCTGTCCGCCGCAATTGGCTATGTGGACGGCGACCGGCTGGCGACCCGTGGATGGTGGCGGCTGCGGCCCGGCCAATGCAAGGTTGTCTTGACCGAACCCACCAATCCGGGTCGTTATTTCGTGTACGCTGAAGCCATCGCAGGCCATCGCGGCGCGTTGCGAATGTGGTCCGGCGAAACCCCTCTTTGTGTTGAAAATTACGGCTTTTTCAATCTCCGCAACCAGGAGGTCTGTCGCGGCGACCCGTTAAGCCAGCGAAAATTCTTCGATGTCGATGTCACGGAAGCTGCCGGCGGCAATTGGCAGACGGATTTTACCGAAGCCAGCAATTTCACGGTCTACTCTGCGGAAGTCGCCGGTGTTCAGCGCTTACTGCAAGATGTTGGCAAAGAGGTCAGCCGGATTGACGGCGCCATGGGTCGGTCGACCCAGCGCGCGCTTGCATCCTATCGGCGCGAAAAAGGCCTGACCGATGCAAACAGCATCGACGATGAATTGATTGATGCGTTGATCGAAGACGCCAATGCGCGCGAAGCCAAGCTTGGGTTTTTCTATTGCAACAAGACAAATGACGCCGTCTGGGCCGCGATCGCCGAGCCGCAGGACGATGCCCGTTACATTTCTAAAGGCTGGTGGAAACTGGACCCCGGGGTTTGCTCAAAAATTCTCAAGGGCGATCTCGAGCGAGACCATTATTTCGTGTACGGCGCAATCGAATCCGGCGCGTCGGAAAAACGTCTTACCGGCGGCGACACGTCGTTTTGCGTCAACGCAGTCATGTTCAGCACCGGGAATGAATTAAGCTGTACTGAGCAGGACCTGGACGAAGCGCTTTTCCGCCGTGTCGATGTCGGCGGCGCGCCGTCGGCGACATTTGAATTCACGCCGGACATGTTTGCGGACCCGCCGACTCAGTAAGAACGACTCAATAACGCTTACCCAAAGAAAAGATGCACCCTTGACTGACCTTCGTCACATCGATTGTTGGGTCTTTGACCTCGATAACACATTATACGCCGCCGAATGCCGTCTGTTTGACGAGATCGACGCACGTATGACAACGTATATTCGCGACCGCCTTTCGCTCGCCCATGACGACGCACGCAAGCTCCAGAAAGACTATTATGTGCGCTATGGAACGACCATGGCCGGCTTGATGCGTGAACATGATGTCGAGCCCGATCATTTTCTCGACTTTGTGCATGACATCGATCTGGCGCCAATTTCAGAAAACCGCGCTCTTGCGAGTGCAATCAACGCGCTTCCGGGAAAAAAATACATCTACACCAACGGATCGGTCGCCCACGCAGAAAATGTCGCTGGCGCGCTTGGCGTCTTTCATCTCTTTGATGATGTCTTTGACATCAAAGCAGCAGACTACACGCCAAAGCCACATCCTGAGCCTTATGAGACATTCATACGCCGTTTCGGCATCAACGCGTCGCGCGCCACAATGTTTGAAGACCTCGCCCACAATCTCGAAACGCCGCACGCGATGGGCATGACAACCGTACTCGTTTGCTCAGATGCTGCGTGGCTTGCCGATGAACCGGCGGAAAAACGCCCGGCCCGCATCGGTGATACGGCAGCCCATATACATCACACGACCGACAACCTTACTGCATTCCTTGAGTCAGCGCGCACCACAACCGCCAGCGCCGCCTGACCCGCTTGAAAGAAAAAACATGATTGAATCGACACAGCTCGCCGGCATCATCGACGCGGCCTGGGAGAATCGGGCAGACATCAGCGCAGCGACAACTGGCGAAGCCCGCGAGGCTGTCGCCGCCGCGTTAGACATGCTCGACAGCGGCGCTGCGCGCGTTGCAGAACCGGCAAATTCCAACGGTAATGTCACCGAATGGACCGTCAACCAATGGCTGAAGAAAGCTGTCTTGTTGTCGTTCCGCCTTAATCCCAACGCGCTGATTGCCGGGGGGCCCGGCGCCGCATCGTGGTTTGACAAAGTGCCGTCAAAATTTGACGGCTGGCAGGCGGAAGATTTCGAGCGCGCCGGCTTTCGCGCCGTACCGGACGCCACGGTGCGCCGCGGATCTTTCGTCGCAAAAAACGCTGTCTTGATGCCGTCCTTTATCAACATCGGCGCGTATGTGGGCGAAGGGGCTATGATCGACACCTGGGCGACCGTCGGGTCGTGCGCCCAGATCGGCGCCAATTGTCATATCTCCGGCGGGACCGGGATTGGCGGCGTACTGGAGCCGTTGCAGGCAAACCCCGTCATCATCGAGGACAATTGCTTTATCGGCGCCCGGTCGGAAGTCGCCGAAGGCGTTATCGTCCGCGAAGGGTCAGTCCTTTCCATGGGCGTTTATCTCGGCGCCTCAACGAAAATCGTCAACCGGGAAACCGGCGCCGTCACCTATGGCGAAGTCCCGCCCTATTCGGTCGTCGTTGCCGGCTCGATGCCATCGGCCAAGGGCGGGCCAAATCTTTACTGCGCCGTGATTGTCAAACAGGTCGATGAACGTACGCGCTCAAAAACATCCGTAAACGAATTGTTGCGGGATTAGATCGCGCGCTGGCGGCGCTATGATTTTCGCCCGCGCTCGCCTAAGATATTGCTCATGACCACGATCGACCCCGTCGACCTTTCCCGCGCCCTCATTCGCCGGCCGTCCGTGACGCCGGCCGATGAAGGCGCACTTGATGTGCTGGAGAACGCGCTCATCGGGCTCGGCTTTCAATGCACACGGCTGAAGTTCGAAGATGTCGACAATCTCTTCGCTCGATATGGGGACGCTGCCCCGCATCTTTGTTTCGCCGGCCACACAGACGTTGTCCCGCCCGGCGATGAAGCCGGCTGGACGCGGCCGCCTTTTGACGCGGCGATTGAAAAAGGACGGCTCTGGGGCCGCGGCGCGGCGGATATGAAATGCGCCATCGCCGCGTTTGCGGCAGCGGCCGCGCGGGCAATTGAGACGGGCGCCGTGAAGGGATCGCTCTCGTTCCTGATTACAGGCGACGAGGAAGGCCCGGCCATTAACGGCACGCGCAAGGTTCTCGACTGGATGCGCGAAAACGACGTGGTGATTGATCACTGTCTTGTCGGCGAGCCGTCGAACCCGACGGAGATTGGCGACATGATCAAGGTCGGGCGCCGCGGCTCTATCAATTGCTGGCTGACTGTGACCGGAAAACAGGGCCATGTGGCCTATCCGGCGCTTGCAAAAAACCCGATCCCGGCGCTGATGCGCAAGTTGCTCGTTCTTTCCGAAACACCACTCGACGATGGTTATGAGCGGTTCCAACCGTCAAGTCTTCAGGTTACGGACATTCATATCGGCAATCCGGCCCACAATGTTATCCCCGAAAAAGCGACAGCGCGGTTCAATGTGCGGTTCAATCCGAACTGGACCGGCGGGGCGATCACCCAATGGGCGCGCGAAAAAGCAGACGCGGTCGCAAAGGACGTCGGCGCCGAATATACGCTTGAAACCATTGTCTCTGGCGAGGCGTTTTTGACGACCGATATGGAATTCATCCACCTCCTCCAGGACGCGGTCGATGAACAATCAGGGCGCCGGCCCGAGCTTTCAACATCTGGCGGCACGTCCGATGCGCGCTTCATCAAGGATATGTGCCCGGTCGCCGAATTCGGCATGGTTGGCGCGACCATGCACCAGACCGATGAAAACGTCGCGGTGTCGGACATAAACCTCCTGACGGACATTTATACGCTGATCATCACCCGCTATTTTCATCGGTTCGCACAATGATCAGTTTTGCCTACGCGGCGCGTCATTTACGCGGCGTCTGGCGTCTTGCCGCCGGCGATGACGACTGGCGCGACGAAATGGATCTGTCGACAGAAGGGGTCTTTACGTCTTTCTGGGCAATTGCTTTTTCCGCGCCGTTCGCAATTGTCGGCGTCCTTACAGAATACAAAATCGCCGGAAGCGCACCAGCGTTTCAATCCAGTCTTTATGCAAAGGCGCCGCTCGTCATATTGGCGCCAGTGGAATTGCTTGCATCGCTTATTGTCTGGCTCATGACCGCCGCCGCATTGGGGTTTGTTGCGAAACGGCTTGAGGCGACACAGGAAACGACGGCGCTGATCGTTTCGTTTAACTGGAGCCAGTTGCTCGCCTTCATCACGGTTCTGGCGCCGGCGGTCGTCTTTGTAACAACCGGCAATGCGCAAATCGGATCGCTACTTTATTTCGTGGTCCTGATTTTCAGCATTTATCTGTTCTGGATCGTCATTCGGCGCATCCTGCCCATTACTGTTGGCGTCACCATCCTGGTGATTGTTGGCCTCTCCGCGGTGTCTTTCGGGATTTACGCCGTTCTGACCAACCTCGCCATTCGGCTTTATCAACTGGTTTCGTAGTCGGCCCGGCGAAAATACAGCCCGTCCGACGGCGCAACGGGCCCGCAGGCGTCGCGCGATTTCGCCTCTAGCGCGGCTTTCAGATCACGCGCGCGCCATTTGCCGCGACCGACCTCAACGAGGGAGCCGGTTATGGATCGCACCTGATGATGGAGGAAGGATCGCGCTGCACAGCGTAAGATGACGTCCTCTCCGGCCCGCGACACCGATATTTCTTCAAGCGTTTTAACCGGGCTCTTTGACTGACATTGAACGGATCGAAAAGTCGAAAAGTCATGCAGGCCGACTAGCGTTTGCGCTGCCGCATTCATCGCGTCGGCATCCAACCGCGCCGTCACGCGCCAGGCGTGTCCGCGTTCCAGCGTCAACGGCGCGCGGCGATTGACGATGCGATATTCATAAGCCCGGCGAATGCAGGAAAAGCGCGCGTGGAAGTCGTTACTCACCTGCTCAGCGGCAAGCACGGCAATCGGCGCCGGCCTTAGATGCTGGTTGAGCGCATTGCACACGACATCGGCGCCATAGTCTTTTTCAATATCCACATGGGCGACCATGGCGAGGGCGTGAACGCCGGCGTCCGTGCGCCCCGCGCCATAAACGAGCGCCGGCGCACCGGTCAGGGCATTGACGGCGTCCTCCATCGCCGCTTGCACGGAGGCGCCGTTCTCCTGGCGCTGCCAACCGACAAACGGGCCGCCATCAAACTCAACGGTCAACTTATAACGGGGCATGGATCAGGTCAGCCTGTCGCCCGGCGCCAATGAAAAGCCGCGCAGGAAAATTTCTGCGCTTTGCGCCCGCTTACCAGCGCGCTGCAAAATTGTCAGCGAAATGGCGCCATCGCCGCAGGCAACGACAACGCGGCCATCCGTATCAAGAATTTCCCCCGGAGCATGCGAAGCTTCTGTGACCCCTGACGCCACGGTCGACATCAACGCCTTGACCCGCCCGCCACTTGCCTCGAACCAGGCGCCCGGGAACGGTGACAGGCCACGAATATGAGCGTCGACGGCGCCGGCCGGTTGTGTCCAGTCTATCTTGGCTTCGTCCGGCGATATTTTATGGGCGTACGTGACGCCTTCCTCCGGTTGCGGCGTTTCGACGAGCCCGCCGCGCTCAAGCGCCGCAAGCGCCCGCGGCGCAAGGCCAGCGGCAACCGGCGCGAGCTTGTCATGCAGCGTTGCGGCCGTGTCGTCAGCGGCTATTTCAACAGACTCAGACAACAAGACCGGACCGGTATCGAGACCGGCTTCCATCTGCATGACCTGCACGCCAGTGACCTTGTCGCCGGCCATAATCGCGCGCTGAATTGGCGCCGCACCGCGCCAGCGTGGCAGCAACGATCCATGAAGATTGAGGCATCCATGACGCGGCGCATCGAGCACAGCCTGTGGCAGGATCAGCCCATAGGCGACGACAATCGCAACATCGAGATCGAGTGCAGCGAATGCATCGCATGTTTCCTGCGATTTAAAATTCTTCGGGGTGCGCACGTCAAGTTGCAGATCTTCTGCGAGCGCATGCACCGGCGATCGTTGCAGTTTGTGGCCGCGCCCTGACGGTGTTGGCGCGCGCGAATAAACGGCGGCGACATCGTGGCCCGCAGCGACAAGTTCGGAGAGAACCGGCGCAGCGAACGCCGGCGTGCCCATAAAGGCTAGGCGCATAGCGAGATCCCGGCGACCGCCAGCCTATTCCGCGGCGGCGAGGCGCTGTTCCTTTTTGAGTTTTTTCAAAACGCGGTCGCGTTTGAGGCGCGACAAATGATCGATAAAAAGGACGCCCTCAAGGTGGTCCATCTCGTGCTGAATGCAGGTGGCGAGCATTCCGTCCGCATCGAGAGTATGTTCTTTTCCATTGTAGTCCAGAAATTTTACCCGGCATTGCGCAGGCCGCTCAACCTCGTCAAAAAACTCGGGAACGGAAAGGCAACCCTCTTCATAGGTGGCGAGATCTTCGGACGGGTTGAGAATTTCCGGGTTGACGAAAAACTGCGGCGCCGGTTCTTCGTCTTCTCCGGCAAGGTCCATGACAATAACCCGCAACGGAACGCCGACCTGGATCGCCGCAAGGCCAATGCCCGGCGCGTCATACATGGTCTCCAGCATATCATCCATCAGCGCGCGCAATTCATCATCGACCCGTTCTACGGGTTTGGAAATTTCGCGCAGCCGCGGGTCCGGCGCAGTAAGGATCTTTCGGATCGCCATGGCCCTTGAGGTATGAGCGCGATCAGCGTCCGTCAAGATCCGCGAGGGAATTCCATTGCCCCTATGGTTAATGCTAACCCCTCGCATTTTAACGGTTTTTCCCGTATACTGAGCGAAGTAGCGTAGAGTTTTGGTGGGATTAGAGAAATGGGGACGCTAACGCCCTTTCGCGACATGTTGTCGGCGCAGGATAGTGTGCGCCTTAATTTTGCGATTCAGGATGGCCAACCGCCAACCCAACAAGCCCCAACCCCACAGGCGTCAACCGAACAGCCCGCGCCGCAAGAACCTTTGTTTGATGGAACCGATACGGCGCAGTGGATCGGGTTCGGCGCATTCATTTCCATCTTCCTCATCATCATCATCGCCATCATTCGCGCACGCGTGATCAAGCCCGCCGAACGCATGGCCCGCGAGACAGATTTTTTTGAGCCCGCCGGCGCGAATGCGGAAATCACGTTCGATCCGCCGGCGCAGTCGGACATCGACGGAAAGTCATTGCGGGAAAAGGACCGGAAGAAAAAACAGAACAAGAAAAAAGATCGCAAAGACCTGAACCGGGACCCGCTTACAGAACTTTTTCCTGCGAACGATCCGGAAGTTACTCCGGAGGAGGTTGAGCCGCTCGAAGAAGTCGTCGCCGAGACGGTGCTGGACTCAGAACCCGATCCAAAAATGGCGGAGATTGCCGCGGCGATAGACAGCGCGGCAACGGATGAAAAAACCGCAACACCATTTGCCGGCCTGTTTTCACGCGGTGACGAAGAGCAACGGGAAACACCGGAATATGAAGGCGCGCTCGATGTGCTCGACCTTGTTGAGGCCAAAGATGATGCAGCGGCGCCCGACGATGTGCGGATCGACCACCTTCCAGAAATTGACCAGGACTATTGGGACGCGGAGCGTGAGCGCCGCGAAACGGCGGAGTTTGAGCAGGCGGAGGAAGATCGCCGCCGCGCCCGAGAAGAAGCTGCACAGATGCGCGCGAACGCAGACGCTGATTTGCGCCGGCGCGCGGACGCCGTTGAGGCTGGTCGCCGCGAAGCCGAACGTGCGCAACGCAATGCAGACGCGCAATTCGATCAGCGCATGCAGGCAATGTCAGCGATGCAGGGAAAACTCGATGCGATGGCGGACCGGCTCGCGCGTGATGCGGACGGGGTCGAGACCCGGATCAGCACGGTGCTGGAGGAAAAATTTAATGTGCTGAGCGATGATATGCATCAACGCCTGCACACCGCCGCCGTCGATATTGACGCCCGCCTGCAAGACGCTGGCAAGGAGACGCGAGCGCCCGACAGCGATGCCGCTGCGATCGCGACCCATGTCGCAACTTTGCAGCAGACCATGGAAGCGGCCCTTATGAGCCTTGCTGAACGCATTGATGCGTTGAGCGCGGCGCAAGCAGCCGATCAGGCGCGCCCGGAAGAGTTGCGCCGTCTCAATGCGCTGCTCGCCGAACGCGCCGCCCCCGCTGTCGCCGGAACCTTGCAACTGGGCGACCTCGTTCGTTCGGCGTTGCCGTCTGATCGATATGCGTTTGATCGCGAACTTGAAAGCGGCGCGAAAGCCGATTGCATGATTTCGCGTCCGGGCGCGGCCGCATTCGCCATCGACGCGCGCTTTCCCGCCGACGCTTTTGACCGCTACGCCCGCGCCGAAGAAAAAAATCGCGACCATGCCGCCACAGCTTATCGCCGCGCCATTCTTCGCCACATGATCTTTGTCGCCGAGAAACTCATCGTCCGGAATGAAACAGCCGACTTCGCGATCCTGTTCGTGCCCAATGACACGATCTTTACCGATCTCCACCGAAATTTTGCAGATATCGTTCAGGACAGTTATCGCGCCCGTATATGGATCGCCTCACCGACATCTTTAATGGCGACATTGCATATGATGAATGCCGCATCGCAAACGGACGGCGATACTGAACCTGGCGAGGACATCGCGTTAAAGGGCGCCGTTGCCGCATTGACCGACCGCATCAGCGCACTGGAGGGTAATTTAGCGCGTGTCAGCGCTACGACGCCAGAGACCGCGCGCAACGAAGAACAATCGTCTGCGGATCTGGAAAACGTTGATGGCCCGTCGCCGGATGACGCGTCCATCATTGACGTTGCTGCATCAGACGAAGCGGCCGAGACGGCGGATATGCAAGCCGATGAAATAGCGCCTACCGACGCCGACGATGCAATGGATAACGATGAAACAACAGGCGATACGGATGCCGCAGCGCGTCCGCCATTTCCATTACGCTAATTGCTAATGCGCCGACTTGGCGCCGTCCGGCTTGTAAATAAACTTGCGGTCGCAATAGCCGCATTCGGCTTCGCCATCGTCAAGCGAATACCAGACAACCGGATGGCCAAGCGCGCCGCCGCCGCCATCGCATGAAAGTCGCCGTTTGTCTGTGTAGACAATTTCGGGATCCGGGGATTTTAAATGTTCTGCCATGCGCCGCGTCCGCTTTTCATTGGCTTCGCTATTCACTGGCAATGCCGCGGCGCGCCGGTGGCGTCAAGACGCAGGGGCGCGGCCGGCGTCAAACGCCGGTCGAACCGAAGCCGCCCTGGCCGCGCTCCGTTTCATCAAGATCGTCAACGACCTCAAAACGCGCCTGCCAAACCGGCGCGATGACCATTTGCCCGATGCGGTCGCCGCGATTGATGGTGAAGTCTTCCGCGCCATGGTTGATCAAGATCACTTTCAGCTCGCCGCGATAATCCGCGTCGATTGTGCCCGGCGCGTTGACGCAGGAAATCCCGTGCTTCGCAGCCAGACCCGAGCGCGGACGCATCTGCGCCTCCCAACCCGGCGGCAAGGCGATGGCGATACCGGTTGGGACCATATGGCGCTCACCGGGCGCCAGCGTAATCGGCTCACCAATCGCCGCACGCACATCCGCGCCGGCCGCAAGCGCCGTTTCATATCGCGGCAGATCGAGATCGTTGCCGTGCGGCAAACGTTTTACGTTTACCGTCGGCGCCGCGAATGATCGTTCGTTCGGCGTAAAAGTCGGCTCGGCTTTAATGGCGCGCGCACTCATGCGGATCCCTTTCTTCGGTCGGCAATGTGATTTGGTTTTTATCTACGCCGATTCCAGCGAAACACGCCATGCGAGACCTGCATGGCGTGTTTCATTTTCCAGAATTTTTCCCTGTGGATCGCGGGGAAAATGTTGCCCCGTCAGTCCGGTGGCCCGTTAGTCCGGCGGATTGTGCTCCAGCACAAACCGTTCAAGCGCTTCCATCATTTCAATGCGGGTCTCGCCGACAAGAATGTTGTGGTTTTCCCCTTCAAGCCGAACGAATTCATAAGGCTTGCCCGCCTCTTCGAGGGCGTCAGCCATGATCTCACTCTGCTCGATGGGCACGATGAGATCGATGTCCCCATGAATGAGCATGATTGGCGCGCGAACCTGATCCACACGCCGCGCCGGGGAATAGGTTTTCAGATCGTCCTCCGATGAGTAACGGCTGCCGATTGCCCGGTTCCAATAATCAGCCGACCCAGAATTTGATCCATGATAGTTATCGACCCACCGCAGCATGCGCGGCAAATCGGAAACCGGAGCGCCGGCGACAGCGCATTTATAATCTTCGGGTGTGATGGTCGCGCCGGCCAACGCCGCATAGCCGCCATAACTCCAGCCAAAAATGCAAACCCGCTCCGGATTGGCGACGCCTTCCGCGGCGAGAAAATCGATCGCGTCGGAAAGATCGGTCTGCATTTCCTGGCCCCATTTGCCGTAGCCGAGCTTTGCAAAAGCCCGACCGAAACCATCTGAGTGGCGAAATTGCGGTTGAATAACTGCATAACCGCGACTTGCCAGAAATTGCGGCCACCAATCGAAGCCAGGATTGTCACGCGCCTCCGGACCGCCATGTGGGTGTACAATCAGTGGTAAATTTTCAGGCGCCCGATCGCGCGGGAGCGTCAGATACGCTGTTATCGGAGTCCCGTCACGAGCTTCGTATTCGACATAGGAAACCTGGTTAACCCATTCGTCAGGCACATTTGGATAAGCTTTCGCGATGAGCTGCAATGCGCCCGAAGCGCGATCGAAAAGGTAATAATTTTGCGCAACGGGTCCGCCGCTCACAGAAATTATGAACCGTTGACGCGCTCGATCCCAGCTCGAAATGCCAATTTCCACGTCGGGAAACGAGTTTTCTATTTGTCTGCGTATATCGTTAAGTTCTTCGTCCCAAATCACCCTCTTGGAAACACCCTCCGTCCACGAATAACCAATCATGTACTTCGTGTAAGGATCTATCAATGCGCCACCAAGATCGTAACGCTCCGGCTCGAACATCGGGCCGGTGATTTCGCCCGTATCCATCGCAATTTTATATAGGCCTATTTTGTCGGAATCGTTCCACCGCCCAATTGCGTAAGGGTCTTTTTCGCCCTCGCGAAATCCGGCGGGCGTGATAAAATTGTCGTCGTCGGGATCGACAGAAAAGTCCAAAATGCGCTTCCAGCCGTTGCCTGACTTGGCGTAAAGCGTCGTACGCTTTGCCCGCAAATTGAGCGCATCCCCAAGGTCGGTATCAAAATCTGCATCAAGACGTAACGCCGGCTCACCATCGGGGTAGAGGACCCACCCGCTCGTACCTTCGCGTCCGGCGTGAAGTCGCTTCGCTTTGCCGGTGTTGACGTTAAACTTGTAAATGTCCGTCCGCTGGTAAAGTTCGGTAGACGAGCGAGCACGTTCATCAAGCTTGATCGTTCCGGCGACCAAGATGACGTTGTCAGGGTCGTCCGGCAAAAGGTTGCTCGGGCCAACAGCCGGACTGACTTCAATCGATTTCGTGCCGTCGACATTCATAATGAGGCGGCGCACATCATTAAAAGTTGCGCGCTCGCCGCCCGGTCGCTCTGTATATTTGTAGACGACGACCGAAATCCGATCATCGGATAGCCACTGAACACCAACGCCTCGTTCGCCATTGAGGGGGATGCGGTTTGGCGCCTCGCCAGTCAGTGAAATAATGAGAACGCTGCGTTCTTCCTTGGTGTTGCCCGCAATAAACGCGATGCGCTCGCCATTCGGCGAAATCACCATCGATTGAACATTTGGCAATTGCCCATAGGCGGAAACCGGCGGCGGATCCGCGGCCTCAACCGATGCGATCGCCAGAATAATTGAGAAAAAAACAACAGAAAATCGCGCCATAGGAGGCCCCCGGTACTTGCGCGCGATCCAATAAAAATACGCCGGCGACCTGTTGTCGCCGCCTTGCCCAATTCGCGCCCTCAAATACTACTTCGCCAGGCGAGGAAACCTCAACCCTTGGATGCCGCGATCCAGCGCTTGATTTTAGCCTCAAGGACGCTAAGCGGCGCAGGGCCTGTCAATAAGATCTCGTCGTGAAACGCCTTGATATCGAAGGCGTCGCCGAGCGCGCTTTCCGCCTCGGCCCGCAGGCTCTCCATTTTGAGCATGCCGAGCTTATAGGCGCAGGCCTGGCCCGGCACGGCGGCGTAGCGTTCGATCTCCCGTGTGACGGAAGCACGTGTCTCGCCGGTCGCCGACACCATATAATCAATCGCCTGACCGCGGGTCCAGCGCTTGGCGTGAAGTCCGGAATCAACAACGAGGCGCGCGGCGCGGAATATCTCCGCTTGAAGGCGGCCGAGATCTTCCTCGGGCCGGCCCTCATAGACGCCCATTTCCGTGGCGAGTTTTTCCGAATAAAGCGCCCAGCCTTCCGAGTATTCCGAGTAAGCCAACATGTTGCGGATGAGCGGCATGCCCTCTTTTTCGTTGGCGAGCGAAATCTGGAAATGATGGCCCGGCACGGCTTCGTGATGGGTGAGCGTGCGCAGGGAATGGATCGGATTGTCGGCAGTGTCTTTCAAATTGATCCAGTAGATCCCCGGGCGCGACCCATCGAGCGGGGCGCCGGAATAATATCCGCCCGGCGATGAGTCCTGCTCATAAACAGGAATACGGCGCACTTCGAGATCTGATGTTGGCAATGCGCCAAACCAGTCCGGCGCCAACACTTCAATATCAGCGACTTGCTGGCGTAAGCGTTCGAGCAATTCTTCGCGGCCTTCATCCGTGTTCGGATAAACATTGTCTTCGCGCGCCGCCAGTTGCTGCATGCGTTCCGAAACCGAACCGCCGCTCAGTCCGATCGACTTTAAAAGTCCGTCCATTTCCGCCGTGATGCGCGCAACCTCAGTAAGACCAAGCTCATGAATTTCATCGCCGTTCATGCCGCCGCCGCCATAGGCGTCGAGCGTGAACTGGTAATAGGCCTCACCCTGTTCGCCGAGCCGCCAGATTCCGGCGTCGCCGCCAGCCTGATCGACGAGCCCCTCCAGCGTCACGGCAAGGCGCGTATAAGCGGGGTAAACAACCGCATCGACACGCTCCGCGGCAGCCGTTGTAAACTGTCCGCGTTCATCAGCGGTCAGCTCTTCAATCGCCTCCATCTTCGATGCAAGCGTTGTCACCAGCGGGTGATCGGCGGCGTCCGGTTCTATCAGTCCGTGGATAGCGTTCGCCGCGCCGGTCAGGGAAAACGCCGGCGGCGTCACGCCCAAGGCGGCGTCGGCGCCGACGGTTTCGATCACTTCATCAAACACACGACCCAGCGCTTCAAGCCGGGAAAGATACGCCTCAACGTCGGCCCGTGTTTCCAGCCGGTGCTGGGTCTGCAGCATGCGCGGCAGATAAAGATGCGGGCCCGTCAGTTGTGTCACCATGTAAGGCGTTGCGGCCCAACCAGCGCCCGAATTCGGTGACGCAGAACCGAACTCAGCCGCGCCGCCAAACCCGAACTGATTGCGCCGCGCAGCAATCCGATAAGCGTCATAAAGAATTTCGTAAGTGACGAGTGCGTCGCCCGACAGATTGGCTTTGTCGATTGAGCGAAGTTCCTGCAGGAAACGATCGTTCGTTTCGCGTGCGCGCTGTCCGGCGGCAAACCCATATTCACCCAGGCGGGAAAGATAATTCTCGCCAGCGAGATCATCGGAAACGCCAAGCGACGTCGCCAGTTCCGGCGAAACAACGAGCACTTCGCGCGCATGGCGCGCCGCCATATCGGCGAGCACTTCGGCTGGCGACAAGACCGTCTCTTCGGCGGCCGCTTCGACCGCCGCCGGCGTCTCGGCCGGCACCGCATCATCAGCACCGCCGCACGCGGCTATTGATACAGCGCCGGTAATCACTGCGGCCCTGTGGATTAAGCGACCGACTGATCGTTGTGACTGGCTCATGGCTATCCCCCTTCGGATTTCACCTGATTCGCTGGCGCGCATCTTAAAGCAAGAAAACCTGCGGAAAAGGGGCCAGATGCAAGGCCCGTATCGGCCCCGTTAGCGGCAAAAAGAAAGGGCCCGACAATGCCGGGCCCTCTTTTGTCTCATATTTCGGAGAAAGACGGCGTCAATCGTCGTCTTGCTTGATTTCTTTGCCGGTTTCCTGATCGACGACTTTCATCGACAGGCGCACCTTGCCGCGATCGTCAAAGCCGAGAAGTTTTACAAAAACCTCGTCGTCTTCCTTGACCACATCGGTGGTTTTTTCCGGGCGGCCGTCGTTCAATTGCGAAATGTGAACGAGGCCGTCACGGGCGCCGAAGAAATTAACAAAGGCGCCGAAGTCCATCGTTTTGACGACTTTGCCTTTGTAGATCTCGCCGACTTCCGGCTCAGCGACAATGGAATGGATCCATTTCTGCGCCGCTTCGATTTCCTCTTTGGCGCTCGATGCAATCTTGATGAGGCCTTCATCATCAATGTTGATCTTGGCGCCGGTCTCTTCAACGATCTGACGGATAATCTTGCCGCCGGCGCCGATGACGTCGCGAATTTTGTCTTTCGCGATCTGCATGGTTTCAATCCGCGGCGCGTGTTCGCCAAGATCGTCACGGGCGTGATCGAGCGCTTTGCTCATCTCGCCAAGGATATGCATGCGTCCGTCCTTGGCCTGGCCAAGAGCGGTATGCATGATCTCTTTCGTGATGCCGGCAATCTTGATGTCCATCTGCAACGAGGTGATGCCCTCATCCGTGCCCGCGACTTTAAAGTCCATGTCGCCGAGATGGTCTTCATCGCCCAGAATGTCCGAAAGGACGGCGAATTTCTCACCTTCAAGGATAAGGCCCATGGCGATGCCCGCGACCGGGCGTTTCACTGGTACGCCAGCGTCCATCATCGCGAGCGAGGCGCCACAGACCGTCGCCATGGAAGATGAACCGTTGGATTCGGTGATCTCCGAAACGAGGCGGATGACGTAAGGAAATTCCTCCTGGGACGGAAGAATGGCTTTCAACGCGCGCCATGCAAGCTTGCCGTGGCCGATTTCACGCCGTCCGGTGAAGCCCATGCGGCCCACTTCGCCGACCGAATAAGGTGGGAAGTTGTAATGCAAAAGGAAGCTTTCCTTGCGCGTGCCTTCGAGCGCATCGATGAATTGCTCGTCTTCGCCCGTGCCGAGTGTCGCGACGACAAGCGCCTGCGTCTCACCGCGGGTAAAGAGCGCCGACCCATGGGTCCGGGGCAGGACGCCAGCTTCCGATACGATCGGGCGAACCGTTTTCGTATCGCGGCCGTCAATGCGTTCGCCGGTATCAAGGATGCCGCCGCGCACAATGTCAGATTCGATCGTTTTGAAGGCGCCGCCGACAACGGACTTCGATGGCGCATCATCGTTTTCGTCATCGCACAGCGCTTCAATCGCCTTGTCCTTGGCCACGCCGAGCGCTTCTTGCCGGTCTTGTTTGACCTGAAGCTTATAGGCCGCCTGAACATCGCCTTCGACGAGTTCGCGGACCTGGCGTTCGACGGCCGAATTGTCCGGCGGGGTAAATTCCCACGGCTCTTTCGCGCAGTCTTCGGCAAAATCAATGACGAGATCGATCGCTTGTTTCGCGGCCTTGTGGCCTTCCATCACGGCGCCGAGCATGACGTCTTCGGAAAGCTCGCTCGCCTGACTTTCAACCATCATGACGGCGTCGGTCGTGCCCGCCATGACGAGATCAAGTTTCGTTTCCGGCATCTGGTCGATGCTCGGATTAACGACATACTGGCCGTCAATATATCCAACGCGCGCCGCTGCAATCGGGCCCATGAACGGAACGCCGGAAATCGTCAGCGCTGCTGATGCTGCAATCAACGCGATCACATCCGGGTCGTTCTCAAGGTCGTGGGAAAGAACCTGCGCAACGACGAGGACTTCGTTTTTGAAGCCTTTGGCAAAGAGCGGACGGATCGGCCGATCAATCAGGCGCGACGTCAGGGTTTCTTTTTCCGTTGGGCGGGCTTCACGTTTAAAATATCCGCCGGGTACGCGACCCGCAGCGTAATATCGTTCCTGATAGTGAACGGTCAGCGGAAAGAAATCAAAATTCGGATTCGGCGCTTTCGCCGCCGTGACGGCCGCGAGCACAGTCGTGTCGCCATAGGTCGCGAGCACCGCGCCGTCAGCTTGCCGCGCCACGCGGCCAGTTTCGAGGGTCAGCGTCCGGCCGGCCCATTCAATCGATTTTTTGGTGATGTTGAACATATTCGTTTCTTCTTTCTTCGTACGTGTCTAGCGACTGGCGCGTATCGCCAAGCCGCCGCGGTATGAAACCGGTTACGCGAAAACGCCGCCCAAGCTATAGTTTGCCCGCCTTCGCGGGCGGGTTGAGCGGCGCATCGCTTATCTCGGCTGCATTCTGATGGCTCCATCGAGCCTGATTGTTTCGCCGTTCATGTAAGCGTTACGGCAGATTTCGAGCGCCATGGAGGCGTATTCTTCCGGTCGTCCAAGACGCTTGGGAAACGGCACCATGGCGGCAAGCGCGTCCTGAATTTTCTGGTCCATGCCCGACATCATCGGCGTCCAGAAAATACCGGGCGCGATAGTGTTGACGCGAACGCCAAGCGACATGAGATCGCGCGCAATCGGTAGCGTCATACCGGCGACGCCGGCTTTCGATGCGGAATAGGCCGCTTGGCCGATCTGGCCGTCAAAGGCCGCGACAGAAGCGGTGTTGATGATAACGCCGCGCTCACCGTCAGCCTGCGGATCATTCTTTTCCATTTCAGCGGCGACCAGTCGGATGCAATTGAATGTGCCGAACAAATTGATCGTGACGGTCCGTTTGAAGTTCTCAAAGTTGTGTGGGCCGTTTTTGCCGTGCGTTTTCTCACCGGTCGCAACGCCGGCGCAATTGACAAGAATTGACGGCGCACCATGGGCGGCGGCGCTATCTTTCAGTGCAGTGGCAACGCTCTCTTCCGACGTAACATCGACCTTGAAAAAGGCGCCGCCAATTTTTTCGGCGTGCGCTTTCCCTTT
>JAJFFU010000163.1 GCA_021776465.1 Parvularculaceae bacterium
TCGTCCGTCCGTTGACCAATGGGGGTGCAAATCATCGCCAATGTCGTGGGTTAATCGCTTTCTGGCGCTTCCATCGGAGTTCATGACGAAGATTTCTCGCTGATCGTCCACCGTTGCCACGAAGGCGATTTTTGTCCCGTCCGGTGACCATGCGGGGGTCACCGGACTGTCACCACTTTCGAGAAGGACGCGGAGATTGCCGCCGTCCATATCGACCAAGTATAACGCCATCCGCCCCGATCGGTTGGATTGGAAAGCAATTTGTGCGCCGTCCGGCGACGGCGCCGGATATGAGTCGCGGACTTGTGTTACCGGCGTTGCGGCATTGCCGGACATGAGCGCGGCGGCGATTAACGAAACGAACATGAGCGAGGCCCTTTATTTTCCTGAACCCTAGCGGAACAGGGAAGCCAAATGCCGCGCTTCGTCGCAAGCACGGCTCACTTGGTCAGATTTAGAACTTTTCGCAAACCAACCCGATAGTTCGGGTATTGAAGCATTATGCCGAGCGACTTTTTCATTCTCGCATTCGATATGCGTTTGTTGTCGGCGTAAAAGCTCTTTGCCATATCAGGTAGGTCCGCCTCTTCGATCGGGACAAGCGGCGGCGGTTCGACGCCGAGCAAGCCGCACGCATATTCGATGACATCCTGCGGCGGCGCGGGTTCGTCGTCAGCGAGGTTAAAGATGTCGCCCGCGTCCGGCTTGTTGATGCTGGCGGCTAGGGCGACGGCGATGTCGTCCACATGTATGCGCGAGAATAGCTGCCCGGCTTTATAGATGCGTTTCGCCGTTCCGTTACGCACTGTGTCGATCGCCGAGCGGCCGGGACCGTAAATCCCCGGCAGGCGAAATGTGACGAGGCGGAAATTGTGTTTGTCGGCAAATTCGCGCCATGCGTTTTCAGCCTCAATGCGCCGCTTTGCTCGCGGTGAATTCCCGCGCAGCGCTGACGCTTCATCGACCCAGGCGCCGCCATGATCACCGTAAACGCCGTTGGTCGACAGGTATCCAATCCACTGAATGGGGTCCGCGTGCGCGGTAATCGCGTCGCCGGCGGCGTTCAGCGCCGGGCAGCCGTTTTCGTCCGGCGGCGTTGAGACAAGAATGTGGGTTGCGTCGTGAAAAGCGCCTGCATCGAAAGTTCCACCGTTCCAGATAATCGGCTCTACGCCGTCGGCTTGTATTGCCGCGGCCCGCTCCGGCGACCGGGTCGTGCCCGCGAACAACCAGCCACCGCCCTCCCGAAGTTTTCGGACAAGTGCGCGGGCTGTGTAACCATAGCCAACGATAAAAAGTTTATTGGTCATTTCTTTATTTGCGACGGCGCCTTTGATGACCCATATAGGGCCCTGTCATTCCCGGCGAAAGCCGGTGTCCATTTGCCGGCGATTCTGGGTCCCGGCTTTCGCCGGGAATGACGGTGTTGATGTCAAAAAAGGTTCAATTCTAAAACCTGCGCAAAGCGCTATTTTCATGCCCCGTCTATTCGTTGCCCTTTCAATTTCTGAAATTGTCGCTGATGCGCTCTCGGTTCTTCAATATGGCGTTGACGGCGCGCGCTGGCGGCCGGTCGAGAACTTTCATTTAACACTCGCCTTCATTGGAGACGCCGACCGGCACGGGTTTAAGGACGCCGTCGATGCGTTGTCGGGAATAGAAGAGCCTGTGTTCGAGATGCGCCTGAAAGGCCTCGGGTTCTTCGGTGACAAGCGTCCGACATCACTTTGGGCCGGCGTCGAACAGAACGATGCGCTCAATCATTTGCAAGGGAAAGTGGAAACGGCGCTGCGACGGGTTGGTTTTGAACTGGAGCGGCGAAAATTCACGCCCCATGTGACGCTCGCTTACCTGAAGAACACGCCGCGCGAAATGGCTGCTCAATATTGCGCCGAGCACGGATTATTTTCCTGCGGGCCTTTCCCTGTTCAAGCGTATCACCTTTATTCATCGCAACTCGGCGGCGAGGCCAGTCACTACGAAATCGAAGCGAGCTATTCGCTTTCGTCTTCCTGACGGGCAGAGTGGACTGCGCACGTTGACGAAACCGGCCTCGCCGAAGGCGATGCAACCGATCATGATGTTTTTCTTAGAAATTGAGCAATGCGTTGTAATGGCGATCGTCTATTGAATTCGGATGGTGCATTGATTTTCCATAATTGTTGAATTGGTTCGACGCCATTTTCGTATGATCGATCGACAATCCCGTCTCGTTGCTGAATTTTCCACTGGCTATTAATTTTATTATCGCGGCGTGCGCGGAAATAGTGTTCTTTTAACTCCGTGTATTTTCTAATTATCGAACGGTCGGCGATTTGTTCCATCATCTGACTATGTGTCTCGGAAACCAAACCAGGTCCCATCATGGGGCCGATACTGAAATTGAAGAATCCGTGATACAAAAAGAAATATGATCGTTTTATGCACTGTAAAATAAACTGGGACTGCGCTGTAGCGCCGATAATCCCGTTAATGACATGCGCTGCTTCGGGGGGATGCCCTTTAAATGCTGGGGAATCATCACGACGGACCAACATCAGATCATGATTATCATCCACTAACGTGGCGGGCGACATCTGCCACGCCATCGTGATATCGGAATAAAATCCGCCATGTATATATAAACCGATGAGACGGCCTAAGTCCGCCCGCGCTGCAGGCACTTTTATTTTGACGTACCATTCAGATAGATGCGGAAAATGCTCGTTTAATAAATCGATAACCGCAGCGTCGTCCAAAAATACCAGTTTAAACCCCGTGCAGGCTGCCATGGACTCTTCCACGCATTGGTGAAAAATATCCGGCATCACTTTTCTGTCATGAAAAAATACAATCAGATTATGCGGAATAGACATCAGAGTTCGCTTTCGTCTTCCAGATAATCAAGAAAAGCGTCGGCCCCTTCCTCAATCAGATCCAGCACCTGTTTGAAACCCTGATCGCCGCCATAATAGGGGTC
>JAJFFU010000164.1 GCA_021776465.1 Parvularculaceae bacterium
TTGGCGAAGGCGATCCCCATCTCAAGGCCGATATAGCCGGCGCCAACGACGGCGAGATTTTTCGGAACAGCGCCGAGGTCAAGCGCTTCGGTCGATGAAATAACATCCCCGCCAAACGGCAGGAAAGGCAGTTCCACCGGCGCGGAGCCCGTTGCGATAATGATACTCTTCGCCCGAACGGTTTCGGTTCCGTCTTGCGTTTTTACTTCGACGGTCTTGCCGTCAATGAACGACGCCCAGCCCGAGATCGCGCGCACCTTGTTTTTTTTCAGCAAGCCGCCGACGCCGCCAGTAAGGCGTTTGACGATGCCGTCTTTCCATTTGACGGTTTCGCCGAGATCAATCTCGGGCTTTTTCGCTTTGATGCCCGTAGGCGAGCCATTGGCGAAATGCGTCGCCTTTTCAAACTCGTCGGCTACATGAATGATCGCTTTTGACGGAATGCAGCCGACATTAAGGCACGTCCCGCCATGGGCCGCCGCCTCGACGATCACCGTATCAATCCCCAACTGCCCAGCGCGGATCGCCGCCACGTACCCGCCGGGTCCGGCGCCGATAACCAATGTATTGCATTCAATAATGGGCATGTTTCAATCTTCTATGAAAATCATCGCCGGGGTCTCCAGCAACGACTTGATCTTTTGCACAAAGACCGCCGCGTCCCAGCCGTCGACGACGCGGTGGTCGAAGCTCGATGACAAGTTCATCACCTTCCGTGGGCGGAACTCCTGCCCGTTCCAGCGCGGTAGCGTCTGCATTTTGTTGACGCCGATGATGGCGACTTCCGGGTGGTTGATGACTGGCGTCGTGACGATGCCGCCCATGGCGCCTAGCGAGGTGATGGTAATGGTAGAGCCCGACAGTTCATCGCGCGACGCCTTGCCGTCCTTCGCGGCGGCAGAAACCCGCGCAACTTCGCTGGCGCAGTCCCAGATATCGCGCGCTTCGGCGTGGCGGACCACCGGCACCATCAATCCGTTCGGTGTTTGCGCGGCGACGCCAATGTGGCAGCCGCCATGTTGGCGGACGATTCCAGCCTCATCATCGAAGATGGAATTGAGATGGGGCTGTTCGGCAATCGCTTTGACCATGGCGCGCATCAAAAATGGCAGGATGGTCAACTTCGGCCGGTCCCCTTTGCGCGTTTCGTTCAGTTCTTTGCGCAGATCTTCCAGCGCCGTGACATCGATCTCGTCGACGTAGGTAATGGGGACGATCCGCGCATGGGCCGCTTCCATTTTCTCGGCGATCTTGCGGCGCAGGCCGATGACTTTAACGTCAGTGACGCTGGTATTGCGCACATAACCGGCGCCGCGCGAGGCAACGCCATTGTCGCCGGTTTCAAAGTAGGCGTCGAGGTCTTCATGGCTGATGCGCCCGGCCGGGCCCGTTCCGTGAACGCGGCGCAAATCTGCGCCGGCGTCTCGCGCACGTTTACGCACTGCCGGCGAGGCCAGTGGTTTTTCGCCCTCGCCGCGCGGCGCGCCGGTCGGCATCGACGCAGCGTGTCCGTTCGCGCCATTGGTCTTCGGCTTATCAACTTGTTTTGGCGCCGGTTCGGATTTCGCCGCGACGGGCGCTGGCGCTACAGCTTTCTTCGGCTCCGCCTGCGGCGCAGCGTCTTTTGCTTCGGCCGGATCCTCGCCCGGTTTCACATTTCCGGCGCCATCGACTTCCAGCTTGATCAACGGCGAACCGACAGCGAGCACATCGCCAATGGCGCCGCCCTGCCACGTCACCTTGCCTTCAACCGGCGACGGGATTTCCACCGTCGCCTTATCGGTCATCACCGAGGCCAACACTTCGTCCTCGCGCACATTGGCGCCAATTTCGACAAGCCACTCAACAAGTTCGGCTTCGGCGACGCCCTCGCCCACATCGGGCATCTTGATGACATGTTGACCCATCAGGCGTTCTCCATCACTTTTTTAAGCGCTGCGCCAACCCGCGCCGGTCCGGGAAAATAGTCCCACTCATGGGCGTGCGGATATGGCGTATCATATCCGGTAACGCGGATAACTTCCGCTTCGAGATGATCAAAGCACCCTTCCATCACGACCGCCATTAATTCCGCGCCAAAGCCGCAGGTTTTCGTCGCCTCATGAACGATGACGCAGCGACCGGTTTTGCGCACGGATGCTTCGATGGTTTCCAGATCGAGCGGCAGGATTGTTCGCAAGTCAATTATTTCTGCATCAACGCCGGTTTCTTTGGCTGCGGTCTCCGCCACATAAACCATCGTGCCATAAGCAAGCACGGTCACCTCTTCTCCCTCGCGGCGGACGGCCGCCTTGCCGATGGGCACGGTGTAATAATCTTCCGGCACTTCGCCGGCGTCATGTTTCGACCAAGGCATGATCGGGCGGTCGTGGTGACCATCGAAGGGCCCATTATAAAGGCGCTTCGGCTCCAGGAACATCACCGGATCGTCGTCCTCGATTGATGCAATCAACAGGCCCTTGGCGTCATAAGGGTTCGATGGGATAACCGTCTTGATACCCGCGACATGGGCGAACAACGCTTCCGGGCTCTGGCTGTGGGTCTGTCCACCAAAAATACCGCCGCCCGTCGGCATACGCACGACCATCGGCACGGTGAAATCATTATTGGACCGATAACGGATGCGCGCTGCTTCCTGCGTGATCTGGTCGTAGCCGGGATACATATAGTCAGCGAACTGAATTTCGACGCAAGGGCGAAGTCCGTAGGCCGCCATGCCAATCGCGGAGCCGATGATGCCGCTCTCGTTAATGGGGGAGTCAAAACAGCGGTTGGCGCCATATTTCTTTTGCAGCCCTTCGGTGCAACGGAAGACGCCGCCGAAAAAACCGACATCCTCGCCATAGACGACGACATTGTCATCGCGGCCCATGGAAACATCCATGGCGCTGCGGACGGCCTGAATCATGGTCATGCGCGCCATCGTCAGACCCCCGCTTCCTGCCGCTGACGACGCAAATGCAGTGGCGTTTCGGCAAAAACATCCTCGAACATCTCACGCGGAGATGAGTGCGGCCCATCATGCAACGTGCCGTTCTTTTCGGCTTGCTTTTGCGCTTCGGCGACTTGCGCCTCCAGCATTTCACGCGCCTGCACATGCTGCGCCTCGGACCAGGCGCCGCGCGCGATGAGGTAGTTCTTCAACCGCTCCACGGGATCACCAAGCGGCCAGGCGTCAGACTCTTCCTTTGGCCGATAGGCGGAAGGATCATCTGATGTTGAGTGAGCGCCGGCGCGATATGTAACATGTTCAATCAAAGTCGGACCGTGACCGGCCCGCGCGCGGTCGGCAGCCCATTTCGACACGGCGTAAACGGCGAGATAGTCGTTGCCGTCAACGCGCAGTGCGGGAATGCCGAACCCGAGGGCGCGCGAGGCGAACGTCGCGGCCTTGCCGCGGGCGATACCCTGATAGGTCGAGATCGCCCATTGGTTATTGACAATATTCAAGACAACCGGCGCGCGGTAAGTTGATGCAAACACCAGCGCCGAGTGAAAATCCGACTCCGCCGTTGAACCGTCGCCAATCCAGGAGGCGGCGATTTTCGTGTCGCCCTTGATCGCCGACGCCATGGCCCAGCCCACCCCCTGGATGAACTGCGTCGCCAGATTGCCTGAAATTGTGAAAAACCCGTGTTCCTTCGACGTATACATGATCGGCAACTGGCGCCCATTGAGTGGGTCGGCTGAATTGGAATAAATCTGGTTGATCATATCGACCAATGGATAATCAGACGACAGAAGAAGTCCCTGCTGGCGATAGGTGGGAAAGTTCATATCCCCCGGCCGAAGCGCCTTGCTGAAAGCGCAGGCAATCGCCTCTTCGCCGAGGCACTGCATGTAAAAACTTGTCTTGCCCTGGCGTTGCGCCATCTGCATCCGCGCATCGAAGGCACGCACGCGCATCATGTCTTCAAGGCCTTCCTTGACCCGTTCGTCGCTCAGCTCGCCCGCCCATGGACCGACGGCCTCGCCATTGCGGTTCATGACGCGGATAATTGTGTAAGCAAGTTTCCTGATATCATCGGCGGGCACGTCAATCGGCGGGCGCTCGCCTTCGCCGGCCTGCGGAATGGTGACATTCGAAAAGTCGGGCTTGTCGCCGGGCCGAAATTCCGGCTCAGGCACGTAAAGTTCAAGCGGCTTGTCGTCTGATCCGTTCTTGGGGCTCATGCGATCTCCCGTAGACGTTAGCGCGAGCCGCGCGGAACGCCTTGATTTTCGGAAACTTCTTAGGGTTTTCCTGATGACGCGGCGCTTCATGTAGTCCGCCCGATGGCGCTCGCGCAATGGCCGGAAACGAGACTCGGGAAAAAGAGCGAGGCCGGCTTGTCACCGGAAACCATGCAGAGGAATCTTCCAACCAAGCGACATCAATTAGCAGTATTGATTGTGTAAACGGTATCGTTAACGCCTCGGAAAACCGCACGAAACAGACTGTTTGGCGTCTCGGCATACGCAGCGGTTAGAATACGCCCCACCCAATCACTGCGTAATGAGCGCTGCCCAATCGGCTTCGGTCATGACATCAACGCCAAGCGCTTCCGCTTTTTTCAGTTTCGACCCCGCCCCCGGCCCCGCGACGACGTAGTCCGTCTTCGCTGAGACTGAACCCGCGACTTTCGCGCCCAGCGTCTGCGCCTGCGCCTTGGCTTCGTCGCGGGACATGGTTTCAAGCGTACCTGTAAAAACGACCGTCTTGCCGGCGACCGGCGATGATGATGCGGCGGCTTCGGCTTTTTGCGGGTCGATCTCTTTCATCAATTTATCAACCGCGTCGCGATTGTGCTGCTCGTCAAAAAAATCAATCAGCCCGCGCGCGACAAGCGCACCTACGCCGTCAATCGTCAACATGTCTTCATAGGCCGGCGCGGCTTCATCGCGCGCCGCCGTCGCCGCATCATAAAGCGCGTTAAAGTCACCGTAATGCAACGCAAAGAGCCGCGCATTGGTTTCGCCTACATGGCGAATGCCGAGCGCGTTTATCAAACGCGGCAGCGAAATTTTCTTACGGGCGCGAATGCCGGCGAAGAGATTCGCAATCGATTTCGTATTCGTGGCTTGCTTCTCTCCGTTCTTGTCCAGAT
>JAJFFU010000165.1 GCA_021776465.1 Parvularculaceae bacterium
AGCGCCGCCAAGAGCAAATTCGGTCGATGACGTAAATTGCAATTCAGGGCCCAGCGTCGCGCATTCCAGCGCCGGCGCGTCCCATCGGTTGCCAGCGGCGGCGTTGGCAAGGGCGAAGGACAGGCGATCGGCGGCGCCCGATTGGGGTACGCCGAGATGACGAAACCCGGTGCGTCCGGCGTCCTGCACCGTGGTTTCGGCGCCGGCCTTAATGATCGTTGCAATTTCTTTCACGCTGACGCCTCGGCCAGAAACTCTTCTTCACTCATCGGTCGAAACCGCACTTCGGCGCCGGGCTTTATCGTAAGTGAATTATCTGCAGACGGATCAAACAGACGCATCGGCGTCCGTCCGATCAGCCGCCAGCCGCCCGGTGAGGGAAAGGGATATATGCAGGTAAATCCACCGGCGACGGCAACAGAGCCGGCAGGCACATGCGCGCGCGGTTTGGCAAGTCTCGGCGCGTGCAATCGCTCATCGAGCATGCCGAGATAGGCAAAGCCGGGTGCAAAGCCGAGCGTTGCCACGCGATAGGGTTTTGACGCGTGGGCGCTGATTACCGCTTGTTCCTGCAGGCGCGCATGGGTTGCGAGGTCAGCCAGGTCAGGGCCATATGCGCCGCCATAACACACCGGTATCATTATCGGGTCGCCAGCGGCTGCCGGGGCTTGAACTGGCGTCGCGCGGATTTCCGACTCCAACATAATGCGCGCCGTTTCCGGGTTGATGCGCAAGGGATCAAATCGGATGGCGACAGAATCGATGCCGGCAACCGCATTATCGACACCGTCAGAACCGCGAATGGCGTCAGCAATGCAGTTCGCTGCAATGCCTGTTGCGATCGGATCGTCAACGCCCGTCAGCGTCGCCAGCCAGCCGCGCTCGCCGAAGGGAACAATGGTAGCGCCGGTGGGGCTCATGCGGGAGCCGGCGCAAACGCCGCAATTGAGAAGCCTGCCGCAGTTAAGGCGTTGCGGGCGGCGCGAGCAGTTTCTGCGGCGCCGGGTGAATCGCTGTGGATGCAGAGCGTTTGAACGTTCAGCTTTATCGGCCCATCGGCGGAAGCAAATTCAGCGCCTGACGCGATTGCCGCGGCTTGCGCGGCGCGCGCTTCGATGTCGGTAATTACTGCGCCGGGCGACGACCGCGGCGTGAGCGATCTGTCGCTGCGATAAAGCCGGTCGACAAACCCTTCTGCAATGAACGGTCGATCGGCCATGCGCGCAGCGGCTTCAAGCGCAGAGTCAGGCGGTCCGACGATGACTGCATCTTTCGATATTTCGGCGATCAGTTGCGCAAGCATCGCATCGCGCGCGGCGTCATTATATAGCACGCCATGCGGTTTGACGTGCTGCATCGAAATTTTTTCGGCATCAAGGATCTCCTGCAACGCATCGATCTGTTCACGGAGTGACGCGGCAAGCGTTTCTCGATCGATATCGATGCTGCGGCGCCCAAACCCGTCGCGGTCCGGGTAAGACGGGTGCGCGCCGACGCTCACATGATGCGCCTTCGCCAGTTGCACGGTCTGGCGCATTGTTTCCGCGTCGCCAGCATGGCCGCCGCAGGCGATCGAACAAGATGAAATCAACGCCATTAAGTCCGCTTCGATCTTCGCGCCGTTTGCGTCTGCGTATTCACCCATATCGGCGTTGAGATCGATGGATCCGGTCATTACCAAACGCCAGCCGCGCGGAGGATTGCGCGCAGGCCGAGACCCGTTGTGACGATGATTACGACGCCCCCCGCGATATTCGCAAACAGCCCGTTCACATGTTTGCCAAGAAGCGCCCGGCGATTGACGGCATAGAGCAGGAATGCCCCGATGACCGGTAACAGCAACCCATTGGCGAACTGTGCGAAGAGAATGATTTCAACGGGACGCGCGCCCGTGACAGCGACGACGGTCCCCGCGAGGAGAACGCCGCCGGCGACGATACGGAATTTCGTCGCTTTGGGATCGCTCTCGAAACCGAAGAGTTCAGCAGCGGCGAAGCCAGTGGCAAGCGGCGCAGTGATAGCCGATGACAGTCCGGCGGCGAAAAGTCCCAGACCAAGCAGCCAGACTGCGCCCGCGCCAAAAGCAGGTTCAAGTTGTCGCGCCATGTCCGCGGCGTTGGAAATCGTCTGGCCGGAACCGAAGAGGCTCGCGGCGGCTGTTGAAAGGACAAGAATGGAAACCACCCCGCCAACGCCGATAGAAAGGCGCGCATCAAAACGCGCTTCGGGTAAACTCTCTGCGCTGGCCCAGCGTCGCCGCGCCGCGGCGGCATGGAGGAAGAGGTTATACGGAACGATTGTTGTGCCGATCAGCCCGACGGCCACGGGAATCGCAGCGGGCGGCAGGGTCGGTATAGACATGCCGCGTGCGAGCGCCCCCCAGTCGGGTCCAACGATAAAAAGTGCGGAGGCGAATGCGACAGTTATCAACAGCACCGCGCCGATCAAGACCCGTTCGATGACGCGATAGCCGCCGAAAAAAAGCACCGCGCCGGCCAGTGCGGCGATCAATGCCGCGACCCCTTCGCGCGGCGCATCGGGCAACGCCGCTTGAACACCGAGCACGGCGCCGGCGAGATTGCCGCCTTCATAAGCTGCGTTGCCAATGACCAGCGCGGCGACGATCAGGGCGATGGCGGCCCATTTTGCTGCGCCGGCGCCGGCCGCCTTCGTAATGGCTTCACCGAGGCCCAACCGGCCGGCAACGCCAAGACGTGCGGCCATTTCCTGCAAGATAATTGCGGCAATGGTGGCGAAGACGAGGGCCCAGGCGAGCGCATATCCGTACGTCGCGCCGGCGACCGTCGCCGTTGTCACGGTGCCGGGTCCAATAAACGCGGCGGCGGTGAGGGCGCCGGGACCGATGGCCCGAAGCCGGCTCAACATTGTTTTTGGTCTATGATCATCCGGCGACGGTAACGCGCCTTGGCGCAAAAGAAAAACCGCCGCGAGTTCCCTCGCGACGGCTTCTCACGCAACAGTCCCCCGAGCGGGTTATTCGTCTACGGGCGCCTCTTCAGCGTCCGCGGATGTGTTGGTCACGGCGTCAGCGCCCATCAGCGCGACGGGTGCGTTTTCGTCGATCTTTTCATCTTCCGGCTTCGGCTCTTCGCGCAGTTCCGGAAGCGATCTCGGGGTTAACGGCGCGGCTGGCGCATCGTCGAAGGTCGGTGTTTCAACATCGCCCGCGGCGTATTCGCCCCAGTAAGCTGGCTGGTTCATCAGCTGGCGGAAATAATCGATGTTGTTGTCAGCGACTTTCGGCGGCAAGTCAGAACGGGCGAGCCGTTCGGCGCCGATCATGTCGCCAGACAGGGCAAGAACGAGCGCCAGGTTCTGGCGCACGCGCGAGTCGCCGCCGGCGCGGCCTGCGGCCTCGCGCAATGTCATGCGCGCCATGCTGAGATTTCCGTCGAGGGCGTAAGAAAGCCCTTTGTTGTTCAGGACGGAAACGGCGCCCGGCGCATAAGTCAGGGCGCGATCATATTTATGTCGGGCCTCTTCATGCTCGCCGATCTGGTCGAGCGCGACGCCATAGGCGGACAATGCATTCCAGTCTGTCGGTTTCGCCGCAACGGCGTTTTCCAAATGACGCACCGCTTCGAAAGCGCGGCCTGTCTCAACGAGGACCTTGCCGTATTCGAGGCTGACATCGGTATGGTCCGGCGCCCGGTTGATGGCCTTTTGCATGACGCCAACAGCTTCATTCGTTGAATTGATCTTGCGCAGGGCCTGGCTGAATTTCACCGCCACAGCCGGATCGGTCTGATCGGTGTTATAGCGCGTGCCCCAGAAGGCTGCCGCTGCGATCGGGTCCATGCCCTGATCCGGCGTCGCCGAGGAATAAACGCCTACTGCATCGCGGTATTTGTCTTTGCCGCCGCCAACATTGGCGTTGCCGGCGTTTTCGGCTGTTTGTGTGCTGCCGCAGGCGGCGATGCTAAACGCTGCAAGCGAGATACTCACCAGCTTTACCGCGGACGGAAGAGTGCGAATGACCATTGAATTGCCTCTATCGAACTGAATTTCGCCTGCAATCATGAGACAAGGAGTTCAAAAAAGGCTTAAGCTCATGCTTAATGTCCAATCGATTTCATCCATTAACAGGTCATTGATGAACCTTTCCATATTGAAACCGCATAACGAAAACGACGCCGGGAACGCGAAACCGGTATTCCTTGTCAAAGACGGCGGCGTTAACAACGCAAATGCGCCCGATGCGTTGCTGTCGCTGGCCGCAGCCAACGATTTCACCGGTGCGGAGGGGGCGGTTCTCGCCGGTGCGGAAGGCGTCCTGCTCGGCATTGGCGACGGATCTGACGCACTGGTTTCCGCCGCACTTTCAGAAAAATTGCCCGCCGGTGTTTACACATTCGCAACCCCTTTGGCGCCGCGGGCGGCGACGCTTGCCGCCATTGGCTGGATGATCGGCGCTTATCGCTTCGATCGATACAGGGCCGCCAATCCGTGCGAGGCGGTGCTGATTGCGCCGAAGGGCGTTGATGTGGATAGGGTGAGGAGCGTTGCCGCCGCGAATGCGCTCGCTCGAGATCTCGTCAACACGCCGGGCGGGGATATGACCCCGGCGGCCATAGAAGAGGCCGCCCGCGCGCTCGCGGATGCTCATGGCGCTGCGATCAACGTGATTGTCGGCGACGATCTCCTTAAAGAGAACTTTCCGATGGTCCATGCCGTCGGACGAGCGGCCGTCGTTGCGCCGCGCCTAATCGACATGATTTGGGGCCGCGCTGATGCGCCGAAACTGACGCTGGTCGGCAAGGGCGTCTCGTTTGATTCCGGTGGTCTGAATATCAAGGGCGCGGCCGGCATGGTGCTGATGAAAAAAGATATGGGCGGCGCTGCGCACGCATTGGCGCTCGCGCAAATGATCATGGATGCGAAACTTGACGTCCGTTTGCGCGTCATCGCGCCGGCGGTTGAAAACGCCATCGCCGGCAATGCGTTCCGGCCGGGCGATGTCTTGCCGTCGCGAAAAGGGCTGACTGTCGAAATTGGCAATACCGATGCGGAAGGCCGGCTCATCCTCGGCGATGGTCTTGCGCTCGGCGCGGAAGAAAAACCGGACCTGATGATTTCGCTTGCGACGTTGACAGGGGCGGCGCGCGTCGCGCTCGGCCCGGACGTCGTTCCATTTTACACTGATGACGATGCGCTGGCTGCGGACCTTGGCGAAGCGTCGGTTGAGACGGCCGACCCAATCTGGCGGATGCCTCTATGGCGCAACTACGATTCGATGTTGTCGTCGAGTATCGCAGATATCAATCACATTTCCGGCAATGCATTCGCAGGCTCTGTTGTCGCTGCGCTGTTCCTGAACCGGTTTGTCGGCGATACGCCCTATCTTCATTTCGACCTATATGCGTGGCGGCCCAAATATGCGCCCGGCCGGCCGGTTGGCGCGGAGACACAGGCGATTCGCGCTATTTTCTCTGTTCTCGCTGACCGGTATGGCGCTCGCTGAATTGGGAAAATTAATTCGGCCGTGGAACGGCGCGCCGGGCCTTGCCCTCATCATGCGAACAGTTGCAAAGGGGTTTCCCAGAGCGCGTTTGAGGCGAGTGAATCGGTCCGATGGCTTCGATCGATATTTTAACAAGTTGGCGGGAGGTCATGTGCGACGCTGTGCGTGCAGATGGCCCCGATTTATCCATGCGCCAATGGGCGATATTGCTCACCGTTTACCTAAACCCCGGCCCGCATACGGTTCGCGCGCTGGCGCGTGACCTCAATGTTCCGAAGCCGGCGATCTCGCGCGCCCTTGATGCGCTGTCGATCCTTGGTTTCGTCAAACGCGTGCGCGACATGAGAGACAAGCGGATCGTCCTTGTACAGAAGACAACGGACGGTGCGATCTATGTTGACGAGTTTGCGCGCATCGTCGGGCTGCACAACGAAGAGCCGCCGACAATGAAGGCGCTATACGGCTGACGATTATTCGTCGTAGATTGTTTCAAAGCCGCCCCACATCATACGCATGCCGTCAAACGGCATGTTGGCAGGGGTATCGTCAGCAAATGCCGGGTCTTCCATCGCGCGTTTGATGCCTGCATCGGCGACGTCTTTCGATGGCCATTCAATCCAGGAAAAAAGAACGGTTTCGTCCTTAGTCGCTTTCGTCGCCATCGGAAACGACGTCACTTTGCCGTCCGGCACATCGACGCCCCAGCTTTCGACAACGCGGACTGCGCCATATTTCTTGAATATGGGGCCGGCGCGCCGCGCGAATGAGAGATAGGCGTCCTTATTGGCGTTCGGAACGGCCAACAGATATCCGTTTACATAGGTCATGAGGTGCACTCCTTATGTGTCGGGTCATATCCAACATTGTGATTGTGCGCCGCTGCGTTGGCAACGGACTACCGGATTGCCGGTAATTCCGCGACTTTGACACCGGCGACAGTCGCCGCGCCAGCGTGCAGTTTGATGGGCGTTTCTATGCGCCCGCCCTGCGCCATCGCAGCCAGCGTCAGACCGGCGATTGTTGCTTCGGCTTCTTCCGGGTCAAGGGCGCCGCTTGCGGCCAGCGCGGCAGCGAGGCCCGCTGGCCGTTCGATGGTCGTCGTCAGCGCGCCTTCGGGACGATTTTCCGTGTCGAGGCCAATTATCCCCGACGCGGAAAGCCTTGCGTCGTTAATGACGGCGTTGATCCCGTGTATCTCAACTGCGCCGCCGGCGCGGCGCCAATGCGTGGCCGGATCGGAACCGGCCAGAAAACCTGTCTGGCTCACCGATAAAGATGTTTCGACGCTTTCGACGGCAATTTCCCGTTGCGCATCGCGAAAGGAATACCCGGTGCCAATCAGGTTTAGCGTCAACGTCGTTGGCGCATCGGCGGCTGGCGCTAAGTCATAAACAAGCTGTGCAAGCCGGGCCTGCGCGCCATCGGCGTTGGTTGCGATCACGCTCTGGATATTCATTGAAAACACCCAGCCACGGGTTTTGTCGTTGGCGATGGACGCACGGATATCGTCGCCGGAATACTGCCATTCTCCGAGCGCGTCGGCCGCGAATTGCTGGGCCCCGGAGGGTGAAAATATCAACCGGTTGAGATCGTAAGGCAGGGCGTCGATGCTGAGCAGTTCTGCACGCCAGGCGTAAACATCAGGTGATTCAATGTGCGGCGTTTCGATGTTTACGCGGAGGAAAAAGGGAAAGCCGTCGCGGTTGATTTCGCCGTGTTCGACAATGAGACCGGCGGCGCGCTGATCGTCGACCCAGTCTGTTACGGCAGTCTCCATGGCGCCAGCTGCGTAGCGCCACAGGGCGTAGTACCCGGCCATGATAATTGCCGCTGCGACCCATGTCCCAATCAGCCAGCGGCGCATGGTGCGTGTTTTATCCGACATCGGACAATTCCTGCGATGGTCCGGGCGCGTCGGTGTCGAGATCGGGCCTAGCGTCATTGATACGCGTCTTGATCAATTGTTGAAACGTGCGCCGATCCAGTCCCGGCGGGATCGGTTCGAGGATGTGAACGGTGATAACGCCGGGCTTGAGCCCGCCGCCAAGCTTGCGCCAATAGCGCCCGCTGTCATGGGCTATGGGCACGCACGGCGCTCCCGTGGCGAGATATATACCGGCAACGCCGGGTTGGTAGGGCGCTATTTCGCCCGGCGGCACCCGCGTTCCCTCAGGGAAGACAACGATCTGGGCGCCGCTTTCGATGCGCGCCGCGGCCTCGTCGCGAAGGCGCCGCAGTTCTCGCGCACCACCGTCGCGATTGATCACGATATTGCCGGAGCGCTTTGCCCACCAGCCATAGACCGGAATGCGCAGCAGCTCTTTTTTCAAGATCACGCTCGGTTGCGACAACAAAACCTGCAGGGCAAAGGTTTCCCACAAGGACTGATGGTTGGCTACGATCAGGGCGCCGCCCGCCGGGATGTTTTCGCGGCCTTCAACGCGATAGCTTACGCCGGTTAAGAGCGGCATGGCCCACATCGCAAAGCGCGCCCACATTTTTATTGTATTGCGCGCGATCTTCTCACCCATGAAGAGCGTTGGCAAGAAGACGAGCGTCATGATCACGGCAACGAGCGCGATCAAAACGGTGTAAACGATAGACCGAAAACGGTTCATCGATGCGCTAATTTCGGGCGAACGCAAATAGCGCTTTGATTTTTGTAAGGACGAATTTGTTATACTCGCCGGCGAGCTGTCCCCACGCTTTGCGCGATGCCGGTTTCCCGTTTTCGTTCAGGTAGCCGGACGCAACAGGGTGCGGTGTAATCTCGATATCGGGCATTGTCATGCGAGATTCTGCAAGGGCGCGTGGCATATGGTATTCGGACGTAACAAGGACAATGCGGGTTGCACCGTGATCGCCGACCCATTGCGCCGTCTCATCGGCGTTGCCGATGGTTGAGCGCGCTTCCCAGCCGAGATCGACGCAGCACTCAAAGAGTTCCGGCGCGCCGGACCAGAACTCGGCGACATTCTCGCGTGTGATGTCCGGGTGCACGCCGGAAATCAGGAGCCGCTCTGCGACGCCGTCAGCGAGCAGCGCCATGCCCGCCGTAATCCGCTTGCCGCCGCCGCCAGTATAAACGACGACAGCATCGCTGCGTCCCCCAACCAATCGGGCAGCGATTTCGCCAGCCCCGTTTGCCGGGGCGGGCAGTGTCGTGATGAATGCCGCCAGACCGACCAACCATGCGAGGCTGGCGAGGATCAGGCCAAAGACCAGTCGTCTCAAAGGTTACTCCCTGCCGCATACGCAATATTTGGCGCAAAGTACGGAACCGAGTTTACCGGGCGCGCCCGCGCTGGTCCAGTCGCTCCATGGGCTGCGCTGATCAATATTGGCTGCGCAAGGTTTTCAAAACCGTAAGTCGGGCCGTATAAGCCGTCACTAGGCAGGTCGCGAGGGGCACGGTGAAGAGCCACAGGGCGGACCAGCCGCCGATCGTGAATTGCGGCAGGAAACTGTCCGCGCCGACCCCGCGCTCGAGCAGATATGCAGCGCCGGCAAGGGCCGCGAAAGCCGTGAGCATGCCGGTGATCGCGCCCCGAAAGCCGAGGACGAAAAACCGGCGTTGAACTTCGGAGGCGATGAATTCATCGGTGGCGCCGACTAGGTGCAAGACCGAGATAATCTCACGATTGGCGGCGAGACCGGCCCGCGCGGCAAACATGGAAACAGCGCAAGCCGCACCCATGACGAGCAGGAAAACGAAAAGGGCGAGGGCCTGTCCCGATTGCGCCGCCATGGCGAGGCGATTGTGCCAGGTCGCATGATCGTCAAGGCTCGCCCCCGGCGCGGCGACGGCAAGTCGCTCGCGCAACGGCGCGAGGTCGCCTCGTAACGCTGGCGTCACTTTGACGTCGATCAGTGCAGGGATGGTCAGGAATGCTTGTGCGTTCCCTTTGCCGAGCCAGGGCTCAAGCAGGGCGGCGGATTCTTCTTCGCTTTTCAATATAGCTTCTTCAACGCCCTCGGTTTCGTTGAGAACGCGAATTGCTGCGGATGCGCCGGCTGCGATTTCGGCAGCGTCAGCGCCTTTGATCTGCACAGTAATTTCCGATTGCAGTTCTGCGGTCCACTTACCCGCTGACTGATGAATGATCAGGACTGCGGCCATGGCGAGCACGGCAAGGAACGACATCACGGCGATCACGGCCGTCAGCGGCGCTCCGCCAGCGCCTGCTTCAGGCAATAAAGGATTGCGCCGCCATCGCGAAAACAGCCCGCGTTTGGCGCGCACGGTGCTGCGCCGCTCGGGCGTTTCTGAGCCGGCCACGGTTTCGCTCATGCGCCGCCTCCCGCCGCGGGCGATCGCGTTACGCGACCGTCAGCAATTCTTAACACAGGCTTACCGAGCGACTGCACAAGGTGAAGGTCATGCGTCGCAACAACGACGGCGGCCCCTAATTTATTCAGTTCAACGAACAATTTCATAATTCGTTCACTCATGGCCGGATCGACATTACCGGTCGGTTCGTCCGCGAGAATAAGGTCTGGCTTCGAAACGAGCGCGCGAGCCAGCGCCACGCGCTGTTGTTCGCCTCCGGACAAAGTGGGCGGTTTGGCGTCCATTCGTTCGCCCAATCCGACCCAGTTTAAGAGTTCGCTTACGTCTTCCCGATATTGATTTACGTTAACGCCCGCGACCTTCATCGGCAGGGCGACATTGTCGAAAGCGGTGAGATGCTCGAGCAGACGAAATTCTTGGAAGACGACGCCAATGCGCCGGCGCAACATCGGCAGCGCATCACGCGGCGCTTCGCTGGTGTCTTCGCCGAACAGGAACAACCGTCCACGCGTCGGCTTCATTGCCAGATAAATCATCTTCAACAGCGACGTCTTCCCGGCGCCGGACGGACCGGTCAAAAACCGGAACTCGCCTTCGCCGAGCGTAAAGTTGATGTCGCTCAATGTTTCTTCGGCCTCGCTATAGGCGAGACCGGCGCTTTCAAATCGTATGATCTGTTGCTTGGCCGTCATGGTGGCAGGTTTATCTCTTTTCGCGGCGAGGTCGAGGGTCGACCCCTCCTTTCGTAACAGGATTCTTTGGCGCCATGATAATCACCTGTCCAGAATGCGCGACGCGCTATGATCTTGAAGACGACCGGTTTCAGCCGAATGGGCGATCGGTTCGGTGTACGGCCTGTGGGGAAAGCTGGTTTGTGCCAGCGCCGGAGCCGGTTGCGGCATTGTCGCGCCGCGAGCCACGCCCCGAATCTCACTCTGAATCTCGTCCCGAGTCGCGGCCCGAGCCACGCCTGGATCCGCGCGCCGATCACCATGTTGAGCCGCGTCCTGTCCAGAGGCGTGAGCCGAGACCGAATTATGAGCGCGACGACTATCGCCCGACGGATCGCGATTTTGAATATCCAAAAGACCGTTTCGAAGCGGAAGCCCCGCGCCGCGACGATGATCGCGATTTTTCGCGGCATGTCGACGATGACCGCTCTTTGCGCGCCGAGCGCCCGGACCCGGCTGAAAATTTCCATTTTGACGACGATGGACGCGACGAACATGGCCGGCCGCACGAGGCCGAAATCTCTATCGTGAAATCCGATGACAAAGACCTGCTGCCGCCGCGCGATGAAAAAGGCCGTTTCATGCCGCGGGACGCCGCAGGCGATAGGGATCACTTCGGCGACGAAGAAGACGATACGCTTTTCGACGCACCCGCTTCTAATGCCTCAAAAGGGTCAGCCAGCCACGCGCCGGATTTTGCGGCGCGAGACGCCGATCACGAAACGCCGCCGAAAGGTTGGCGCAAGGGTAAGCAGTTTTACGTCGAAGACAGTGAAGACGAACCGCAAGACGATCCGCGACCGTTTTTTGCCAAACATTTTTCGAAGAACAAAAACAGCGAAGACGCGGGGCAAACTGTTCGCCGCGACCACGATGATGAGGAACCTCGTCAGCGCCAAGCCATGCGTTTTGGCGATGGCAATGATGAACGCCATCGCGAGCGCGCGCACTACGCTGCGCCGGACGAACCCATCCGCGCACCACACCGCGAAGCGCCGCGTGAGCCGCTTCACACAGCGCCGCACGCGTCCGACGCTGAATTGAAAACCGATTACGCCGATGAGCCGCGCAGCCATGACGTGGACGACCGGTATGGACGGGACCGCGACCGGAATTACGACCGCGATCGCGACCCTGGACGTGGCTATAACGCCGCGCACGACCACCATGGTGATGACTACAACGAAGAAATAATCCCGGGCGAGGCGACAATCCTCGACGCAGACTGGGAAGACGTTGAAGACGGCGCCACTGGTCCGCGCTTCGGGCGACGGGTCCGCGAAAAACGCCGTCGCGCGACGGCGCTCGCCCGTCTTGAAGACGTTCGCCGCTTTGAGCCGCAAATGCTCGACGATGAATTTTTCCGGTCGCTGCATGTCACGCCGCACGAACTTGAGCGAGCGGTTCGCAAAGCGCGCCGTCGGGCTGAATCCCGCGACAAAAACCGCCTGACGCCGTGGCGCGCATTCGGTTGGTCCGCCTGGGTCGCCGCCGTCGCCGGCGCCGCCTATGCAGTCGTCGCCTATCGCGACGAGATCGTTCGCGCAGCGCCGACAGCTGCAGATGCTTACGCCGTTGTTGGTATTGAGACAGACCCCGTCGGTCTCAAAATTGAAAATGTGCGCCATCGCCTTGCCATGTCGACTGGCGGGCCAATGATTGAGATTTCCGGATCCTTGCGAAACCGCGGCGAGAATGTGCTGGATGCGCCGCTTTTGCAGGCCGAAGCGCTCGGCCCGCGCGGAGAGCTTCTGGCGCGCTGGACGTTCAAGTCAGACGAGCCGACCGTTGACGGCGGCGGCGTCACGCCGTTCACAACACGTAACACCGCACCGGACGGCGTCGTAGAGGTGGCGCTTTCCTTCGCGCCAGCGCAACGCACGGTCGCGCCGAAGTAATTTTTGGCGCTGCCCGTTCCTTTCTGGACGGAATTCTCAAAGACTGGATTTTCACACCGTGATTCAAGTTCCGGCTTGCGCCGGGATAGGCGTGCGATTACATAGTCCCATGCGCACCCTGTTTGATGAAACCGCTATTGCCGAACGCATCGACCAGATGGCGCGGCAAATGAAAAAAGATTTGCCTACGGACTTCCTGATGGCGCCAGTGCTGACCGGCGCCTTTATTTTTGCTGCGGATTTAATGCGCAGCCTTTACGGCCACGGCGTCGACCCGCTGGTCGATTTCGTACAGCTTTCTTCTTATGGCGGCTCGCGATCGTCGTCCGGTGTTGTCACGCTGCTCAAGGACTTCACCGTTGACGTAAAAGACCGCCATGTGTTGCTCGTCGATGATGTGCTCGACACAGGTCGGTCACTGCATTTTGGCAAAGGCATGATTGAGGATCGCGGTGCGGCCTCTGTGAAACTTTGCGTGCTGGTCAAGAAAATGACCGGTCATGCGGATGATCTTCACTGCGACTATATTGGCTTTGAAGTCGGCCCCGATGACTTCCTCGTCGGCTATGGCATGGACGACGAAGCGCGAAAGCGTGGTGTTCCGTTTATTGGCGCGGGATGAGGGATTAGGTTGCCCGAAGCCTTTATTCTTCAGCTTCCGCGAAACGTTTCTTCGCCTTCGCCATCAGCTCAATGAACCTCGGATGATCGCGAATAGGATCGAAGTCGGTGTCTTTTTCAAGATAGATCAACAGCCCTTTTGAGGCGTTGAAAATCACATCCTCGAGCAGGTCGAGCGCTTGATCAAATTCGCCGGCGCATGACATGGCGCAAGCGAAGTTGAATTTGAGCATGACATTGTCAGGGTCGAGCAACAAACCCCGTTTCATCCACTCTTTGGCGCGCTCCAACTCATTTAGCGACGCAAGCGTCGCAACGCCGAAGCCAATCGCGCGCCCATGGTCAGGTTCAATGGCAATGACATTTTCGAGACGTTCCAAAGCGCGGGTTGCCGCCGCATGGGCGCCGGCATTGTCGTCAAGCGCTTCATAACATTGCGGGGCCAACGAAGAGGCGTAAAACTCCGTGGGTATAACCGCCGCCGCTGATTCAAAATATTCGCGGGCGTCGGCATATTGAGCCAGTCCGAAAGCGCACAACCCCGCAATCCGGTTGCCTTCATAAGACTGCGGGTCAAGCGTCAAGGCTTTGTTGCAGGCAACAAGGCCATCGGCAAAATCACCACGCCCCTGATAGGTGGCGCCTAATGCAGCGTGTGCTTCGGCGAGATCGGGATCAATGGAAATGGCGCGCTCTGCGGCGTGACGGCCATCGTCTTTGGATGCATTACGCCGGTGCAAATCCCATTGGGTGATCGCCATGGTCGCCCAGGCCAATGCGTATTGCGGGTCAAGCTCGACGGCATGTTTGCAAATACGAACGATGACGTCCTGATGGCGTTCGTTGCCCATAACCGAAAACTGGCGCGCCATTAGATAGAGCTTGTAAGCTTCGGAGTTGGTCGTCGAACGATGTTCGAGCGCTTTCTTCTCTTCTGGCAGCAGCGTTAGCTTGAGCGCATCGACGACCGCTTCGGAAATCTCGTCCTGCAGGGCGAAAATATCGTCCAGCTTGCGGTCAAATCGTTCCGCCCATAAATGGGAATCGGCGACCGCATCGATAAGCTGCGCGGTAATGCGGACGCGATTGCCAGACTTGCGCACGCTGCCTTCAAGAATGTGTGAAACATTCAATTGTTTTGCGACTTGCGTAAGCTCGACATGCTTTCCCTTGAAACTGAAAGCGGAATTGCGCGAGACAACAGACAACGCGCCGATCTTGCTGAGGTCGGTGATGATGTCTTCGGTGACGCCGTCCGAGAAATATTCCTGTTCGGGGTCGCCGCTCATATTGGCGAAAGGCAAAACGCCAATACTGATTTTCGCGCGTTCATCCTTCTTGTCCGCTGACGCCGCGTTATGGGTTTCGAGTTTGGCTGAGAGCGATGTTTTCAAATCCTGAAACGCTTTGCTGCTCGCGTCAGCGTTCCAGTCGTCCAGGTCCGTCGTGTGAATGGCGCGAAAATCAATGGGGAGTTTCGCGTCGCCAAATCGAACCGGCGCCAATGCGCCGCGATCCGCCGCCTCGCGGGCTTCGCCCTTTACCCAGCGCGAGGTGACCGAGTTGGGCGACCAAACCACGATCACCGCGCCGGCGCTATCGAGTTCTTGGGCAATCAGGTCCTCGAAGTCGTCACCGGGAATAATCGCGGGGTCCCACCAAACGCTCCAGCCCTCGCGCTGAAGGGCGGCGACAAGAGGCTCAACGAGTTCGCGGTCAGCGCGAGCATATGAAACGAAGATATCAGCCAAAAAATCCCCCGGTATCAGATCCACAAGTGGCTAGCACAAGGCGATATCATTGTCAGTTGTCAGATCAAGAACGGTGAATACGAATTTGCTCGGTTAATCACGGAAGTGAGCCAACGACCGTCCCTAAAACCGCTCCAGCAACCGCTCAAGATAATCAATCTCTTCGTCGTCGCGGCCGGGTTCGCCAAGGCGCTCGCGTAGTTGTTGGATAATGGCGCGCGTGCGCGCCGCGTCGGTTTCTTCGGGCACGTCGATGCCGCCGCTATTGGCGTTGCCGACCGGGCGGCCGAGCGGATCAGTGCCGCCGCCACGTTCTTCGCCGTTTTGGCCGTCGCCGGCCTGGCGCATTTCTTCCTGCGCCAAACCTTCCGCGCCTTCGCGCATATTGGCGATCGCGCGCTCCATGGCGTCAGCCGCGGCGCCGGGCTCACCTTCGCGCAAGGCTTCCTCGGCCTGGCGCATTTCGTTGCGCGCCCGGCCCATGGCGCGGGCGGCGTCGCCATCGGGATCAAGTTCGCCGCCGCCGCCTTGTAACTCGTCAATAAGATCATCGAGGTCGCCTCCGAGTGCGCCTTGCGCTTCGGCAAGATCGTTGGCGCCGTCCTCGCCGTTCCCTTCGCCCTCGCCGTTGCGTTCACGCTCAAAGGCGTCGTCGGCCAGCTCGCGCTGGCGCCCGATCAGATCGCCGGCCTCGCCCGACGGGCCCGCTTCGCCGGGGGCGCCGGGCCCGGAACCGCCGCCGCCTCCGCCCTGCGACAGGCGCAGATTGTTGAGAATGTTTTCGAGTTCCGACAACATCTGCCGCGCGGCGTTGCCGGCGCCAGATTGCGCAAGATCGCGAATTGCATCGAGCATTTCATCGAGATTGGATTTCTCAATTTGCTGGCTGTCGCCGCCGCCATTGGCCTGCTGGTTTTGTTGTCCAGATTGCTGCAACGCTGCGAGGTAGTCATCCATGGCCTGGCGCAGCTCTTCCGTCAGGCGGGCGATTTCCGCATCGCTTGCGCCGCGCTCAATCGCCTCGCGCAAAGCTTCTTGCGCGGCCTCAAGACGCTGGCGGGCAAGCTCCAGCGCTTCGTCTTCAAGCTGCAAGGCGAGCGGCCAGAATTCATTTACAGCATCATCATACCCTTCATTGTCCTGGCGCATCACCCGCCAGAACGCAGTGCGCAGGAGAAGGAAGTCCGTTGTTCGTTCGAAAAATACTTCCGGCGCCATCGTAACGGCGTCAAAACTGCGCCCTGCACGGCGCCAGTCGTCTGGGGCGACCGCAAGGGTCTGACGCTGTTCGACGACGGCACGCGCCAGCGGATTGAAAAACCGGCGTGTCGGCAATTCAATGACGGCGTCGTCGGAATAACCGGCTTGCCTCGCGCCATCCTCAACAATAATCCGTGCAAGGACGGTGAGGCCCGCCCAGGGATCGGCTTGCAGATCGAGCGTTACCAACCGCTCGCCGCCACCGGGGCCGGGGTCGCCAAGATCAACGATGCGGGTTTCGCTCAGCGATGCGCTGTCGAAATCAGGAAAGTCCAGCGGCCTTTCCTGATCAGGTTCGAGCCGCATTTCGAGGCGCGCCGCTACGGCGCCGTAATCATCTTCAACGATATAGGAAAACTCAACGAGGTTGTTGTCATTGGCGATCGGCGCCTCGCCCCACGAAACAAGCGGTGATGAGTCGGGGTTAATGCCAATTGGCCAGCGCGCCGTCGTTCCGTTGAGTTTCAACGTGAGAAGGCCGCTTACTTCCAGCAACAGCTCGCCGCGCGCCGCCTTTTTGTCGCGTAAAAATTCCGCGCGCGTTTCGCTTGTGTCGCCTGTAAAGCGCAATGCATGGCGGCCGCGGCCATTAATCTGCGCAACGACGCGTGCGCCTTGCGGTACATTGATCTGGTTGAGGAGGCCTGATTTTTCTTCCCCGGCGCGCAACAAATAGATCGGCGCCTTGCCCGTATAAGCGGGCGGCTCGATCCACAGATCGGCAATGGCGGTTCCAAGCGCGCCGGCGCCCGGCGATACGACGCCAGCAAGGCGCGGCCGCCATTGATCGCCGGCGGCGACAAACGCAACGGCGAGAATACCGAGGGTTAAAAAGCGCAGCCCAAACGGATCGCGCGTCGTCAGCGTGTCGCGCGGGCGTTGCAGCCGTGCGGCGCGGGCGCGCGCTGCACTGGCGTTAAGATGCGCACGCCACAGGGCGTTGCCGGCAAGGGCCGGATCGCTCGGTTGGTCGTCAAGAGACTGCAAGGGTGCGTGAATGAGCCGCCCATCGTCTTCAATGCGCGCTTGCGCCGTTCGCCGCGACGGCCAACGCAACGGTCTCAAATCGCGCCAGATGCAAACGCCAATGGCGCCGGCGCCCAAGGCGAGCGCGCCCCAGTGAAGCCAGGCCGGCGTTCTCGACCAGGCGCCAAACAAACTTAATATTGTGAATGCAGCCGCAATGCCGAGCGCCGGCAGCATTGCGGGCGCGAGCCGCTCCCAGTAAAGGACAAGGCGCGCGGCAAAAATGCGAAAGGCGCCCTGCGACGGGCGCGATTGATGTGCCAACTCGGTCGTCATACTTCTTGCACAATACCCGCGTGAAGGCGCGCCGTCGATGCGCAGCGGGCTCGGATTATCGAATTCGGGGCTCGCGCGGGCGCGCTTTGCCAATGGTTAACGGTTAACGGGCGGGGTATCGGCTTGGTTTGGTCTCTGGCGACTGTTACGCGCCGCCGCCGTCTGGCGCGAGACGCTGCGCATTCACGTGCGTCGTGGGCGCGTCGCTGGGTCGCCGCCGCGGTCGTGATTATCTATAATTTTATTGGCGCCGCCGATATTTATTCAACTGTCTACGCCATCGATATTGGCGCTGGAACAGAAGCCAATCCGGTGGTGCGCGCCATGATGGAACATGTGGGTGACGGCTGGGTGTTGGGCAAACTCGCGCTGCAGGCCGTGATCAGCGTCATGGTGCTGTGGTTCCCCCATTGGATCGTCATCGGGTTCTTCTCCCTTGCGACCGCCGGCAATGCGTATGTCGTTTACAGCAATCTGACAATTGCAGGGCTGGTTTGACGTAGGCGCGTCGCCGATTGTTGATCACTGTTTGATCTGATACAACTTGCTCTGTGAGTTCGCTAACAGAAGTCGGCAATTTTTATGATCCCGAAGAAGCCTATTGCGCTTGGGGGTATCTGAACGCAAATGGCGTTCGCGCGATTATTCAAAACGAATATCACTTAACATCAGCGCCATGGATGAGAGTGGCGCTTGGCGGGTATCGGTTATTAGCGCCAATAGAGACAAAACCCGTTGTCAAAGAACTCTTTGCCCAGATTGACTCTAAATCAGACGCCGGCAGGGGTGAAAGCGATTACTTCGATCAAAACGTCGTTAAAGACAATTTGAAAAATCGAAAACCCAATTGGGTTTGGTTCCCAGTCGCTTTTTTGACTGAAGTGCCCTTTGTTCCAAAACGTCGCGGTGGTGTGATTGGCG
>JAJFFU010000166.1 GCA_021776465.1 Parvularculaceae bacterium
CGGGCCTCATTGATCGCGCTTGGCTGCGCGATTGCTGCACCGCAAACAGCAATGGCGCAGAGCGCGACAGAAGCGTTGCGCGACACAATTCTAGTCACTGGCACGAAAAAGAAAGATGCGGAAAACGTTCAGGACGTTCCGCTCGCCGTTACCGCTTATGGCGCTGACCAGCTTGACGCGCTGAAGGTTCGCGATCTGCAGAGCCTTTCCACGTCCGTACCGAACGTATCGTTCGATGACATTGGCACAGCGCGCGGCGTCGCCAACTTTTCAATCCGCGGCATCGGCATCAATTCGTCCATTCCCGCCATCGACCCGACGGTCGGCGTCTTTAAAGACGGCGTCTATCTGGGCCAGAATGCTGGCGTCGTGCTGGATATCTTCGATCTAGAGTCGATAGAAGTTCTTCGCGGCCCGCAGGGCATATTGTTCGGCCGCAACGTTACGGGCGGCGCCGTCCTGTTAAATTACAAGCGCCCAAGTTTCTCCGGCTTTGAAGCTGACTTCAAAGGCTCCGTAGAGAGCGGTCTCAGATCAACGGGTAATAATTACTATGCGATGGCGGCCGTCAGCGGTCCGGTCATCGAAGACGTTCTCGCGCTGCGGATTTCCGCCTATTATAATAAAGATAACGGCTACCACAGGCGTTATCTTGGCGGGCCAGTCCCGAATGCGCTTGCTGTGCCATTTTACACAGCCGCTTTAGGCAGCGCCGCCGCAGGCGGGGCTGTTGGCGGGCTCGTTCAGGGTCCGGGTACAGATGACTTCACGGATTTCGGTCGCGCAGAAACCTGGATCATCAGGCCATCGGCAACATTGCGGTTAGGCGACAGCGCCGAGCTGTTCATCAGCTACGAACATTTCGACAGTGAAGGCGACGGACCGGCCGCGCAAAACCATACGGCGGGATCTGGCGGCACAAACTTTTTCTTCACCGCCGATCGCAACGACTTCGAATTTTCCATCGATAATGATGGATTCTACATGTCTAAAGCGGACCAACTGACCGCAGAACTGACATTCGATGTTGGGTTTGGCGATGGCCAGATCGTCAACGTGTTCGGCTGGCGCGACACCGGCTCCACCACAGGGGGCGACATCGACGGCACGCCGCTTTTCCTTTTCCATTCAAACTCTGAAACGGAACAGGATCAGCTCTCCAATGAAATCCGCTACAACGGGCGTTTCGGCGCCGCGGACATTACCGCCGGCTTCTACTATTTCACGCAGGATATTGCGTATACGGAACGCCGGTTTATTCTTGGCGGCTTTCAGAATTTCTCTGGCGGCGGCCGCATGAATCACGACGTTATCGGGATATTCGGCCAGGTCGATTACGACCTTTCCGATCAACTCGTTTTGACCGCGGGCGGGCGATGGACGCATGAAGAAAAAGACGTTGAGATCGCGAATATCCGCGCCAACGGAAACATCTCGACAACCGTATTCGGCGTACCGGGATGCGGTGTTGTCGACGGCACTTGCCCGGTTGATTTCGCAGACAGTGAAAGCTGGTCAAACTTCACGCCGAAGATCGGCCTGACATGGGCCCAATCTGATGCGGTCAATGTTTACGCGCATTGGACACAGGGCGTTCGCTCGGGCGGTTACAATTTCCGGAACACGTCAACGACGGTTTTCAATCCGGGCCCGTGGGATGAAGAAACGGTCAACGCGTTCGAAATCGGTTTCAAAGCACAGCCCGGCGATGGACGCGCCGTCATTAACGCGGCGGTCTACTGGAACGATATCAACGGCATGCAGCGTGAGATTAACCTGCCTGATCCGGTTACCGGTGTTGTCCAGATTATCGACAACACCGCCGACGCAACGATCCGTGGGTTTGAAGTTGAAGGCCAGTTCTCGGTCACCGACAATTTCCTGCTGACCGGGTATGTCGGACATTCTGACGGACGATACGACAATATCTTTGCCGACCTTAGCGGCACGAGCGGTGTGATTGATGCCGCAGACTTTGCGTTGGAGATCCCGCGCCTCGTTCCGTGGACGTATGGCCTCGGCATCGTACACACTTTGCCGGTGACTGAATCGACACTCATCAATACAAGGTTCAGCTACTCTCACCGCGATCGTTCATTCTACACGGACAACAATCTCGGAACGCTCAATGAGCTGGAGATCGTCGACGCCAGCATCACCCTGTCGCTGATGGATGGTCAGGCGAACATATCGCTTTATGGCAAGAACCTGCTCCACGAAGTTAATCACGGCGGCGACACGCAACTGCCGGCGTCTCTTGGCGGCGGCACCTTCTCGCCGCTGACAAAAGGCAGAATTGTCGGCCTGGAACTGCAACTGAAGCTGTAACAAGACGGCTTAGCGCAATCAGACCCCCGTCCGGGCAAACCGGGCGGGGGTTTTTTGTCGCCTGTTATTTGGCTCCCGACCGCGGCATATCCACGGGCCATATGAGCAATGACGCGAAAATCCTCGATCTCACGGGCTACTGCTGCCCGATCCCTGTAATTCGCCTTGAGGCGGCGCTGAGAACCCTGCCTGAAGGGGCTCAACTCGCTGTTTTTGCTGATGATCCGGTCGCCGTCATCGACATTCCGCTGGCCTGCCGCGAAGGCGGCCACGGGTGTGAGCGGCAGCCCGACAAAGGCGATATTTGCGTCTTTCAGGTCACGCGCGGCGGTAAAGCGTAAACCCGCCGCCCTTTTGCCTGCCCTGCTTTTGCCTTCCCGGACCCTTAAGGTTAATGTAGTCTTACGACGTTCAGGCCTGTTCGCGCCTCGGATTGAGGCGGGCGATGGACGACTGAGGTCGCTGTATTGGGGTGACTGGTTGAGGGGAAGCTGGGAATGACGAGAGATCCTATGACATTTGCAAGCAAAGCACGCCGTGCGCTCGGCGGGCTGGCGGCTGCGTCCGCCTTGGTGCTGGCCGCAACCGGTCCTGCTCACGCCACCTATGAGGCCGGCGTTCAGGCTTATACGAACGGTCAGTATCAACAGGCGCTCGACATATGGCGGCGCTTTGCCGTTGCCGGCGACGTTCGCTCAAAGAAAATTCTTGGCGATGTGTATTCGGGAAAGCCGCTTGAGAGCGCGAAAGACGCCGCCTCGCCGCTGGAACAAATTCCGGTCGACAATGTTCAGGCGCTGGTCTGGTATTCGCTGGCGGCCTATCACGACTTCACCGCCTATCAGACGCCGTCCGCGCACGAAGTAAATGCGCGCATCCTCGCTGAACAGCGCCTGCCGGAAATTCGCGG
>JAJFFU010000167.1 GCA_021776465.1 Parvularculaceae bacterium
GGGAAACGGCGGATCGACTCAACGAGATATTGATAGGAGGCGCGGTCGCCGGCCACCTGTTCGCCTAACCACGGAATGACATTAAACGAATAGGCGTCATAGAGTTTCTGCAATCCTTCCGTAATCGGATGAGAAAACTCAAGACAGGCAAAGCGCCCACCCGGCCGCAAGACGCGATTCGCCTCAGCCAGCGCCGCGTCCATATCCGTGACGTTGCGAATACCGAAGGCGATCGTGTAGGCGTCGCCTGTTTTATCGGCGATGGGCAGTTTTTCAGCATCACCGCAGAGCCGCGCAACCTGACCGGCGCCGACAGCGTCATCGCTCTCGCGGCCAGCATGCAGCATTTCAAAATTGATGTCGCAAATCAGCGCCCGCGCCAGCGGCGCGATATCGGCGCGGTCCCGCCCATTGGCCCGCTTCAGGAACCCGCGCGCCACATCGCCTGTACCGCCGGCGACGTCGATCAGCGTCTGACCGGGCTGCGGCGCAAGGCGATCGAGCAAAACGGACTTCCATATCCGGTGCACGCCGCCGGACATCAGGTCGTTCATGACATCATAATTCGACGCGACGCTATCAAACACGCCGCGCACCAGACCGGCTTTTTCGCCCGCCTTTACGGTTCGAAATCCAAAACTCGTTTCATCTTCAATGCGCCGCGACATGCGCCCCTCATACCGGCGCACGCTATTGGCGAGAAGCGCCTTGACGCCGCACGGCTCCTTTGCCAATGTAACCGCTTCAAATATCAAGCTTTTTTCAGCGATTGATGTATTGAGTATCGTTGATCGACGCGAAATGGGGCGCGAGGAGCGGTCATGATCAAATCCGAACTGGTTCAAAAGCTCGCTGACGAGAACCCGAACCTCTTTCATCGCGATGTGGAACGCATCGTTTCCATCGTCTTCGATGAGATCACAGATTCGCTCGCCCGCGGCGACCGCGTGGAATTGCGCGGCTTCGGCGCCTTTTCCGTCAAACATCGCCCGGCCCGTGTCGGGCGCAATCCCCGATCCGGCGAAGCCGTCAGCATTGAAGAAAAGTGGACGCCCTTCTTCAAGGCCGGCAAAGAATTACGCGACCGGATGAACCATGACGGACGCTTCTCCGCTGCGGCGACACAAGCAATGACCGGACCAGGCGACACTTAATCATGGATACGGTTCGGCGATTGAACATGCCTCCCCTTTTGTGAGATAATTGCAGTCATGAAGAAATGGCTGTTTCGCGTTATCTGGATCCCCGTGCTCATCGTCACGGTCCTGTTCCTTGTCGCGAACCGGGCGCTCGTCGCCGTCAGCCTTGATCCTTTCAACGCCGAAGCTCCAGCCCTGACGACGCCGGCCCTGCCGCTTTGGGCCTGGCTGATGACAATGCTTTTTGTCGGCCTTGGCGCTGGCGCTTTCGGCGCGTGGGTGTCAGCGCGCCCAAAACGCGTCGAGGCGCGCGCCGACCGCAAAATGGTCAAGCAGTTGCGCCAGGAGATGACGCGCCTCGAAACCCGCCTGCGCGAAGCCGATAGCGATCGCGAAACCAACCGGACAAGCGTTCCCGCGGTGGAGCCGCCGCTTCTGGAAAGCGAAGATGCCTGACATCATGCCGGTATGACCACAGAAACACGCAATGTCGGTGTCAAAATATGCGGGGTCCGCGACCTCGATACAGCGCTTACCGCTACGCGCGCCGGCGCAGATTATCTGGGCTTTGTGTTTTTTCGAAAAAGCCCGCGATTTCTTTCCGCCGAAGCGGCGGACGACATTATTGTCGAACTCAAACAAGCGAGCTTTGAAGAGGGTTTCGCGTTGCCGAAACTGGTCGGACTTTTTGTTGATGCGGGCGAAAAGGAAATGTCGGAGGTGGCGCCCATTCTCAGCCATTTCCAGTTTCACGGCCATGAAGACGCAGAGCGTTGCGCCGAGATGGGGACGGAATTCGCCGTGGAAATCATCAAGGCCATACCGGTGTCGTCGGCCGACGATGTTGCGGCGGCCAATGGGTTCCAGGACGCCGCCGACATGATTTTGTTTGACGCGAAGCCGCCGCCCGGCGCTGCACGCCCCGGCGGTCACGGCGTTGAGTTCGACTGGGCCGCGCTACAGTCATACTCCAGCGAGACGCCCTACCTCGTCGCCGGCGGGCTCACCCCGGAGAATGTGGCGGCCGCCGTCGCATCGCAACAAGGGGCCGAGGCGTTTCTTGGCGTCGATGTGTCTTCCGGCGTTGAAACCGCACCGGGAAAGAAAAGTGCAGACCTCGTAAAAGCGTTTATTTCAAAGGCGAAAACCACATGACCAGATCATTTATGCTGCACTTTTTGTGCGCAACATTTTTTGCAGCATTTTTATCCGGCTGCGCCTCTGCGAGTGCGTCCGTTTCGTCCGAAGCGCAGTCAGGCGGTCAGCAAAAATATGAAACAGTCAAAACCCAAAGCACAGACGAAGCGCGGCAACTATTCTGGAACCGTGTACGTGAAGGCGGCCAGCTATTCATCATGCGGCACGGTAAGTCGCCCCATCACCAGACCGCAACTGTCGGTATGACCGACGGCTGCGTTCTCGGCGAAGGGCGCGGATTGAGTGCGGATGGGTTGGCGGAGGCGCGGCGTCTCGGCGAAAAGCTCGCGCAAGAAGACGCGCCGGTCCTGAAAGCTTATACCAGTGATATGTGCCGTTCATGGGATACCGCTCGGCTCGTGGCAGGCGGCGCCGAGGTGGTCGCGCATCAGGCGCAAAAAACAACAGACCCGGAAATAATTTCCGCCTTCAAGACTTATGTGGAAACGGAACTGGCCGCCAATCCGGGCAAGACGATCATTCTAGTCAGTCACTCAAACGTGGCGCCGCTTTATGGCGCGGAAGTTTGCGACGGCGAAGATGAATTGCCGGAGGGTATTATTTCAGTTGTTTCGCCCGATAGCTGGACGAGCGTCGCCCGGATATGGCCGGATGGCGCCGTGATCGGCTGCGATAGCGCGGTAGACTAAAACGCGCGACACGCTATGACACCGCGGCGACCATAGAGCTTCTCAACCGTGACCGAACTCAATTCTTATCGTACCGGCCCTGACGCCGAAGGCCGCTTTGGCAAATTTGGCGGGCGCTTCGTCGCTGAAACGCTGATGCCGTTGGTGCTGGCGCTTGAGAAGGAATATCGCGCGGCGCAGGGCGATCCTGAATTTCAGCGCGAACTCGACTATTTCCTGAAACACTATGTGGGTCGGCCGTCGCCGCTGTATTTTGCCGAACGCCTGACCGAGCACTGTCGCGCCGACGCGCCGGCAGACAAGGGCGCGAAAATTTATTTCAAGCGCGATGAGCTCAACCACACTGGCGCCCACAAGATCAACAATTGCATGGGCCAGATCCTGCTCGCCAGACGCATGGGCAAAAAACGGATCATCGCCGAAACCGGCGCCGGCCAGCATGGCGTTGCGACCGCGACCGTCTGCGCGCGCTTCGGATTGCCGTGCATCGTCTATATGGGCGCAACCGACGTGGAGCGGCAAAAGCCCAATGTCTTCCGCATGAAGTTACTGGGTGCAGAGGTCATCCCCGTGACGTCGGGCCGCGCGACACTGAAAGACGCCATGAACGAAGCGTTGCGCGACTGGGTCACCAATGTCGACGACACGTTTTACATTATTGGCACGGCGGCGGGCCCGCACCCTTACCCCGAACTTGTGCGCGATTTTCAGTCGATCATTGGGCGCGAGGCAAAAGAACAGATGATGGAAGCGGAGGGCCGCCTGCCCGACTGCATCATGGCCTGCATCGGCGGCGGATCGAATGCCATTGGGCTCTTTCACCCATTTCTCGATGACAAGGACGTTGAAATTATCGGCGTCGAAGCGGCCGGGCATGGTATTGATACGGACGAACATTGCGCGTCACTCACTGGCGGACGACCCGGCGTTCTGCATGGCAACCGCACCTACCTGTTGCAGGACGACGACGGACAGATCCTTGAGGGCCATTCGATTTCAGCAGGGCTCGACTATCCCGGCATCGGCCCGGAGCATTCCTGGCTGCACGAATCCGGCCGGGCTCAATATCTCAACGCCACCGACGAAGAGGCGCTTGAGGCGTTTCAGCTCTGTTCAAGGTTGGAAGGCATTATCCCGGCGCTGGAGCCGTCGCATGCTCTCGCCCGCGCCGTCGACAAAGCAAAGGACATGGATCGCAATCAGATCCTTCTCCTCAATATGTGCGGGCGCGGCGACAAGGATATTTTTTCGGTAATGGATGCGCTTGAGGGCGGTTGACCGGTAGCAGTCACACGCTAATTCATGGCCGCGCCCAAGATCCATCATCGGGATAGGCGACACTTTAAGCGTCACCGTTTTAATTGGCGATTAGGGGCTTCGATCCGTATCGGGATTACTATTTCTCTTCGAGCTTGTGACTGTCGGCCGCCGTCAGATCGAGACCGAATAAGTTTTTTAGCTTCGCGATTTGCTTGAGGCTGTCCGGTCCGAACGCCGGCTTGCCCTCGAACGCATGCAGGCAGACGCCCTCAAGCAGATCGCCAAGGCTCATTTCCTTTTCCGCCGCGACCGCTTTCAGCACTTTCAGGATGCGTTTTTCGATGCGCACCCCTGTCTGCACGCGGTCCACTGACTTTCGGCGAATGTTTGAGGTATTTGATACCATGGTACCTGAGTATCCAAATAGCTGGTTATCATCAAGCCTTACTGAGCTTGGCTTGGCTTGGCTTGGCTTGGCTTGGCTTGGCCCAACTAAATTGAATCGTGAGGCGCCTAGCCGGCCTTGCGAGCGGTCGCCTGCTGCTCGGTCCGCCAGCTTTCCATCGACTGGGAAATCGCGAAAGTCTCACGATATTTCGGCGAATCCGATGGGCGCGGCGGGCGTTCGCCGGTCAACGCCATGATTTCCGCAAGCTTGTTATGCGCCGCGCCCGCTTGTCCGGCGCCGATATAGGCATGCAATTCCACGAGCGAATCAGAAAGCGGATCA
>JAJFFU010000168.1 GCA_021776465.1 Parvularculaceae bacterium
CTTGCCATCGAGCGCGCTCGCGTCGAAATCGTAAATTTCAGCCATTTTTCTACTCCCGTTAGGTCTGATGACCTCAGTGCTTTTCTCTAGAATTTCAATACAGAACCGGCGAAACCATCGCTGCATCAGAGTATTGCCCAGCGAAACGGTGGCCGCTAGGCTCCGCCGCAATGCAGCAATGGAGTGGGTCTTGGCCAAGTTTGTCGGCACAAAAGATTATATCGCCACGGAAGACCTCAAAGTCGCCGTCAACGCCGCCGTGACCCTTGAGCGACCGCTGTTGGTCAAAGGCGAACCCGGAACCGGCAAAACCGTACTCGCGATCGAAGTTGCAAAAGCCATTGGCGCGCCGCTCATCGAGTGGCACGTCAAATCAACGACGAAAGCCCATCAGGGCCTATATGAATATGACGCCGTCGCGCGCCTGCGCGATGGGCAACTTGGCGAAGAAAAAGCGCGCGACGTCAAAAACTACATCAAGCGCGGCAAGCTTTGGGAAGCGTTTACCGCTGATGAGCGGCCGGTATTGCTAATCGATGAAATCGATAAGGCAGACATCGAGTTTCCAAATGATTTATTGCAGGAACTCGATCGCATGGAGTTCTTCGTCTACGAGACCGGCGAGACCGTGAAGGCGGAAAAACGCCCGATCGTCATCATTTCTTCGAATAACGAAAAAGAACTACCGGACGCTTTTCTGCGCCGCTGCTTTTTTCATTACATCAAGTTCCCTGATCCAGAGACAATGACAGAAATTGTCGACGTTCATTTCCCGGGCATCAAAAAACGGCTCGTGTCGGATGCACTCAAGATATTCTATGAAGTGCGCGATGCGCCGGGCCTCAAGAAAAAGCCATCGACATCTGAGTTTCTGGATTGGCTGAAACTACTGCTTTGTGAGGACGTACCGGAGGACGTGTTGCGCGAACGTGATCCGCGCAAAGCGATCCCGCCATTACACGGCGCGCTATTGAAAAATGAGCAAGATGTGCATCTTTTTGAGCGCCTCGCTTTTCTCGCACGCCGCGACGGCGGGTGACATCAAATTGATCGATGGCATTCCCGGCAAATCAGTAATTTTGCGTTAGGTGAAATTGCACAGCCACATTAACGTCGTGTTATGAGCAATTCGAAGATCACGCCCCACGACACTCCTTGGAGACGCCGGGATTTTCTAGGCGCCGGCCTCCTGGCATTGGTCAGCGGTTGTGCGGTTGCGCCGATACGCGTCAGCACGCCAGCGGAACCCATTATGCGTCTTCCTTTTCGATACGATTATGGAAGACGGCTGATCGTCCAACTCGGCGTTAACGGGCGTGGCCCATTCGATTTTATTGTTGACACAGCGGCCACGCGCAGCGTGATTTTTGAAAATCTTGCGCGCCAAATTGAGGTGTCGGCGCTCGACGGTCCACCAGCGTCGGTATTTGGGTTGTCCGGTATCAGGCTAGCGCCGATCTATGACGCCGGAACGATTAATATCGGAGACCTTTCCCTGCCAGCGAATCGGACACCTTTGTTGCGCGATTGGCCAGACGCAACCCGCACGCCACAGGGCATTCTCGGGCTCGATTTCCTGACACAATTTGCGTTTGTTATCCGACAGGATACGCAACAAATCGAGTTATACAACGGCGCCCCGCCGCTAGGTAGCGACTGGATTCGCGCACCAATATCACGCGATAATTTTGGTCGCGCCGAGCGGGACCTAATGCTGACGGAAATCCAGTTTGGTTTAGGACGCCGAGTTCCGTTTCTGATAGACACCGGATCGACGATCAGCGCGTGCAATTTTCCGACTGCCGATTATTTACGAACCGTGCCGCCGCGTTCGCGGCGACGGCAAGTGAGTGAGTTCGTCGATGTTCACGGCGGAAAAGTTGAGACATTCAAATTAAATGCCGACATTTTCCGGATCGGCGGCGTTCACATGCCAGATAATTCTCTTCTGATCGCCGATGCGCCGTTTTTTGATCAGATCGGCTATCGCGACAAACCACTTGGCGTTCTTGGCCTCGATTTTATCCGGCGTCGTAATTTTGCTTTCAACGCTGCTGACGGCGAGATCGCTTTTCCGCCTCCTTTCGGATAACGCCAAACCGTTTTCAACGCTGCCAGGCGCACCCTTCCCAGCTTCAAAGAAAGCCCGTAAGCTCTGGTGTCGTCGTGTATTGGGGAATTGAGGGGTTCATGGACGGGTTGTGGGGCTTTCTGCCCATTCTCTTGTTATTGTTGTTTATTTTTGGGCGCCAATGGTCTGCAAGCCAACGCCACGCGCAACTCGTCAGCGTGTTTTCGCGTCTGCAAAAGAGGCGCAAAAGCCGGATAATCGCAATCGTCCATCGGCAAGAGCCCATGGGCCTCCTCGGGATTCCGATGCTGCGCTATATCGACCTCAATGACGCAGAAGACGTCCTCAACGCGATCCGCCGCACGCCGCCAAACAAACCGCTGGAGTTCATTTTACATACGCCCGGCGGGCTCGTATTGCCTGCGCTGCAGATTGCGCGCGCCATTAAAGCGCATCCGGCAAAGACAACTGTTTTTGTACCCCATTACGCAATGTCGGGCGGAACTTTGTTGGCTCTTGCCGCCGACGAAATTGTCTTGTCCCAACACGCCGTTCTCGGACCGATTGATCCACAGATTGGCGGCCTGCCCGCAGCGTCAGTTTTGCGCGTCGCTCAGGAAAAACCCATTCAGAATACGGAAGATTATACGCTTGTCCTCGCTGATGTTGGCGCCATGGCGATCACACAATTGCAAAAAGCAGCACGCGAATTGCTGACCGGCACCGTGTCGGAAAATGCGGCGATTTCGATTTCCGAGCTATTATCCTCGGGCCGTTGGACGCACGATTATCCCATTCACTTCGGCGAAGCGCGCGAAATTGGCCTTAATGTCAACGAAGACATGCCGCCGGAAATTTTGAACCTGATGGCGCTCTTCCCTGATACGGTCCGGCGTCAATCCGGCGTCAAATATGTGGCCGACGAAGCAAGGATGAAAGGCGCAGCTGAAGCCGCAAACCCGCACCGCGTGACGATGACCGGTTATGCGCCGCAGGAAGGTGCGCGGTCGTTCAGCTTTGGCCCCTGGAACCCGAAAGATATTCAGCGCGAGCAACGCAAGGAAAAACGCGCGCCATGGCGCGATAATTAAAGCCCTAGCGCTGCAATTTCGATCCGGGCTGCTGCGCCATATAGCGTTGCCGATGTTCCCTCGGTTTCGGAGACAACCAGCCCATTAAACGACGCCATTGCGAAACCTATCTGTTCGTGCGCTACTGCGACGGCTTCAATTACATCAATATCGTTGCTTTTTATTTCCGCCACCATTTCGCGGGCCGCGGATAAAAACCCGAACGCGTCCTGATACTCGTGAGGTTCAATGATAACGCCATTGGCACGGACGCCGATATCGAACTCCTCTCCAGCGGTGGCGACAAGCCGAGCAACGGCAAGCAGCGTTGTGCGGTCATTGCTCACTGGTGCGTTGGCGCGAATTTCTGAAATCGCCGCCGTATAAGCCGCCTCGACATCACCATTGCTGGCTTCCGCTTGAATCAGATTGTCCAGGGCATCGGCAAATCCCGGTTTGCCGCGCGCCGCAAAGGCCGGGATCAACGCATCGTAAAGTTCATTACCCGGATGCTTGGCGTGCATTCGCGCCATCTCATTAGCGCCAGCGCGGTGGAGTTCAATGAAAGCGGCAAGATGGCCGCGGATCATCCCGAGACGAAAAAGGTAATCAACGTTGTCCCCTGACGGATCACCGGCAGCAGCAGCGCCTTCACCTTCGCTCTCACTTTCACCTTCGCCTGCCGCGACACCCTCGCCTTCGCTGTCAGCGGATGCGATGATCGCGCCTTCGCCTTCGGCGCTTCCTCCTTCGCCCTCAGCGCCGCAACCGGCCACCGCTAGCGCCACACTGGAAAGGCCCGTAATCAGTTTTAATTTGCGCATGGTCTTTCTCGTTTTGAATCGATGAGCCATGATATGGTATTAAGAATTACTTGCAACTGGAAAATGGCCTCAAAATGCTTTTGCAAATCTCAGATATCCTACAGCCCGCAGATTGCGCCGCTATTCGTAGCGCACTGGATGCGCATTCGTTGTGGCGTGACGGTAAGGCGACAGCCGCCGGCGCTGCGAGAAAAGCCAAGTCCAACATGCAGGCCGACGCTAGTAATCCGGCAGTTCGCGGCGTTCTCGCAAAGATCGAGACCGCGCTACGCGACAACGCGGTGTTCAGCGCCGCTGCACAGCCGGCCAAGTTCGCGCGGCTCATAGTCAACCGGTATACAACCGGCATGGCATATGGCGACCACGTCGATGCGGCCTATATCGAAGGCGTTCGCGCGGACTTATCATTCACGCTCTTCCTCAATGACCCTGATGACTATGGCGGCGGCGCTTTGTGTATAGATACGGCCGGCCATACCGATGAGATCAAATTGCCTGCTGGGTCTGTCGTTCTATACCCGTCGACATCCGTCCATCGCGTCGCGTCGGTCGATCGGGGCGAACGCTTTGCCGCCGTGGGTTGGATAAAGAGCCGTGTTCAATCCGCCGAGGCCCGTGCTGTGCTGTTTGACCTTGAAACGACGATCGCAGAGGCGTCGGATAGCGCATTGCGGTTACGGCTCAACAATATCCGCAACAACTTGCTGCGCATTTTCGGTAAATAGCGGGTTATAAACGAGCCGCGTCGATCCGCGGGCTAACCGCGCGTCTCTTTGATGACGCCGCCGATCTGCGGCAACAACAGGAGCAATTCATGAAAATGCTGATACTGGCGAATGAGGCGCCGGAGGATTTCGCGCTTCGCGACAATAAAGCAGAATTCGAAGGCTATATGGGCGCCTGGTACGCTTTCGGCGAGGCAATGACCGAAGCCGGCATTTATGAAACCGGCGCAGCGTTGCAGTCGCCATCGACCGCGACCGTTGTTTCAGTTCGCGATGGCGTCCGGCGCGTTGAAGACGGCCCCTACCCTGACGCAAAGGAACAGCTTGGGGGTTTTGCGATCATCGAGGCGCCAGACCTCAAAGACGGCGCTAAATGGGCGGCCCAATGCCCCGCCGCGCAGCGCGGCTTCGTCGATGTTCGCGTTATTCCCAACCTGGAGGAACATTCGAAATGAAATACCTTTTCCTCCTCTACGATGATGAGAATGGCTGGGAGGCTCTTCCACCTGAGCAAAAACAACAAACGATCGGAGCGTATATGGCGTATTCGGAGGCGCTTAAAAATGCCGGCGCCCATATTGCTGGAGAGCCGCTCGATCACTCGAAAAACGGTAAACGAATTCGTGCAGATTCTGTTCAGGATGGTCCGTTCGCTGACGGTAAGGAACAGCTTGGCGGGTTTTACATGGTCGAGGCCAAAAACCTTGACGAAGCGCTGGACTGGGCGGCGCGTTGCCCTTGCGCAACGACAGGCCATGTTGAGGTCCGGCCGGTCTGGAATTTAGAGGCGTAGCCAATGACTGACGCGCGGTTGATCGCTGAATTTACCGCGCGCGAATCTTATGGCCGCCTCCTTGCCTGGTTGACCGCACGAACCCGTGATGTGGCGGCGGCGGAAGACGCGCTCGCCGATGCATTTCGGGCGGCCCTCGAACATTGGCCGAAGACTGGCGCACCGGATTCGCCAGAGGCGTGGCTTCTAACGACAGCAAGGCGCAAACTGATCGATCAGTCGCGCCGGGCCCGCACGCGCGATGAAAATGCTCCCGCAATGATGCTAGCCGCGGAAGAGGCCGAAGCAGCGTTACGCGAGAAAAGTGCGTTTCCCGACGAGCGTCTGAAATTGCTTTTTGTCTGCGCACACCCCGCGATCGACAAGTCAGTTCGCACCCCACTGATGCTGCAAACGGTTTTGGGTTTGGACGCCGCAACTATTGCGTCCGCTTTCCTCGTTGCGCCGGCGACGATGGCGCAACGT
>JAJFFU010000169.1 GCA_021776465.1 Parvularculaceae bacterium
CACCGCGACAGAAACCTGCATGTGCCGCTTCGGTTCGGCGTGCCGGAAATATTCGGAACGCCGACTGTGTTGATTTTATCTGCCGATGGTGCGTTGTTAAACCGTGATAGCGTACATGACTGGCGGACGGCGGATTCAAAACCGTATGACGAAACGCTTGCCTATTTTCGAGACTATGCGCCGCGAATGCAGACAGCGAAATGAAACCGATCCGCGCATGTGTTGTGCAGGCGGGCTCGAAACTCTTCGATACGCCGGAAACGCTCGACAAGCTGGAAACGCTAGCGTCAGAGGCGGCGCGCGGCGGCGCGGACCTCGCCGTATTTCCCGAAGCGTTTGTCGGCGGATATCCCAAGGGACATGATTTCGGCGCGCCGGTGGGCTCGCGCACGGCGGAAGGGCGCGACTGGTTTCGCCGGTATTATGAAAGCGCCATCGATGTGCCGGGGCTGGCGACAGAGCGCATCGCGAAGATTGCAGCGGAGAACAAGTTGAACATGGTCATCGGCGTTATCGAACGCGCTGGCGGCACGCTTTATTGTTCTGTGCTGTCTTTCTCCGCTGACGGACAATTGCTTGGAAAGCGGCGTAAACTGATGCCGACCGCGGCTGAGCGCATTATTTGGGGGCAGGGAGACGGATCAACGCTTGACCTTGTCAATTTTCCGTTCGGGCGCGCCAGCGCCATGATCTGTTGGGAAAATTTCATGCCCATGGCCCGTATGAGCCAATACGCAGAAGGCGTGGAGATCTGGTGTGCGCCGACCGTTGATGATCGCGAAAACTGGTCAGCGTTGATGCGCACCATCGCAATGGAGGGGCGGTGTTTTGTGTTGTCTGCAAATCAGTTTCTGCGCCGCGATGATGCGCCGGCCGACTATCATCCCATTCAGGGGGAGGCGCCGGATACGGTGTTGATCAATGGCGGCTCGATGATCGTGTCGCCGCTGGGCGAGGTGCTCGCCGGGCCTGCTTTTGGCGAAGACGCCATGTTGTTTGCAGACCTTGATCCCGGTGAAATTATCCGCGGCAAAATGGATTTCGATGTCGCCGGCCATTACGCTCGCGCCGATGTTTTCCAATTAACGGTCGATCGCCAACGCAATTCGCCGGTCGACTGATCGTTCAGGCGCTGGGTTCGCGTTGTTCCCGCGTCCAGTATGAAACGCATGGAATTTTCGATGTGTCACAGCGATGGGCGAATTTCCGAGCGACTTGCGTGACTTCATCGAACAAGCCCTCTTCCAGCGTAATGGGCTCCAACCCGAGGCCAAGCAAACGCTGGTTTTCAACGTCCAACTCGTTCTCGGCCGCTTCGTTGCGCGGATTGTCGACATTGGTGATTTCGGCGCCGGTCTTGTCTGCGATCATCTTGGCGAGGTCGCGCACCCGGTGGGTTTCCGTCATCTGGTTGAGAATTTGCACGCGCTCGCCGTGTTGCGGCGGGTTCTCGATTGCAAGCTGAATGCAGCGCACAGTGTCCTGAATGTGAATAAAGGCGCGCGTTTGCCCGCCAGTGCCGTGAACGGTCAGGGGATGGCCAACGGCTGATTGCATCAGGAAGCGGTTCAGCACGGTGCCATAATCGCCGTCATAATCGAACCGGTTGATGAGCCGTTCATCTTTGCGCGTCTCGTTGGTTTGCGTTCCCCAGACAATGCCCTGATGCAGATCGGTGACCTTTAGTCCGTCGTTCTTGTTATAGAACGCGAAAAACAACTGATCCTGAGTTTTCGTCATGTGATAGATCGAGCCCGGATTTGCCGGATACAGAATTTCCTGACGCACCTGGCGCCCGTCATCTGTCTCAATCGTCACCGGCAGATAGCCTTCGGGAATCTTCATGCCCGCGGTGCCGTATCCGTAAACGCCCATGGTGCCCAAATGTACAAGGTGGGAATCAATGCCGGCCTCGACGATGGCGGCGAGAATATTGTTCGTCGCGTTAAGATTGTTATCGACGGTATATCGTTTGTGGTAAGACGATTTCATCGAATAGGGCGCCGCGCGTTGTTCCGCGAAGTGTACGATCGCTTCCGGTTTTTCTTCTTCGAGCAGGTGAAGAAGGCGCGCATAATTTTTCGCGACGTTGATATTCTCAAAGCGAATGGATTTGTCGGAGACCTCTTTCCAGGCGGCCAGGCGGACGGAAATTGGCTTGATTGGCGTCAGTGATTCGACTTCGAGTTCGACGTCAATTTTCCGGCGCGATAAATCATCGACGATGATTACGTCATGACCAAGGTTGGAAAGATGCAGCGCCGTGGGCCAACCGCAAAACCCGTCGCCGCCAATAACCAGGATCTTCATTCTTCTCTCCGAAACTTGTTCAATAGGCCGCGCTTCTAGAGGCCTCGGCGTTGAAAATAAAGGCCGGCAGCATACGACGCTATTTAAGGGATTTCCGCAAACTTTCAGGGCTGCTGTGGCGGATCGCGAAGCGCGATAATGACTGGCGGTAAAAAGCTGCGCCAATCAGGCCTCGAAATGCCAAAATCGCGCTCGATTCGCGCGCAATCGAGGACGGTGCGCAAAGGGCGGCGGGCGGCGGTCGGATAGTCGCTGGTTGGTATTTTCTGAATTTCGACGGCCAATCCGGCGGTTTCGAAAATTGTCGCTGCGAAATCGGCCCAACTTACAGCCGGCGACCCTTGATAATGGTAGATGCCGGCCCCGGCGGCGCCGCGGTGAATTTTCGATGCAATGGCGAGGACGGCGCGGGCAATCCCGCCGGCGGGGGTGGGACCGCCGATCTGGTCGTCGACAATTTTGAGTTGCTGTTGCGATGCGCCAGCACGAAGCATCGTCCTCACAAAGTTTGCGTTGTATTGGGAAAAAACCCAGGAGGTGCGGACGATAATGGCGTCGGGCGATGCCGCCAGTACAGCGATTTCACCGGCGCGTTTTGTCTCGCCATAAACATTCAGCGGCGTCGTTTTCGAGGTCTCCACATAGGCGTCGGTGGCAAGGCCATCGAAAACATAATCCGTCGAAAGATGAATAAATCTTGCGCCCAATTTGTGTGCGGCCGCGCTCAATTCTGCAGGGGCATCGGCGTTCAGTCGCTTGGCGGAATCTTGTTCCGCCTCGGCGCCGTCAACGGATGTGTAACCGGTTGCGTTGACGACAATATCCGGTTTCGCGTTGCTGATGGCCTCGGCGCCCACGCCAGGAACCATCAAGTCGCACTCGGCCGAGCTGAGTGATGTCAGGTGGATGGAACCCGCTGCATTGCGCAAAGCCTCGCCACGCAAACAATG
>JAJFFU010000170.1 GCA_021776465.1 Parvularculaceae bacterium
GGGATCGAGGGCGATCGCTTCGTCCAGCGCGCTGATTGCGCGATCAATCTGATCGCCGGTGATCGTAAACACCTGCGGCGCAATGGACAGTGCACGCAGATATGCGTTGTAAGCGGCGACATTTTCTGTTGGTCGGTTGCCAAGTTCCGCTTCATCATCCCCCGAAAGCACAGCTTCAAGCGCCCCGGCGATCGCACGCGTAATTTCTTCCTGAATATCAAATATGTTTTCAGCCGTCAGTTCGCGATCATAAATCTCCGCCCATAGATGCTGATCAGTATTGCCGTCGATAAGCTGTACATTGATCCGCACACGGTTTCCCGCGCGTTGCACAGCGCCTTCCATCACCGCCGCCGCGCCTAACGCGTCCGCAATTTCAGGTATTGGTTGCTCGGTGTCGCGAAAGCGCAAAACGGACGTTCGTGAAATCACCTGCAACGCAGAAATTTTTGACAATTTGGTCAGCAGGTCATCATGCATCCCGTCGGCGAAAAATGCATCGTCGGCATTAGCGCTGCGATTAGCAAACGGCAGAACGGCGACGATGTTGCTTTCCGCCGTCGCTGTTTTCACAATTTCAGTGACATCAGCTTTTTCGAGTTTTTCAGTGGCGGCTGGTATTGGCGGCGGGACTGACGGCGCCTTCCGCGTCAGCAACAGGCCTGTGATCAAAAACACGACGACAACCGCAAGCACGCCGCCCCAGATTTTCGGGTCGGAAAACGAGACGCTTTTCGTTTCGCTCAGCGGCGCCGTCAGACTTACCGGCTCCGTGACCTTTTGCGCGCCGCCAATCTTCGACGCAACGGATCGCATCAGATTATCTCGCGCAGACTTTTCATCGCCGGAAAAATCAATCGCATGAAATTGCTTGAACCCGATTGGCGGCAATGACCCGTCGAGCGCGATAGACACCAATTGTCCGGCCTCCGCTGCGAGGCCGGCTTCGTCTTTGACCCAGCGCGATTGAATAGAATCCTTCGTCCACGCAACGATAACCGCCTTGGCGGCAGCGAGCTCACGCTCAATGTCTTTTGAGAATTCGGCGCCGCCCTCTATGTGGCGGTCCCACCAGACGGAGTAGCCCTTAGCTTCGAGGGCGACGGCCAGTTCCTCTATCTTTTCGCGATCAGCGCGCGCGTAAGAGATGAAAATGTCTGCCAATTGGTTGCCCCTTAATCGCGCTTGTCTGGCGCGATCCTCGACCCTACCTGCGGCCGGCGGTAAATGCATCCCGGCCATGGCGCGAAAAAACGCTTTAATTCGTCGGACTTAGGGCCATTTCGCCAAGGATTAACGCGGGGCCCATTTTGGTTTAGGCTCCTCCCCAGCCGGGCGGCAAAGCGGGGGCGCGCCGCCTGGGAACATCCGTGGGGATCCGGTCGTGGCGAAAAAACGAAACGAAGGCGATTACTACCAAACCTTGCGCGCGCGGTTTGCCGGTAAGGCAGGCGGCGCGACGGACGCCCGGTTTCGGCCGCCGACCGACCCCACGGACCAGTTTTTCGGAGCAGCGCCTGCAACCGACGAAACGCCGGCGCCGCGGCTCTTTGATCCGGCCGGCGTTCGGTCCCTTGCCGATGGATTGGGCGCGCGCATCAGCGGGCACGGCGCGGCGGAAACGACGCTAGTTGCGCAAGGGTTACGGCTCCTCGTCGGCGCGGCCTGGCTGGCGCTTGCCGGATGGTATGTGATGATGGTCGCCACAGCGGACGGCGCGGCGCTTGGAAAACTCTTCGCCATCATCGCCGGCGCGGCGATCGCAGCGGCCATCCTCGGCGCGCTGCTGACATTCGCGACCGGCAAGGCCAGTCTTAAACGGACACGCGACGAGGCTGTTGTCCTCGGACAACGCCTCGCGCTTGAGACCCATTCACTCGATTACGCCCTCGACCGGAATGGCGGGCGGCGCATCGATGCGGTCTCGGCGGACGTATTTCTGAAAAATGTCAATTTCGCCCATGACGGGCCTGAAGGCGCGCAAGGCTTTCGACATTTTCTCAAACGTGACGGCAAAGGGCCAGCCGCCAGCGGCGGCGCGTTTTTGTTCGTGATCGCGCTGGTCGCGACGGTCGCTCTCGCCGCCGCATTCGGCTTTGGCGTCGACGTCTCGGGACTGCCTTTGGCGGACTATCCGCTCGCCCTTACCGCCGTTCTATCGGGCGCCGGCGTATATGGAGCGGCCGGCCTCATCGCTCAGCTTTGCGGCGGTTCCAGGCGGGCAAGGCGGGAGGCGCACGCCGAGACCGCCGCATTCACCGCGGTGCAATCAGCATTTTCAACAGCGCGCGGGCTGGCGCCGGCCGATCTTTCGGCGCGGCTGCATGGCGGGAGTGCGGCCGATAAGATGGCCAATCGTTCACTGGACGAAAAACGCGAATTCGAATCATCCCCAGCGCCAGATTCGCGAATTCGAGCCGGCGATTCGCGCCCGACGTTCGTCGAAACCGGGTTTCAGGCGGCGCCAAAAGCGTTCCGAACCGACGCATTTGAAAAAAAATATCGCCCGTAAAATCGCGAAGACCGGTTTCGAAACAAGCCTGCATTCGGCTTGAAATCCGTTCCGCCTCTTAATATATAAAGCGCACTTGGTGCGCTACGTTAATAGCTCCTTAACCAAAAACTTTTGCCCACGGGACAACTTCATATTGACCGTTGCGGCGAGGTCTATCACTATATGTTGTGTTGGCGCAGGGCGCTGACAATTCATAACAGAGAAGCAGAACCTCGCCGGTCTGCGCGCACTGGGTGCAACCGGCGCACGAGTTTTTGCGCGCCTTTTTCGAGGGCGAAATGGAAGAACGGGAGTGAAGATGTCGTTGTCAGAAGCCGCGAAAGAGTTTGAAAACCGCGCCGCCGCAGCCGAACCGGCGATCACTCCGCCAGAGGTCGCCAGTGAGCCGGCCAAACCTGACCTCAAAGTGGTCCGCGACATCAACATCGACCGGTCCCGCGATGCGCTCCTGACCGATTTCGGCAAGAAAACCATGGAGGACCGCTACCTCCTCGACGGTGAGAGCTTTCAGGACATGTTCGCCCGGGTGGCGCGCACCTATGGCGACGACGCCGACCACGCCCAACGCCTTTACGACTATATCTCGAAACTCTGGTTCATGCCCGCGACGCCGGTCCTTTCCAATGGCGGCGCGAAACGCGGCCTGCCGATCTCGTGCTTCCTCAATGGCGTTGGCGACTCCCTCGACGACATCGTCGGAACGTGGAACGAAAACGTGGCCCTCGCCTCAAACGGCGGTGGCATCGGCACATATTGGGGCGGCGTTCGCTCGATCGGCGAGAAGGTAAAACACGCCGGCGCGACGTCCGGCATCATCCCGTTCATTCGCGTTATGGATTCCCTGACGCTGGCGATCAGCCAGGGAAGCCTGCGGCGCGGCTCAGCGGCCTGCTATCTCGACGTGCACCATCCGGAAATCGAAGAGTTCCTTGAGATCCGCAAACCGTCCGGCGACTTCAACCGTAAGAGTCTCAACCTCCATCACGGCATCAACATCACCGACGCCTTTATGGAAGCGGTGGCGAAGGACGAAGAGTTTGGCCTGCGTTCGCCGAAGACCGACGAAGTCCTGCGTACCGTGAGCGCCCGCAAGCTGTGGCAGAAAATCCTCGAGATTCGCCTCGCGACCGGCGAGCCATATCTCCTCTTTACCGACACGGTGAACCGCCAGATGGCCAAGCACCAGCGCGACCTCGGTTTGAAAGTTTCAACGTCCAATCTCTGTTCGGAGATCATGTTGCACACCGGCAAAGACCATCACGGCGTAGACCGCACCGCCGTCTGCTGCCTCTCCTCGGTGAACGCCGAAAAATACTGGGAGTGGAAAGACGAGCCGCAATTCGTTGAGGACATCATGCGCTTCCTCGACAATGTGCTGCAGGACTTCATCGACAATGCGCCGGACGCCATGGCGAAGGCAAAATACTCTGCGGAACGTGAACGCTCCGTCGGCCTCGGCCTCATGGGCTTCCATTCCTTCCTGCAATCCCAGAACGTGCCGTTTGAAAGCGCCATGGCGAAGTCGTGGAACACGCGCCT
>JAJFFU010000018.1 GCA_021776465.1 Parvularculaceae bacterium
GAGACCAAGGACGATCTTGAAGAGGTCGCCGGCCGCCTGCGCGCTGTCGACGCTTCCCTGTTTGCTGAAGAGGAGACAACCTGCTGTTACGCGCAATCCAACAAATACTGGGTCAACGATCCTCAAGGCGCGCGTTGGGAGCTGTTCCAGACATTTGCTGACAGCGATACTTTCGGCGCTGAACCCGAACGCGCGCTTGCGCCAAAATCCACCGCCTGCTGCTGACCGACAGCAAGGCAAAAGGGTCCCGTGCCAAACATCCTGTTCCTCTGCACCGGCAATTCGGCGCGCTCGATCATGGCCGAGGGCTATCTCAATCATGCAGGCGCGCCTGATTGGCGGGCCTGGTCAGCCGGTTCGAGGCCGATAGGGGCGCCCAATCCTTTTGCAATCGAAACGCTTGCCTGCCATGGCATCCCCGTCGGCGCCGGCGAGACTGCGCCACGCTCAAAAAGCTGGAACGAATTCGCCGGCGATGACGCACCGTTAATGGATGTCATCGTCACGGTTTGCGATAATGCCGCGGGAGAAACATGCCCGGTATGGCCAACGGCTGAGGACAAGACGCCGATCAAGTTGCATTGGAGTTTCCCCGATCCGGCCGCCGCGACGGGAAGCGATAATGCAAAACGCGTCGCCTTCGAACAGGTCTTCGCAGACATCCGCGACGCCATTGACGCCTTCCTCAGAACGCAAAGGTAAGACTGCCGGTATGGCCTATTCAACTGCACAAAGACTGGGCGCAGAGACCCTAGGGACAATGTTGCTGCTGGCCGTCGTGGTCGGCTCCGGCGTCATGGGCGAGGCGCTGGCGGGCGGTAATATGGCCATCGCGCTGCTTGGTAATACCATCGCCACCGGGGCCGGACTTTATGTGCTCATCGTCATCTTCGGGCCAGTCTCCGGCGCCCACTTTAACCCGGCCGTGACCCTCGCCTTTCTCCTGCGCCGCGACATCGCCCTACCGATGGCGGGCGCCTATGTGATCGTTCAGATCATCGGCGGCATTGCCGGCGTGTTCCTCGCCCATGCGATGTTCGATCTCGACATCTTGCAGGTCTCGACAAAAGCGCGAGCCGGCGCAGGACAAGCCCTCGGCGAAGCAACGGCGACCTTCGGTTTGGTCCTGACAATCCTTGGCGCCCTTCGTTTCCGACCCGAAAGCGTTGCGGCGGCCGTTGGCCTATTCATCACCGCCGGGTACTGGTTCACCTCATCGACGTCCTTCGCCAATCCGGCCGTTACGATCGCAAGAATGCTCACCGATACGTTCTCCGGCGTGCGCCCGCTCGACGCACCGGCCTTCCTGGTGGCGCAGTTTTCCGCCGCCGCCCTCGCTTTCGGGGTCGCTGCGTGGCTTTTTTCGCCCCGTGACGGGGCCAAGACCGCGCGCTATAGCGAAACCCATGATGAGGGGTCCAAAACAACGCTATGAGGCGTTAATCCGCGAAGGCGCGCTCGACGCCGACCCGGCGCAGGGTCAGGCAATCGAGCGCCTTCAGGCGCTGCACGACGATGTCCGCGCCTATTGCCGATCACGCCGCGGCTGGTTCGGGCGGGCGCAACCTCCGCCGCGCGGGCTTTATCTCTGGGGCGGTGTCGGACGCGGCAAGACGCTGCTCATGGACCTCTTCGCCAACAACACCGACATCGCCGCAAAGCGCCGCGTTCATTTCCACGAATTCATGGCCGACGTGCATGAGCGGATCGGCCGCTGGCGCACGAGTGACGAAAACACCAAGCGCCGGCACAAAGGCGTCAACCGCAAGGCGCCGGACGATCCGATGGCGCCGGTTGCCTATGACCTCGCCAGCGACGCATCGCTTCTGTGCTTTGACGAGTTTCAGGTATCCGATATCGCGGATGCAATGATCCTCGGGCGCCTTTTTGAGGCGTTGTTCGATCTTGGCGTTGTCGTCGTTGCGACCTCCAACCGGGCCCCGGACGAGCTTTATAAGGACGGCCTCAACCGACAGCTCTTCACACCGTTTATTGAGCTGCTGAAAGAGAAAACAGAAGTCTTCGAGCTCGTAGCAGCGCGCGACTATCGCCTTGATAAACTCTCCGGTGCGCCGGTCTATTATCAACCGCTCAGCCCGGCCGCCGACGAGGCCATGAACGGCGCCTGGGCGCGCATGCTGAGCGGCGCACGCGAGCGGCGTGAGCAATTAACGGTAAAGGGGCGAACACTGACGATCCCGCGGGCCGGGCGCGGCGCCGCGCGGTTTGCATTCGCCGATCTGATGGAGCAACCCTTAGGGGCGAGCGATTATATCGCCATCGTCAACCGATATGGCGCGCTCTTTGTCGACCATATTCCCGTCATGGGGCGGGAACAGCGCAATGAGGCGCGTCGCTTTATCAACCTCATTGACGCTATCTATGATACGCGCACGAAATTTGTCTGCTCCGCGGACGGTCCGCCGGAAGCCCTCTACAAGACCGGCGATGGGGCCTTCGAATTTGAACGCACGGCGTCGCGGCTTATCGAAATGCAGTCGGACGACTACCTCGCAGCCGAACACCAATGGTCGCATGATGCTGACAAAGGCGACTGAGCGACGGCGCCGCCGGCTGAAACGAAACTGAAGCACTCGACAAACCGGGCCGCCGCGAACAATAATCGGTCCGTTTATGGATTAGGAATTGGGCCATTTTTTCTTTACGCACTTTAATGTTTCTCGCCGGCGCCGCAGTAGCGGCGGCGATCACATTCGCTGTCGTCTTTGGCGACAACGAGACAGAAATCGATGTCGAGGACGGAAACTCCATCAGACACACGGTGCGCGGCGATTCGAGCGAATTCTCGTTGCGTGAAGGCGACCTTGCCATAAAAGCGAATTGGCGCGGCAAGCTGAAACTCGACAAAACCGGCGACGCCATCGCCTATGTCGAGGACTATCTAGAAATTGAACTCGACGAAGGCAACGCCCGCGAACGCATGCGGCTCGAGAAAGACGGGCGCGACATTGAAGCGACCTACTGGCGCGACGGCAACGAACAAGAGCCCGGCGCGGAAACCGATGCCTACATCAACGACCTTGTGATGCTTTTTTTGCGCGCCAGCGCTTTTGAAGCTGACATGCGCGTCGGAAAATTGCTCGTCGCAGGCGGCGTTGACGCCGTTTTTGACGAGATGAACTTATTGACCAGCGACTACGCCGTTCGGCAGTATTCCGCCGCACTCAGCGAAAGCAAAACCCTGAGCGCGGACCAGGTTGGCGCACTCATCGAGAAGTTGGCGGCGCTGGAGGGCGATCACGACATCGCGCAAGCGCTCCTCGCCATTGCCGATCACCAGAAGTTTGACGATGAGGCGATGCTGACGCTCTTGTCTGTCGCTGAAAATATTGACAGCGATTACGAAAAACGCCGCGTACTTTCCGCGGTCGCCACAAGGCCGCTATCTGCAGATGCAACGACGGCGACGATAGGCTTGATGGCGACAATCGAAAGCGACCACGACATTCGCGTGTCCGCAGAAAACCTGTTGTCTCACCAGGAAGTCAGCGCCGATCACGCAGCCCAAATCGTCGCTGCCGCCGCAAACCAGATCGACAGCGATCATGATCTGCGCCTTGTGTTGACGGCCGCCGCGCCGCGCCTTGGAACCAGCGTTTTGGCGGACGCATGGTTTGCCGCCTTCAACGAGCTTGAAACCGACTACGACATGCGGGTCGCGCTGGAAGCTGCGGCGCCAATCGCCGCCGACAATGAACCACTAAAGGCCCGCCTTCGAGAGGCCGCAGCGCGCATTACATCAGAATATGACCGCCACCGGGCGCTGGAAATTTTGAAATAGTCGATCAATGGGTGGGCGGCGGCGCAACAGCACCGCGCGGCACACGGATATCATCGACCATGGCGCGCACATGCGATGGCGTCGGCGCCGTAAATCGCGCGACCGCAAAAGCGACCGCAAAGTTAATCACCATCCCAATTGATCCAAAACCCTCCGGAGAGATACCGAAGAGCCAGTTTTCCGGCCCGTTCATCCCGGCAAACCATGGCGACTTGAACCAGACGATATAAGCGAGCGTCGCAGCCAGACCGGCGACCATGCCGGCGACAGCGCCATCGCGGTTCATGCCCTTGAAGAATACACCCATCAGGATTGCCGGGAATAGCGACGCCGCCGCGAGCCCGAAGGCAAGCGCGACGACCTGCGCGACAAAGCCCGGCGGATTGATGCCGAGCCAGCCGGCGACAATAATCGCCGCGGCAGCGCTTCCCCGCGCCGCCATAAGTTCGGTGCGCTCTGTAATCTGCGGACGGAATGTTTTCTTTAACAGGTCATGACTGATCGATGCGGAGATAACGAGCAGCAGACCCGCCGCCGTCGATAACGCCGCAGCTACACCGCCGGCCGCAACAAGAGCGACAACCCAGCCCGGCAAATTCGCGATCTCCGGATTGGCGAGCACCATGATATCGCGATCGACTAGAATTTCGTTACTGTTGGCGGTTTGCGCATTGGAAACCAGCCGTTCGCCGTTCGAACCGGTCTCGCCAGTAAACGCGGCGCGGCCCTCGAAGGGCGCACCGGGGCCGTATTGTATGACGCCGTCATCGTTTTTGTCGGTCCAGGCGATGAGGCCAATATTTTCCCAGGTTTTCACCCAGCCCGGCGCCGTCTTATATGGCGTTTCATGAACGCTCTCGATGAAATTGAGCCGCGCAAACGCGCCGACCGCTGGCGCCGTTGTGTAAAGTAGCGCGATGAATACGAGCGCATAACCAGCCGACCGGCGCGCGTCAGAAACTTTCGGCACGGTGAAAAACCGAACGATCACATGGGGCAGCCCCGCCGTCCCGACCATCAGGGCGAGCGTGATCGCAAAGAGATCGATTTTCGACTTCGACCCGCTGGTGAACGCCGTAAACCCAAGATCAACCAGCGTCCGGTCGAGCTTTTGCAACACCGGTTCGCCGCCAATCTCAGCGCCGAGACCGAGCTGCGGTACGGGATTTCCGGTAATCAGCATCGAGATGAATATCGCCGGCACGAGATAAGCAAAAATCAGGACGCAATATTGCGCGACCTGCGTATAGGTGATGCCTTTCATACCGCCGAGCACGGCATAGAAAAAGACAATGCCCATTCCAACGACAACGCCCCATTCGATCGGCAGTTCCAGAAACCTTGAAAAGACAACGCCGACGCCGCGCATCTGGCCGGCAATGTAGGTGAATGAAATAATGATCAGGCAGATCACAGCGACGACCCGCGCGACGCGGGAATAATAACGCTCGCCGATAAAATCCGGCACGGTGAACTGCCCGAATTTGCGCAAGTATGGCGCAAGCAGCAACGCCAGCAACACGTACCCGCCGGTCCAGCCCATCAGGAAGACGCTCGCGTCATAGCCGGAAAACGCGATGATGCCCGCCATGGAAATGAACGACGCCGCGCTCATCCAGTCGGCGGCGGTCGCCATACCGTTGGCGATGGGATGCACATGCCCGCCGGCCACATAAAATTCCGAGGTCGACCCGGCGCGTGACCAGATTGCAATGCCGATATAAAGCGCGAATGACGCGCCGACGAAAATCCAGGTGAGCGTTTGTGTGTCCATTGTTTATTCGTCACCAACGCCGAGGCGTTTTTCAATTTGCTTCATGCGCGCGGCGTAAACAAAAATGAGGATGACAAAAACGACGATGGAGCCTTGTTGGGCGAACCAGAAGCCGAGTGGGAATCCGCCCACTTGGAAAGCGTTCAGTGCATCGACAAATATAATGCCGGCGCCGAAGGAAACCAAAAACCAGACCGCAAGCAATATACAAAGCAGTTTGACGTTTTCGCGCCAGTACTGCTTTTTGTTTTCTTCCTCGTTTGCGGATGCGCTCATTTAATCCTCCTGCGGCGGGTTATTGCTTCTAACAGGGTTTACCGCGTCTTCTCAAACCACATTTCGTCCCAACGCGCGGCGCCGCGCGCAATTGCCAATTCTGCACCGTCGGCGTAACGGATCGCCCATGAACGTCAAATCTGGAACACAGCAGCGCGCGACCCTCTCTTTCGCGGAGCTTGTCGCCATCACGGCCGCCGTAATGGCGCTCAATGCACTCGCCATCGACATGATGCTGCCGGCGCTTGGGACCATCGGCGACGAACTTGGCGCCGCCCGAGACAATGACCGCCAGCTGATCATCGTCGTTTACGTCCTCGGCAACGGGATTGCGCAATTGTTCTTCGGCCCGCTGGTTGACCGGTTTGGCCGCAAACGGGTCCTGATGTGGTCGCTCGGCGGGTATGTTCTGGGGTCGCTGCTCAGCGTCATCGCGTCATCGTTCACACTGCTTCTTGCTGCACGGGCCTTTCAGGGCGTCGCGACGGCGGCGGCGCGCGTCGCCATCATCGCGGTCGTGCGCGATCAATATTCAGGGCGGCGCATGGCGCAGGTGATGTCGCTCGCCATCACGATTTTCATGGCCGCGCCGATCCTGGCGCCCGGTTTTGGACAACTCATTTTATTTGCCGGCCCATGGCGCGCGATTTTTCTGGCGCTGCTGCTTTACGGGCTGGTCCTCGCGCTGTGGATCGGCTGGCGCATGCCGGAGACCCTCGCGCCCGAACAGCGCAAAGAGTTGCGCGCCGGTCCAATCATCGGCGCTTATATGGAATTCGTCCGCAACCGGACGGCGATCGGATACACCCTCGCCTCGGCGCTCTGTTTCGCTGCTCTTTTTGGCTATATCAGCGCTTCCGAACAGATATTCCTGGAACTGTTTGAAGTCGGCGGCGCGTTTGCATTCGCCTTTGCCGCCATTGCCGCATCACTTGGCGCGGCGACACTCATAAACGCGCGGCTGGTTTCCCGGTTTGGCATGCGCCGCCTTACCCATGGCGCGCTATTGGTTTTTATCATCGTCAATCTCATTCATCTGGCGATCGCCGCAACAATGGGCGAGACCTTCATTATCTTCATGGTGTTCATGAGCGTTTCGTTTTTCTGCCTTGGCCTGATCGGACCCAACTCGACAGCCATGGCGATGGACCCCATGGGCCATATCGCCGGGTCAGCGGCGGCGGCCAACGGTTTTGCAGGCACGACGCTCGCCGGTTTTCTCGGCGGCATCGTTGCACGGCTTTACGATGGCACAGCGATACCGATCATACTGGGCTTCGCCATCCTTGGGCTCGCTGCTTTCGCTGTCGTTCTGTGGACGGAGAAAGGCCGGCTCTTCCAGCCGCACGAAGAGGACGGCGAGGAATGACAAAGAAACGCAGCCGTGTTTGCCTTGGCGCATTCGCCGGCGCTCACGGCGTCAAAGGCGAAACCCTTGTCAAAACCTTTACCGAAGCGCCGCAAAACATCGCCGCCTACGGACCCGTGCAAAGCGAAGACGGTGCGCGCGCTTTTGCAATCAAGTTTGTCCGCAACGCCAAACCCGGATTTGTGATTGCGAGCGCACCAGAGATCACCAGCCGCGAGGACGCCGCGTCGCTCAAAGGCGTTCGGTTTTATGTCAATCGGACGGCGCTGCCGGAACCGGAAGAAGATGAATTCTATCTGGACGATCTCGTCGGCCTCAGCGCCATTGACGAAACGGGCGCGGACGCAGGGCGCATCGCGGCAGTCCATAATTTCGGCGCTGGCGATCTGCTTGAACTTTCCGACATTCCGGATTTGACCGGCGCGCGGGTGATCCCGCTCACGAAAGAAGCAGTCCCCACGATCGACCTCACCGGAGGCCGTGTCACAGTTTTGCGTGCGGCAATCGATGATTTGGACAGCTCAGCCGTTTTCGAAGACAGCACGGCTGATCGCGACGCGCCGCGCGGCGAAAATTCATAACCATCCAGCGAAGCAATTGAGCGATTTCCGCGGCGCTGTTGGCAAATCGTCGCCGTAGTGCATAATCTTTGGCGGATCCGATCGCCTGTGGTATCGGACGCAAATTGGCGGGGGCGCTATGTCGTGGGCAAGGATGCTCTTGGTTGGAGCGATTATCGCGCTGGGCGCGGCCTTCGCCCTTAGTGAATTCGCGCGCCGCAACAACGCACAAAAACTGAACATTGTCGCCGCGGAACTGGCCGAAACCCGCGAAGTCGCCGACGCCGCGCTGCGCGCCGTCATTTCGCCCGATATCGTCGAAATGGCGCAGCAATCCGTTTACCAAATCCAGAATTTGAACAAGGGACGATTGCTAGGACACGGCACGGCATTTGTCGTCGACCAAGAGCGCGGCATCCTCGTCACAAACGCACATGTCGCCATCGAATTTTATCGAAGCAACGCTGAACTCGCAATTCAGCGCCATGGCATGACCGAAAAAATTCAGGTTCGAAATGTTAAAATTCATGCCGGATACGGACAATTTCGACGCCTTGTCGAAACATATGCGCCGATACGCATGAATGAGCTTGTTGACGAATTGGCATTGGTTGAATTGGGCGATCTTTCATTCGACGTAGGCTTACTCTTTGTCGAACCGCTTGACCCGGAAACCGGGGAATATGTTCTGGGACCGGCCTTGCAGATTGCGGGCGACGAAGCACTCTTGAAGTTAAAAAACGGCGATCCGATTTCAATCATCGGGTATCCGAACGATAGAATGGATAGTGGCGCAGACACCGAGCAACCGACGTTCCGCGTTGTTCGAGGTATCGTCAGCGCGATTGTATCTCCGCTTTCCAGATCAGGTGATGTAAACCCGGCGCTTTCGAACCTGATTGCACACCGCATGGAAACGGCGCGCGGCAATAGCGGCAGTCCCGTCATCGATGGCAATGGATTGGTCGTCGGCGTTCACTCCCACGGCGCCGTGTACCAAAACGAAAGCACGGCCCAGCGCGCAGACGCCGTTCGCGATCTCCTTGAGCCGCTGCGCGAAGAATTGCGTTTGTCGGATCTATTTGTTCCCGATTGGAAAGCAACGCTTGAACAATGGGCAAAGGCCGAGGACATCGTGCCCTGGGCGATCTATTTCGAGAACACGACCGACGCGTTCGGTCGGGACGATATGACTGTCAAAGAAGCGCTGGAGCGCGAACCGCCCTTTCGGGTAGAGCTCAGTCAGAGGCGGTTTACCTCATTCAATCAGCCAAGCCGCCCATTTTTATTGCCGGCTGAGGACCTTGTTACGCAGGACGACAGCGAAGACGGCAACGAGGATGAAGAAGCATCTATCGAACCCATACCGGTATTTCGACTTGGCGCCGCTGGCGACTATTATTCACGGACATTTGACGTTTCGTCGAATGATACATTCGCCATATTCGCATATGATTACGCTATATCGGGCGGCCCATCGCATTGCTCGCTTTCGCTTTTCGCGCGTTTTCTGGACGAAGATACTATTTACAGTTTCGAACCCGGCGCAGGCGATCTTTATACAGCTGTCGTGATCTCACCGGTCGAGGACGCAGCCGACACGGAAGATGAAACCTACATGAACATCGTCGTGCGCCGCGACGCCCGGCAGCGCAATGGCGAGCCCACGCCATGCGACACCCGCAGCCGAAACTTTTCGTTGGGCATCATGAAATGGCCGACCAACACGTCGAATGACATCGCAACCGCGGCGCTGCAACTCGACCCGCATCATGGAAAATCGATCACGACCGTGAACGACGCGCCGGCGACAATACGGATGTTCCGTGCGGCGCATTGCATGGCTCGGCCGCGCGCCGATGAGTGCCGCCGCGCCAAGATTGACAACTGGGCACAGGAGTACCGAACCCGCGCGGCCATAGCTGCGTCGCACGCAGAAACACCGTGACCTGACGCCGAAACGCAGCCCGTCCATCAGAGCATGCGCGCGCCACAGCGTTGACCCGACACACTCTTGATTGCGCCAGTATATTGGGCGCTTGTCTGGGCCGCTTGTCTGGCCCGCTTGTCTGGGCCTCCACGCCATGCCATCTCCGCCCCATGTTTCGCGCCACGATCCTCACGCTCTTCCCGGAGCTCTTTCCGGGCCCGTTGGGCACCTCGGTCCTCGGCCGGGGTCTCGGCGAGGGCTTGTGGGGCCTCGATACGGTCAATATCCGGGATTTTTCAGACAACAAATACGGCTCGGTGGATGAAACGCCGGCTGGCGGCGGCGCCGGAATGGTCATGCGGGCCGATATATTGGCCGCCGCAATCGATTCTGTCCCCCGAAACGACCGCCCAATTATCTGCCTTTCGCCCCGTGGGCGACCCCTGAAACAGGCGCGCGCCCTCGAATTATCCAAAGGCCCCGGCCTCATCGCCCTCTGTGGCCGGTTTGAGGGGATTGATGAGCGGGTTTTCGCCACCCGCGAGATCGAGGAAGTCTCGATCGGCGACTTCGTTCTCGCCGGTGGGGAAATCGCCGCCATGGCCTTGGTCGAGGCTTGCGTGCGCCTGATCCCTGCGGTATTGGGCTCCGCTTCCTCTCTAGGGGAAGAAAGTTTTGAGGGCAGCCTGCTGGAATACCCCCAGTATACGCGGCCCCGCGAATTCGAAGGCCGGGCTATCCCGGATGTGCTGCTTTCAGGCGATCACAAAAAGATCGCCGAATGGCGGCGAAAACAGGCGGAAGACATAACGCGAGCGCGAAGACCGGATCTCTGGGACGAAGTCCAGAAGCGCGGTCCTATCCGGTCGGATAAGAACAAGGACGAAACGTCATGAATATTATTCAGCAACTCGACAAAGAACAGATGGAAGCACTCGGCAAGGACGTGCCGGAATTTGCGCCGGGCGACACAGTCAAGGTCAATGTGAAAGTGCGCGAAGGCGAGCGCGAACGCATTCAGGCCTTTGAAGGCGTCTGCATCGCGCGCAAGGGCGGCGGCCTGCAAGAGAGCTTCACGGTTCGCAAGATTTCATTCGGCGAAGGCGTCGAACGGGTCTTCCC
>JAJFFU010000171.1 GCA_021776465.1 Parvularculaceae bacterium
GTCGCGCTGATGGCGGAACATCCGACATTGATTAAACGCCCGGTTATTGAGAACGGCCCGACGCAGGTTTTCGCTGGCTGGTCGAAAGACGTTCAGGCCGCGGTGTTGGGGTGACAAGTCCCCGCGCCCGTTTCCCCGGCGAAAGCCGGGGCCCAGATTTCCGACGCTTCTGGTTCCCGGCTTTCGCCGGGAAGACTGACTGTTGGGCGATGCGCGATAATGACTGATCAAGCCATCCGCATTCTCGTCGACGCGGACGCCTGCCCAGTGAAGGAAGAAATCTACAAAGTCGCTTACCGCACGGATACGCCGGTGATCGTCGTCGCCAACCAGCGCATCCGTATTCCCGACCACAACCTCATTTCCCGCATCGTCGTTGGCGACGCCATGGACGCGGCCGATGACTGGATCGCGGAGAGCGCCGACGCCGCGAGCATCGTCATCACTGCGGATATTTTGCTCGCCGACCGCGCGTTGAAAGCTGGCGCCATTGTCCTCGGCCCGAACGGCAAGCCATTCACGGCCGACTCTATCGGGTCCGCGATCGCGACCCGCGCCATCATGGCGGATTTGCGCGCCGGGGCGACCGGCGACAATATTGGCGGCCCCGTGCCCTTCCGAAAAGACGATCGGTCCCGTTTTTTGTCCGCCCTCGACGAAGCGCTGGTGAAATTGCGCCGCGAGATGTGATAGGACGCGGCCAAACCATCCAGTTAGAAAGCCCGCTATGACAGACAAGAAAAACCGCCCCGCCTTCGCCACCCGCGTCATCCACGCCGGCCAGGAACATGACCCGACCACCGGCGCGGTCATGCAACCAATTTACCAGACATCAACCTACGCCCAGGAAAGCCCCGGCGTGCACAAGGGCTTCGTTTACGCGCGCGGCGCAAACCCGACGCGCCACGCTTATGAGCGCTGCATCGCCGATCTTGAAAATGGCTCGCACGGGTTTGCCTTCGCGTCCGGCATGGCGGCGATCGGCACCATGCTGGAATTAATGCCGGCTGGCTCCAACGTCGTCGCCATGGACGATGTTTATGGCGGCACATTCCGTTTGTTTGAACGCGTGCGGAGAGATTCCGCTGCAATGTCGTTCAGCTATGTCGATCTGACAAAGCCGGAAAACCTTGAAGCGGCGATCACCGACAAGACAAAAATGGTCTGGATCGAAACGCCGACCAACCCGCTTTTGAAAATCGTTGATATTGAAGCGGTCTCGAAGATCGCGAAGCGCCATGGCCTGCTCGTCGGTTGCGACAACACATTTGCATCGCCTTACTGCCAACGCCCGCTAGATTTTGGCGCGGACATCGTCATGCACTCGGCGACGAAATATCTCGGCGGACATTCCGACGTCATTGGCGGCGTGCTCGTCGTCAAGGACAAGGACCTCGGCGAAAAGCTCGCCTTCCTGCAAAATTCTGTCGGCGGCATTCAGGGCCCGTTTGATTCCTTCCTCGCCCTGCGCGGGCTGAAAACCCTCGCCCTGCGGCTTGAGCGAGCCTCACAAAATGCGATGGCCCTTGCAGAATGGCTTGAGGCGCATCCGGCGATTTCGAAGGTCAATTATCCCGGCCTGAAATCGCACCCCGGTCACGAGATTGCGGCCCGCCAGATGGACGCCTATGGCGGCATGGTCACGATTTTCCTGAAAGGCGGTCTCGATGCGGCGACGACAATGCTTGAGCGCGTTGATCTCTTCACCCTCGCGGAATCCCTCGGCGGCGTCGAAAGCCTGATCGAACACCCCGGCATCATGACCCACGCCTCGATCCCGCCGGAGCGCCGCGCCGAACTTGGCGTCGACGATGCGCTGGTCCGCCTGTCTGTTGGCGTGGAAGCCTTTGACGATCAAAAGGCTGATCTCGAACAGGCGCTTTCCGGGCTCTGACCTCAAGAGACATCCTTAAGCACCGGCAATATCAGTGACTTGCCCGAAAAGCCTGATAAGCTGGCGCACTATTCCTTGCCGGCGGCATGCGCGGCGACACCCGGAACAAATCCATGGCTGACGCCGCTTCGCCGTCTTTCGCCGACCGTATTAACGACACGCTGACGCCAGTTTCAGACTGGGTCTCGTCGATCATTTTTTATTCGGTTGACGTCTTCGGCGTGTCTTTGCCGCTCGTCGTCGTCTGGCTGATGGCGGCGGCCGTCATCCTTACCTTCGCCAATCGTTTCGTAAATTTGCGCGGCTTCGCCCATGGCTGGAGCCTGATTTTCAATCCGCAGAAGCATTTCGACTCGCCCGGAGCCATTTCGCATTTCCAGGCGCTGTCGGCAGCGCTTTCAGGAACGGTCGGACTTGGCAACATTGCCTCCGTTCCTGTCGCCATCGCTCTCGGCGGACCCGGCGCAATTTTCTGGATGATCCTTGCCGGCTTCTTCGGCATGTCGGCGAAATTCGCTGAGTGCTCGCTCGCCGTGAAATACCGGAAGGTACAGCCGGACGGGCGCATCCTCGGTGGCCCGATGTATTACATCGAAGAGGTATTTTCCCGCATCGGCCTCAAGACCCTCGGCAAGGGCGCGGCGATCTTTTTTGCTGTCATGGCGATGGGCGCCTCAGTCAGCGTCTTTCAGGTCAACCAGTCCCACGCGCAGTTTGCGAATGTCACGGGAATTTCTGCGCCGCTGACCTACGGCATCATCATCTCTACCGGCGTCGCGATCATCATTCTCGGCGGCATCAAGCGCATCGGCTCGGCCATGCGGATCATCGTGCCGTCGATGGGGCTTCTCTATGTCGGCGCGGCGCTGGTCATTCTCGCCATGAACATTCCGGCAATCCCGGCCGCCATTGAAACAATTTTCCAGAGCGCCTTCGGGCTCGACGCCGCCGGCGGGGGCCTCGTCGGCGCGCTTATCAACGGCATGAAACGCGCGACCTACTCGAGCGAAGCCGGCGTCGGTTCTGCGGCAATCGCGCACGCACAAGTCCGCACCAAAGAACCGATGACGGAAGGTTATGTCGCACTTCTCGAACCATTCATCGACACGATTGTGGTCTGCACGCTGACAGGCCTCGTCGTTATAGTGACCGGTGCTTACGAGCCCTTTTTGTTTAATCAGGATGTTGTGGGCATCGAAATTACATCCGCCGCGTTCGAAAGCGCCTTTCGCTGGTTCCCTTACCTTCTGCTCGTCGCATCCGTGCTGTTTGCGTTTTCAACCCTTGTCGGGTGGGCGTTTTATGGGGCGCAAGCCGCCGCGTATCTTTTCGGGCCCTCACGCGCGACAGATGTTATTTTCAAACTGACGCTGTGTTTCCTGTTGTCCACCGGCGCGGCCGTTTCGTTATCGGCAATCCTCGACTTCATCGACTCCATGCTGTTCGGCATGGCGATCCCCAACATCATTGCGCTTTATCTGTTGTTGCCGGAACTCCGGCGAGACGTGAAAGCCTATGAAGCCAAGAATAAATTGTAGGTAGAAAAGCATGACGAAATTGAAGCAACACTTAATTTGGCCTTTGGCGTTAGTCGCAGGCCTGTCCGGTTGCGATGCAAACCGTGATTCTGCCGACACCGCGTTGACAGCAATGCTGGAAACTGACCGGGCGTTCGCGGAGAAAGCCGCTACCGACGGCGCGCCAGCAGCGTTCGCGGCTTACGCCGCCGATAGCGTGCGCATGTTTCCGCAAGGCGGGCTTCCCTATGACGGCCACGACAAACTCGTCGAGAGGTTTGGGAATTGGCCGGACACAGCTATGCTCTCATGGACGCCAAAGGGTGGCGTCGCATCGTCGTCGGGCGACTTCGGCTACACGTGGGGATTGTCAGTTTACCGAAGCATCGACGAAAATGGCGATGCAACCGCTGATCATGGGAAATACATTTCGATCTGGCGGAAGGAAGCAGACGGCGCGTGGAAGTTTGTTGCAGATATGGGTAACGCCGCGCCGGCGCCAGACGCCGGCGAACCTGATCTATAATACGGTCAACGCCGCCAACTCGGCGCGCAACTCCGCAATCCCGTCGCCCTTCTCAGACGATGTGGCGCGCACAAACGGATGCGCCGCAGGACGTTTGCGGATGGCATCCGCCGTTCTCGCAATCAGCGCGGTCAGCGCTGTTGGTTTCACTTTGTCCGACTTCGTCAGGACGATTTGATAGTTCACCGCAGCTTCATCGAGCATGTCCATGATCTCGGTGTCGCTCGACTTCAATCCATGGCGGGCGTCGATAAGGGTGCAAACCCGCCGCAACGTCGTACGCCCACGAAGAAAATCGCGCGTCAGCGCATTCCATGCATCCGATTCTTTTCGCGACACTTTTGCGTAACCGTAACCGGGCAAATCGACGAGGCGGATTGCACCGCCAAGATCGAAATAATTGATTTCCCGAGTTCGCCCCGGCGTGTTCGACGCGCGCGCAAGACCGCCCTGATTGGTCAACGCATTCAGCAGCGTCGACTTCCCGACATTCGATCGACCGGCGAACGCGACTTCAACCGGCCCCTCGTCGGGCAAGTCGTCGAGCTTGACGACACCGAGCATGAAGGTCGCTTCGCGCGCAAAGAGTTTGCGGCCAACCTCTATGTCTTGCGGAGAAAATTCTGCGACGTCACTCACCGGGCGCCGGCGATTTTTTCGGCTTCATAAATGGCAGCCGCTCGCCCCAGTCCACTTCGACACCGTTCTTTTTCATGATCAGCATCTGCTGCAAAATCCCGAGGAACGTGTTCCAGAACCAATAAAGGACAAGCCCTGCTGCGAAAGGTGCAAAGATAAAGACGAAGACAAAGGGCAACATAGCGAATACTTGCGCCTGCACCGGGTCGGCCGGCGGCGGATTGAGCTTCGTTTGAAACCACATGGCGACGCCCATGAGCAGCGGCAAAACACCAATACCAAGAAATGCGCCGACGACAGGCGCAGCTGTAGGGTCGAAAGGCAGAAGGCCGAAGATGTTAAAGATTGTTGTCGGGTCAGGCGCCGACAAATCCTTGATCCAGAGAATAAACGGCGCTTGACGCATTTCGATCGTGACGAACAAGGTTTTATAAAGCGCGAAGAAAATCGGCATCTGAATCAGAATGGGAATACACCCGGCCATGGGGTTCATCTTCTCTTTCTTGTAGAGCGCCATCATCTCCTGCTGCATTTTCATCTTGTCGTCGGGGTATTGCTTTCGCAGCCCTTCGATTTCAGGTTGCAGTTTTTTCATCTTCGCCATGGACTCAAAGCCCTTATTGGCGATGGGGAAGAGAACCGCCTTCACCAAAAGGGTCAAAAGCAAAATCGCAACGCCAAAATTGCCGATAAGATCGCCAAAGAAATTTAGGATATTAAAAATCAGATGCGTGAGCAGATATTCAAACCGGCCCCAATCGACCGCCTTATCGAAATCGCGAACGCCAAGCCCACCCTCTTCGACCGGTTTTTCATAACCGCGAAGAATATCGACAACTTTCGGTCCGCCGAAGATATATGACGTAAGCGTCAGGCTATCATTGGCGGGCAACTCGCGTTGCGGTAACGAATAAGTGGCGCGAAACCGTGGTTCATTTTCAACGCCGATATTGTCGAGGGTCGATTTCATCTCCTCGTCTTGCGGTGGAACAACTGCGGCAAGCCAATATTTATTCGTGATGCCGACCCAGCCGCCAACACCGGATTCTTCGACTTTCTTTTGCGCCGGCTTCTTCGCCAGCGGCTTATATTTTCGTTCGAAAAGGACTTTTCCGATTACGCCGATCGGACCTTCGTGGAGTATGGCCCAACCTTTCAGGCCTTCGGGAAAATTGCGCTGAATGACGAGCGCATAGGGCGTCAGCGCCGCAGCCTCCGCGCCTTCATTGCGCACGGTCTGATCAACCTTGAACATATATTGATCGTCGATCGAGATTGTCTTCTCGAATACGAGGCCGTCCTGGCGACGCGTCAGCGTGACGGGAGTGTCGATTGTCAGTTCGGCGCCACTGGTCGCCGTCCAAATCGCTGACTGCGCGGCGTCGCCGTCGGCGACCCAGCCAAGTTGTACGTAATGACCGTGCTCGGCCGATCGCGGATTGAGAAGGCGAATATTCGCACTGTCCTCGTCAATCGTCTCGCGATACTGCGTCAACACGAGATCGTCGATGCGCCCGCCGGTTAGGTTGATAGATCCTTCCAGCGTGTCCGTGCGTATCGGCACGCGGCCCGAAGACTTTGCGAGCGCTTCGTCCAGAGATACTGCAGCGCCCGCCTCTTCCTGCCCGGTCAATCCGGCGAAATCGGCCTCGGCGGTGTCGATATCCGACTGCGCGGCAGGCGTTGCCTCCGCCTCAGCTTGGGCTGTTTCCTGAGCTTCGCGAAGGGCTTCGCGCTGCGGACCGGAAATGAAAATGTCCCAAAACAAAAGAACGCCCATGGATAGAGCGATGGCTAAAATGAGATTGCGGTCCATGGGCTGTCCTGGGTGGTTTTGGTAATTGGGGCCGGTCTTTACACCGACGTTATTTAGGGTCGCGGGCGAGCCTTAAAAGGGCCCGCTTCATATCGTCAAGGATTGCGTCATAGGGCCGTGTTTCCGCCGCCCCGCGCGCGATCAGCACATAGTCCATACCTGGCCGGGCCGAATAGGGGAAAACTTCGCGGACAGCCGCCCTGAGCCGGCGGCGAATACGGTTCCTGACCACCGCACCGCCAAGTTTCTTGGTGACCGTAAGCCCGACGCGGGCCTGCTTTCCGGCAGCGCTATTCTCGCTGCCGGCGAGCAAGAATGCGGGCGTCCCGGTTTTGGGCGCGCTCCGCAATGCCAAAAAGTCCCGCCGTTTTTTTAGCGTGACCACGGTCAGCCTCGGGTTTTTGCTGTTACCGGATTGATTTTCCGGCAATTTTCACGCTCCGCTTAAGCAGAGAGCTTCTTGCGGCCCTTGGAGCGACGACGCGCCAGAACCTTGCGGCCAGCCGCAGTGGCTTTGCGCGCACGGAAACCGTGGCGGCGCTTGCGTTTCAGCCGGCTCGGTTGAAAGGTCCGTTTCATGGGTCCCGTTCCTCAAATTCAATACGAAAACTCGCGCGAGCGCGGGGAGATAAAGGGTAGATTTTGCCTCGTCAACCTTCTCACGCCGGAATTCCCAAGGATTTTGACGAATGGCGTCTTTCTCGCGTTTGTGAGCGAAACCGCCGAGAAGTTGACTTGGGTGCGCCGGGCCCGCCAGCTAGGTAGGCACTGACAGGAAAGCATATCCGGCGGGCCATGATGGAACCCGCGTGAAAAGGAATAGACATGGCCAGCGCCGGGAAATCAACGCTCAAGAGGCTCGCGCCTTTATTGGTAGTCGCTGTCGCCCTCGCCGCGTTCTTCGCCCTTGGGCTCCACCGCTTTTTCACCCTAGAAACGCTGCGGGAAAACCGAATGGCGTTGCAGGACCTGGTTGATGCATCGCCTATGCGGGCGATCGCTGTCTTTATTGCGGTTTATGCAGCGGCGGTTGCTATTTCATTTCCCGGCGCGTCGATCCTGACAATTTTTGGCGGTTATCTATTCGGGCTCGCGATCGGCGTGCCTGCAATCGTCTTCGCCGCAACGCTCGGCGCAACGGCAATTTTTCTGGCGGCAAAAACGGCGCTCGCCGATTTTCTGCAGGAACGCGCCGGTGGTTTCGTGAAGAAAATGGAAACGGGTTTTCGTGAAAACGAACTCAACTACATGTTCGTCCTTCGGCTCATACCTGCATTTCCGTTCTGGGCGATCAATATCGCGGCCGGTGTTATCGGGGTTTCGATACGGAACTTCGTTATCGGAACGTTTTTCGGCATTATTCCGGGTACATTTGTTTACGCAAGCATCGGCGCCGCCGCGGGCGCCGCCTTTGACGCCGGCGAGGATGTGACGTTGTCCGGCATTCTTCTGCAGCCGCAAACATTGCTGCCGATCATTGGCCTTGCCTTGCTGGCGTTACTCCCCGTCATATTGAAACGCGTAAACAAACAGGCCGCAAATTTGGGCAAGCAACCGAATGACTGAAAAAATCAAAGCTGATCTGTGCATTATTGGCGCAGGCTCGGGCGGGTTATCCCTTGCCGCCGGCGCCGCACAGCTTGGCCGCAACGTCGTCCTCTTCGAAGAGGGCGAAATGGGCGGCGATTGCCTCAATACGGGTTGCGTACCGTCAAAAGCGCTGATTGCTGCGGCAGGGCGCGCTCACGCTATGCGCGAAGCGGGGAAATTCGGTGTCAAATCTGTCGATCCGGAAATCGACTTCGCCGCGGTGATGGATCATGTCCATGGCGTCATTGCAGCGATTGCACCCGTTGACAGCCAGGAACGATTTGAGGGTTTTGGCGTTAAGGTCATTCGCGCCCACGCGAAATTTACCGGCGAACGAACCGTCGAAGGCGGAGGCGCACGTGTCAACGCCAAGCACATAGTTATTGCAACAGGATCGCGTGCCTTTGTGCCGCCGATCGAAGGGCTCAACACGACGCCTTACCTCACCAATGAAACCATTTTCGAAAACCGCAAACTGCCGAAGCATCTTATTGTCATCGGCGGCGGGCCCATCGGTGTGGAACTCGCGCAGGCCCATGCACGGCTTGGGTCGGAAGTGACCATTATTGAAGGCGCACCAAGCATTCTTGGCAAGGACGATCCGGAACTTGTCGAAATCGTTCGTGAACAACTGACGAAAGACGGCGTGCGCATCATCGAAGGCGCCATGGTTGAAAACGTTTCCGGCGAAAACGGAAACATTTCCGTGCGCGCCGGACAGCAAACAGTGTCAGGCACGCACCTGCTCGTTGCCGTAGGGCGCGCGCCGACCGTGGACGGACTTAATCTGGAGGCGGCCGGCGTTACTTACGACAAGAAAGGCATTAAGGTCGACAATGGGCTGCGCACATCGAATAAGCGCATATACGCTATGGGCGATGTGGCTGGCGGCCGGCAATTTACCCATGTCGCCGGCTATCATGCGTCTGTACTGGTGCGGAAAATTCTCTTCAAGGCGCCGGCGAAGAACGACGAGCATCTCGCGCCATGGGTCACCTATACCGACCCCGAACTGGCGCAAGCTGGTCTCGTCGAAAGCGACGCCAAAGAGCGCTACGACGACGTTAAAACCGTCTACTGGCGCACAACAGAAAATGACCGGGCGCAAGCGGAACGCGATACACGAGGTCTCATCAAAGTCATTACGAAAAAAAATGGCGAAATTCTGGGCGCCTCTATCGTCGGGAAAAGCGCCGGCGACTTGATCCAATCCTGGGCCTATGCGCTAGCGAATGGACAGAAGATCAAGTCGTTTACAAATTATATTGCGCCCTACCCGACCCGCGGCGAGCTTTCAAAACGCGCTGCCGGCCAATGGTATACGCCGGCGCTCTTTTCCAGCCGCACGCGAAAACTCGTTTCCCTGCTGTCCCTTTTTGACTAAACCACACAGTGATGACCCCACGTCTAACCACCCCTTCTCGTTCGCTGACAACGCGACTGCTCTTCCTGACGGTTCTATTCGTTCTGTTGGCGGAAACCGTCGTTATGATTCCATCGGTATCGAATCGCCGTGTCGACTGGTTTCATGCCCGTATTGAAACGGCGTATCTTGTCAGCGTCGCGCTCGAGGGGCCGCGCGGGCGAATGATCACTGAAGATGACGCCAAGATGCTGTTTGAGACCGCTGGCATTCGCGGCGTCACGGCGAAGCGCGGCGATGTGCGGGCGCTAATTCTGGCGCCAGAGATTGACCCGCACGGCTCGCAGAAAATCCATCGCGTCGACATGAATAACATGATGCCGATATCACTCATGGCAAACGCCTGGGCAACGATACTTTCAGACGGCGAATCCCTTATTCAAGTCACCGCGCGCCCGATGGAGGCGTCCAACGAAACACTAGATATTGTTGTTTCGCAAGCCGACCTTCGCGAAGACCTTCATGTATATGCGCGGAACATCCTGGGACTGTCGCTGATTATCTCGACGATGACCGCTGCGTTACTTTTTTATGTCTTCAACCGCATGATCGTGAACCCCGTGCGCCGCCTGACAAACAACATGGCCGCGTTTGAGATGGACCCGGATCGCGCCACTCTGATCCACGTGCCGAGCGCACGCGATGACGAAATCGGCGCCGCCGAACGCAGCCTCGCCATGATGCAACAGAGCATCAACGAATTACTGGGGGAACGCCGCCGGCTTGCAGCGCTCGGCGCCGGCATTTCGAAGATCAGTCATGATCTGCGTAATATTCTCGCCTCCGCACAATTAATGTCTGATCGTCTTGTGAAATCGGACGACCCGGCTGTTCGCAAACTCAGCCCACGACTGATCAGCGCCCTTGATCGTGCAATCGCACTCAGCCGCGATACATTGTCTTTTGGCGGCATGGAAGCGAACAAACTCGACCGTACGCCGTTCACGCTTCGCGATCTGGTCGATGAGGTGTTTGAGGACACCGCTTCCACCTACATCACCAACCGCAACAATTGCCCGGACGACATCACCATCGTCGCTGATCGCGCGCAGCTTTACCGGTGTTTGTTCAATCTTGTGCGAAACGCCAGCGAGGCAATGACCCCGAACGAACCCGTCGCCGGAAATACTCTAATCGGCGAAATTACTATTCAAGCGGAATCCATTGGCGGCGGCGTCACGATAGTTGTCGCCGATGATGGCCCCGGCATTCCCGATCATGCGCGCGCTGATTTGTTTGAACCTTTTAAAGGATCACAAAAGCCTGGCGGTTCCGGCCTCGGCGCGGCGATCGCCGCAGAGATCGTGCGCGCCCATGGCGGCGAATTGCTGTTGGACCAAACCGGATCGGAAGGAACTGTATTCCGGATTAAACTGCCAGACGCCGCGGCTTAATTTTCCGTTTCTACTGCGCCTGTCAGCCAGACGCCTTCACGGCGCGGATCGGCAGCGCCTTCAAATGTCCCGTCGTCTTGCACGCGCACAGCATGAACGCCGCTTGTCAAATCACGCAGGAGAATCTCATGGCCCTTTGCAGTCAGGCCGTCGATTATCTGGCTGTCAATTGCGCCATCTTCGATGACTGCCTGATCGCGCGGATAAACGACATTCGGCGCGTTCACCGCATCCTGCATTGACATGTCCCAGTCGATGAGCGCGATCAGCGTTTTTACCACGTAGCCGATAATCGCCGGGCCGCCGGGCGATCCGAGCGCCGCGTAAAAATCACCCTCACCATCGAAAACAATAACTGGGCTCATAGAGCTACGCGGGCGTTTCCCAGGACCGACGGCATTGGCGACAGGTCGCCCATCACGCACCGGTACAAAAGAGAAATCTGTCAGCTGATTATTTAAAATCATGCCGCCAGCCATCTGATGGCTCCCGAATGCGAACTCAACCGTCGCGGTCATTGAAACGACGCGACCGTCCCCGTCAACAATAACAAAATGGCTCGTTGATGGCGGCTCCGGTGAAGCGTCTTTACCCATCGGACGCCACGCACCCGCATCGCCATCCGCATAT
>JAJFFU010000172.1 GCA_021776465.1 Parvularculaceae bacterium
TTAAATCAACCCCGCCAGCGGGCTCGACGGATCAGCATACCGCTTCTTTGGCATACGCCCGGCTTGATAGGCTTCGCGGCCAGCGATGACAGCGTGCTTCATCGCGCTCGCCATCAGGATCGGGTTTTTGGCTTCAGCGATCGCCGTGTTCATCAAGACGCCGTCGCAGCCAAGCTCCATCGCAACAGCCGCGTCTGACGCCGTGCCGACGCCAGCATCGACAATGACGGGCACGGAAGACTGTTCGATGATCAGGCGAATGTTCACCGGGTTGATGATCCCGAGGCCTGATCCGATCAGCGAACCGAGCGGCATAATCGCACAACAGCCTGCGTCTTCCAGCTTGCGCGCATAGACCGGATCGTCCGAGCAATAAACCATCACCTCGAAACCATCCTTGATAAGAAGTTTCGCGGCGGCGAGCGTTTCTTCCATATCCGGATAAAGCGTTTTCTTGTCGGAGAGGACTTCAAGCTTGACGAGGTTCCAGCCGCCAGCTTCGCGCGCCAACCTCAACGTCCGGATCGCGTCATCGGCTGTGAAGCAGCCGGCCGTATTCGGCAGGTAGACATATTTTTTCGGGTCGAGAAAATCGACCAGCATCGGCTTTTCTTTGTCGGTGAGATTCACGCGCCGAACGGCGACCGTCACCATTTCTGCGCCAGCCGCCTCTGCGGCCGCTGCGTTCTGGGCATAGGTTTCGTATTTTCCCGTACCGATAATAAGGCGCGATGAAAGTTCGCGGCCTGCAACAGTCAAAACATCACGCAAGGTTCAGCCTCCGCCGACAAACTGGACAATCTCGATGCGATCGCCCGCGGCGACCGGCGTATTGTCATATAGGGAGCGCGGTACGATTTCCCGGTTGCGTTCGACCGCTATTTTGCGCGCCTCCAGTTCAAGCGCACCGAGGAGCCCGGCGACGGTCGGCTCGCCGCCGTGGCTATATTCTTCGCCATTCAGGGTAATATCCATGGATTTTCAAGCCCTTCCCTTATTGCGGCGCGTGGCGGCGCGCGTCTATATGTAGACCCTTCGCATTCGGCGGTGAAGGCGGCGACGGCAAGTTTATGGCGAACAAGACGGCATTTATCCTGAATGGGCCAAACCTGAACCTGCTCGGGACCCGTGAGCCCGAAATTTATGGCCGCGACAGCCTTGCCGACATTGAAAAGGCTTGCCGGGAAAAGGCGGCTGACCTTGGCCTTGCGGTGGAGTTTCGCCAGACAAATACCGAGGGAACCCTCGTCGACTGGGTTCAGGAAGCCGGCTCAAAGGGCGCCGGGCTGATCATCAATCCGGGGGCCTATACCCACACGTCGGTTGCGCTGCTCGATGCATTGTCGGCTATCGATATACCGAAAATTGAACTTCATCTGTCAAACATCCACGCCCGCGAAGAGTTTCGTCAGCGCTCGGTGACGGCGCCGGCGGCAAACGGGCTGATTATGGGATTGGGCGCGGCCGGATACGGGCTCGCGCTGGACGCACTTGCCGCCCTAATTGATCGGGTGTGAACGAGCAGTTTTGTTAACCGGCGGAACTTGGTAAGGCCGGTGAGTTTTTAACGGGAAGCATATGGCTGGGAATAAAGATAAAATGGACCGCGGCGGCGAAGCGCTCTGGATCCGCGAACTCGCCGGGATCCTCGAAGAAACGGGGCTGACGGAAATCGAAATCGAACGCGACGGCGCGCGCTTGCGCGTTTCGCGTCAGGGCGGCGGCGCACCGGCGGCTTACGCGCCCGTCGCAGCCGCGCCGTCTCCGGCGCCTCTGTCAGCGCCGGCAAGCGCCGCTGCGCCAGCGATTGATCACCCGGGCGCGGTAAAATCACCGATGGTCGGCACCGCCTATTTATCGCCGTCGCCCGGCGCGGCTGCGTTCGTCAGTGAAGGCGGCGCCGTTACCGAAGGCCAGACGGTGTTGATCATCGAGGCCATGAAAACCATGAACCCGATCACGGCGCCGCGCGCCGGCAAGGTGACGAAAATCCTCGTCAGCGACTCGCAGCCAGTAGAATTCGACGAACCGCTGCTGATTATTGAATAGCGGCGCATACGGAATTTATGTTTAAAAAGGTCCTGATTGCCAATCGCGGAGAGATTGCCCTCCGCATTCACCGCGCCTGTAAAGAGCTCGGCATCCAGACGGTTGCCGTACATTCAACGGCTGACAATAACGCCATGCATGTGCGCCTTGCCGATGAGAGCGTGTGTATTGGCCCGCCCGCACCGAAAGACAGCTACCTCAATATTCCGGCGATAATCTCGGCTGCGGAAATCACCGGCGCCGACGCGATCCATCCTGGCTATGGCTTTCTGTCAGAGAACGCCCGCTTCGCCGATATCGTCAAAGCGCACAACATCACCTTTATTGGTCCGGAGGCGGATCATATCCGCGTCATGGGCGACAAGATCGCAGCGAAGGAAGCGGTCGGCCGGGCCGGCATTCCCCTCGTGCCCGGTTCAAAAGGCGCCCTCGCCTCTATCGAGGAAGCGCGCAAAGCCGCTGAAGAAATCGGCTACCCGGTGCTCGTCAAGGCCGCCGCCGGCGGCGGCGGGCGCGGCATGAAGCTCGCGCCGACCCCCGGCGATCTCGAAGAAGCGATATCGACCGCCAAGGCCGAAGCCAAAGGCGCCTTTGGCGATGACGCAGTCTATCTTGAGAAATATCTGACGAAGCCGCGTCACATCGAGATACAGATCATCGCCGACAGCCACGGCAATGTCGTCCAGCTCGGTGAGCGCGACTGTTCGCTGCAACGCCGCCACCAGAAAGTCCTCGAAGAGGCGCTCTCGCCAGCGCTTGGACCAGACGATCGTAAACGCATCGGTGAGACGGTCAGGAAAGCAATCGAGGAACTCGGCTATCTCGGCGCGGGCACCATCGAATTTTTGTATGAAGACGGCGAATTTTATTTCATCGAAATGAATACGCGCCTGCAGGTCGAACATCCGATTACGGAACAGGTCACCGATGTCGATATCGTGCGCGAGCAGATCTGCGTCGCCGCCGGCGCGCCGTTGAGCATCAAGCAGAGCGACGTGCGTTTCCGCGGCCACTCCATTGAGTGCCGCATCAACGCAGAAAACCCGAAAACCTTCCGCCCGTCGCCCGGAAAGATCACTGATTTTCACGCACCCGGCGGACCCGGCGTGCGGTTCGATTCAGCCGTCTACACCGGCTATTCCATCCCGCCCTATTACGACTCAATGATCGGCAAGCTGATCGTCTTCGGCGAGACCCGCGAATTATGTTTAGCGCGGCTGCGCCGATGCCTTTCAGAGTTCGCGCTGATGGGGATTGAGACAACGATTCCGCTGTTTCAGGAATTGATTGACCAGCCGGATTTTCAACGCGGGGATTATCACATTCACTGGCTTGAAGAGTGGCTGGCGGA
>JAJFFU010000173.1 GCA_021776465.1 Parvularculaceae bacterium
GCTGTTCAGCATTTGGGCCGGCTGGACGGTCTTGAAACTGACGATATTCTCGAAAGCCTCAACGTCAATGTCGCCGCCCCGATGTTGCTCGCAAAAGCCTTTTTGAGCGATCTCGAAAAAAACAACGGATCCATCCTCAATATTGGCTCGGTTCACGCGCAGGCGACCAAGCCAGGCTTTGCCGCATACGCGACATCGAAAGCCGCCCTGCATGGGCTGACCCGCGCCCTCGCCGTCGACCTAGGCCCGCAGGTCCGGGTGAATACGCTTGCGCCAGCGGCGACGGCGACACCGATGCTGCTCGCCGGATTTAAGGACGACGACACCGCGCTCTCCGAGCTGCACAAAGCGCATCCGCTGCAACGGATCGCCGAGCCGAACGAGATCGCCAAGATCGCGGTCTTTCTGGCGAGCGAAAAGGCAGGCTTTCTGACCGGCTCCACGTTTTATGCCGATGGCGGGGTGCTTTCCCGGCTCCATGACCCGGCGTAGACGACGTCCTTGAATTCCCGTCGTCGCTCGACGCGCCGCCTGGCCAGTTTCTCCTTTACAATCAGGTCGACAGACCCTAAGTCGCCGGTCCGCGCCAAGTCCGGGATACTCTCGTGGGGCTGGCGATCTGGTCAGACGCTGTCGCCTGTGGCTTTGGTATTGTTCGCTGCATGCGCCGGCCCTTTATCGGAGGTCCCATGAGGTGGCGAACTACAAAGACGCGGCTCACTTAGCCTCACTCACGAAACCGTCCGAACCGGTATTCTGCATCCGCCCTGCCGCTGCCCGAAAGGCGGCGGATTGGTTTCTGGGCGCGTTCCCCGGCGACACGTTCTACGCAGTCAAAGCCAACCCGTCGCGGTGGCTATTGCAGACGCTGTTCGAGGCCGGCATCAAAAAATTCGAAGTCGCATCGATCGCGGAAATTCGCCTCATTCGCTCCATGTTTGCCGACGCGGAAATTGCTTTCATGCACCCGGTCAAAGCGGCCGAGGCGATTAATGAAGCTTACGGGCAGCACGGCGTGCGTATTTTCTCGCTCGACAGCGATGCTGAGTTAGACAAGATCATTCGCGAGACTGGCGCCGCCAGTGACCTGACCCTTTGCCTGCGCCATGCCGTGCCAAACGATGACGCGAAGATTTCCCTAGGCCGGAAATTCGGCGTTGACGGCGATGAGGCCGTGGCCCTGCTTCAGCGAATGCGTCAGGCCGCCCGCCAGCTTGGCATCGCCTTCCACGTTGGCAGTCAGACCATGTCGCCTGCCGCCTATGTCCGGGCAATCGACATCGTTGAACAAACGATCATCAAGGCCGGTGTCATCGTAGACGTTCTTGATGTTGGCGGCGGTTTCCCGGCGGCCTACCCGGGCATGACGCCGCCGCCGCTTGCTGACTATATCGACGCAATTGAGCGCAGGTTCAACGCAATGCTGGTTGCCGAAAACTGCGCCCTGTGGTGTGAGCCTGGCCGCGCATTGTCGGCTGAAAGCTCGTCCCTGATCGTTCGCGTTGAAGCGCGTAAGGGCGAAAGCCTATATATCAATGATGGCGTTTACGGCGCGCTGTTCGACGCCGGCCACTTGAACTGGCCGTTCCCGACCCGCCGTCTCGGCGCCGCCGCCGCGGCGCTCGACGTGTTTGAATTGTTTGGTCCGACCTGTGATGATCTCGACCACATGCCGGGACCTTTCTTCCTGCCGGCCGACATAGCGGTCGGCGATTATATCGAAATCGGTGTTCTCGGCGCCTATGGCGTCGCGATGCGCACCGGGTTCAATGGCTTCGCCGCCTATGGCGAAGCGGTCGTCGAAGATGCGCCTATGTTGACCGTCTTCGAAACATTGCCAATGACAAAAGCGATTAGGGGCGAAGAGGCCAATGGCTGATCATCAAAAATCTAATCGCAAAGCGGAATTGCTTGGCAACACCGTTGAGCACATCGATATCAAATCATTCGACGCCCGGCCGATTATCGCTGCGATGGACAAGATGTCTTTTTCTTCGCGCGATCTCGGCCGCGCCGCGGGCATTTACAACCAGATGCTCGAAGATAGGGACTGTGCAGTCTTTCTGACGCTTGCCGGCTCGACCTCCGCCGGCGGGTGCATGGATCTTTATGCAGACCTTCTGGAAAACAACATGGTTGATTGCATCGTCGCAACAGGCGCTTCGATTGTCGACATGGATTTCTTCGAAGGGCTCGGCTTCAAACATTATCAAGCCAGCGGTTCTGTCGATGACAACGATTTGCGCGATCTCTATATCGACCGGATCTACGACACTTATATCGACGAAGAAGAACTGCAGGCCGTCGATCACAAAATCTCGGAAATCGCCGATGCGATCGAGCCGGGACTTTACTCATCGCGCCGGTTCATCCACGCCATGGGAAAATATCTCAGCGAGAACGGCAAGAAAGAAAAATCGCTTGTTCGCCTCGCCTATGAGCGCGAAGTTCCAATTTTCTGTCCGGCCTTTTCTGACTCATCCGCCGGCTTCGGGCTCGTCAAGCATCAGGTCGATCGCATCAAGGAAGGCAAGCCCTATATTTCGATCGACTCTGTCGCCGACTTCCGTGAACTGACGGACATAAAACTGGCGTCAGGTGATTCCGGCCTGCTGATGGTCGGCGGCGGCGTGCCGAAAAACTTCATTCAGGACACTGTCGTCTGCGCCGAAATCCTTGGCCATGAAGATGTACCTGTCCACAAATACGCCGTGCAAATTACCGTTGCAGATGTGCGCGACGGCGCTTGTTCGTCCTCGACGCTGAAAGAAGCCGCAAGCTGGGGCAAAGTCTCCACTGTTCTTGAACAGATGGTATTCGCAGAAGCAACAACGGTGATGCCGCTGATCGCGTCTGACGCTTATCACCGCGGCGCGTGGAAAAAGCGTGAGCCGAAACGGTTTGCCCGAATGTTTGCTGACTGATGGTCGAGCCAAAGACATTGGCGCCCGAGAATGGTTTCCTGGGCCTGGACCCGGACAACATTGCCGGGGCCGATAAACCAAAAGCCGTCATCATACCCTTTGGCCTTGAGGCGACTGTCTCATACGGCGGCGGCACGGCGAAGGGGCCGGCGGCGATGATCAAGGCGTCCCACCAAGTCGAACTCTTCGACGAAGAGCACTGGCGCGAACCGATCGACGCATTTCAATTAGAAACATGGGCTGAGCCCGACATACCGCCAAAAACAGAAGACGCGCTCAAACAGCTTGCATCATTGACACGGCGCGCCCTCGACGATGGCGCTTTCCCGCTCGTCTTTGGCGGCGAGCACTCCATCACGCCCGGCGCGATCCGGCCATTTCTCGAACGCTGGCCGGACCTGGTGCTTCTCCATTTCGACGCCCATGCGGATTTACGCGACGGCTATGAAGGCGAGCATTTCTCGCACGCAGCAGCAATACGCCGGTGCCTCGACGCGCCGGCATTGTCCGTCGTTTCCATCGGAATCAGAAATATATCGGCAAGCGAGATCCCGTTTCTCGAAGAGAACCGCGACCGCATTCACATCCATTGGGCGAAAGACAAAGCGAGCTGGAATGTGGAAGAGATCATCGCGCCGCTGAAAGGCCGCACGGTCTATGTCACGTTCGATCTTGATGGGTTTGACGCCAGCGTGATGCCCGC
>JAJFFU010000174.1 GCA_021776465.1 Parvularculaceae bacterium
GCGGTCAAAGCGCTCCTCGCGGTTCGCCATCAAGATGCGCGGCATGAGCTTGTCCTGCGCATACCCGCGCGCCGCATCGCGGATCATCTTCTCTTCGTCGGAAAGCTGGGTTTCGAGGCCGAGCGGGTCTTGCCAGTTGAAGGTTTGTTTCGAGGTCATGTCATATTCCTGTTACGGCTCGCATCCCAAAATTGACGATGCAGTAAATCGTTGAAGTCTTCGCTGGCGCCTGACCGCCAACACATCGAATGGTCTTCGGCAAAATACAAACGGTATCGGCGCTTAAACGAGCCGGATCAATTCGCCCTTACGTTTTACGATATTTTTGTAATCCCACTGAACGTTCCTCGACTCGTCAAGCCATTTTTTCAATACGTCCTTATTGATTTCCTCAACGTCAGTGTAGCGCTTCTCTGCGGCCTTGAACTTTCCTTCTGGCGACAAACCGGCTTGCCGAAAAGACTGGCCGCTCCAAAACATCAGCCGAATGCACGCCTTCAGTTTGCTATAGCCAACAATGGGATTGCCACTCAAAAACCAAACGGGATGGGCGTGCCAGATTTTGCTTTCGGCCTTCGGAAGACTTCGATCGATTTCTTTCATGAGCATTTGGCAGACTGCGCGATCTTCTTCCGATTGCGCCTCATTGAAGGCTTGAATGTCTTTATTCATCGCGGTTCTCCGCGAGAAACGTGGACCGCCTCAAGCCCTGCCAATTGATTACACCAATTCCAGCGCCACGGATGTCGCCTCGCCGCCGCCGATGCAGAGCGATGCAACGCCTTTTTTGCCGCCGGTTTTTTGCAGCGCGTTGATCAACGTGCAGATAATGCGCGCGCCGGAGGCGCCAATCGGATGGCCGAGCGCAATGGCGCCGCCGTGAATGTTGACCTTTTCTACGTCGAGCTTGTGCTCACGCATGGCGGCCAGCGGCACCACGGAAAACGCTTCGTTGATTTCCCAGAGATCGACGTCGGTAGCCGCCCAGCCGGCGCGCTCCAGCACTTTCGTGATGGACTCAACCGGCGCAGTTGTGAACCATTCCGGCGCCTGCGCGTGCGTCGACATGGCGACGATGCGCGCAACTGCGTTGGCGCCTTTTTTCTCCGCGGTCGAGGCGCGCATGGCGACAAGCGCCGCAGCGCCGTCAGAAATCGCCGACGCATTGCCTGCGGTCACGGTGCCGTCTTTTTCAAAGGCGGCGCGCAAATTTGGAATTTTTGCAGGGTCAACAAGGCCCGGCTTCTCATCGTCGTCGACAACCACAGCGCCTTTGCGTGTTTTGACTTCAACGGCGGTGATTTCATTTTTGAAGGATCCGTCGGCAATGGCGGCCTGCGCACGGGTAACGGAACGAATGGAATATTCGTCCTGTTCTTCGCGAGAAAACTGCCATTCGCGTGCGCATTTCTCTGCAAAAACACCCATAGCCTTGCCGCGATCGTATGCGTCTTCAAGACCGTCCATCATCATGTGGTCATAAACGGCGCCCTGCCCGAGCTTGATGCCGCTACGGCCCGTGGGCAACAGATGCGGCGCGTTGGTCATCGATTCCATGCCGCCGGCGACAACGATGTCGTTTGACCCGGCGAGGATCGATTCCGCGCCCTGCATCAGCGCTTTCATGCCCGAACCGCACATCTTGTTGATGGTGACACATCCCGTCGATTGCGGAACACCAGCGCCAAGCGACGCCTGACGCGCCGGCGCCTGACCGAGACCAGCCGGAAGACAACAGCCCATGATCACTTCATTGACGTCGTCTTTCTTGACCCCGCTGCGTTCCAGCGCCGTTTCAATAGCACGCGCCCCAAGATCGGGACTTGGCACGCCGGCAAAAGCGCCCAGAAAATTGCCAATAGGCGTTCGTGCTGCGCCTGTGATGACGACGGGATCTTTGGCGGTCATGTCTTTCTCCTAAAGGGTCGCGGGGAAATCAGGCGGCCCGGCGCGTGTCCTTGTCAATAATTTCAAAATGCCGAACGAACATATCTGTGTCCAATAGCACGTCTGACGTGCCCTCCGGCAGCACAGCCTTATCAACGGCAGGACCGGCGAATATTTTCACGCAGTCCATATCTCTCCAATAGGAAACGAGGACGTATTCGACAAGCATTCCGAGGTCACGTTTGCCAAAGGCGACGCCTTCAAACCCGGGCGACGCTGTCAAAAGCGGCTTTACCTTGCTTGAGTAGTGTTCATAGATGGCGTCGTCATTGGCCGGTTTTCCGCGACCGCGCCACTCGCGCAAGATCGTCATGCGAGTTCCTTTCCTTTATTGATAACTTCCAACGCCATTGTATCTGCGATTTCACCGGTCGCAGCGCCAGCGTCTTCTGCGCGGCGGAATATTTCAGTCAGCGTATCGCCGATATTATCGATCCGGGCGTTCAATTCTTCGCTGGTCCACTGCCCGGTAATCTCCAAACCGACAGAAATCACGCCGGCGCCGTTGATGACATAATCCGGCGCATAAAGGACACCGCGTTCTCGCAACGCTGCATCCATTTCAGGTGTCCGAAGCTGGTTGTTGGCCGCGCCGGCGACAATTTTCGCCTGCAGCCGGTTGATCGTATTTTCATTGATCGCGCCGCCGAGCGCACAAGGGCTGAATATATCTACATCCGCCGCCGCCGCATCCTCCGGCGAAACAACTTCCGCGCCAAATTCTGCTTTCGCCTTTTCGAGCGCCGGCTCAAAGACATCCGCAACAACCAGTTTGCCGCCTTCCTCATGGATGAGGCGCGCAAGCTCCATGCCGACGGCGCCAACGCCGAGAATTGAAACCTTCAATCCGTCAAGCGAAGCAACGCCGAAATGGTGGCGGGCCGCCGCCTGCATGCCCCGCCAAACGCCGCGCGCCGTAAACGGAGACGGATTTCCGCCGACGCCGTTTTTGCCAATGCCGGCGGCGTATTTCGTGATCGACTGAATAACTTCGATATCGTGTTCAGTGACACCTGAATCTTCGGCGGTGTAATAAAGCCCATCCATAAATTCGACCGCGCCCGCAAAAGCGCGGATCATCTCGTCGGTCTTGTCTTTTTTGGGATCGGCGAAAATAACCGCCTTGCCGCCGCCAAACGGAATGCCGCCGAGCGCATTCTTGAACGTCATGCCGCGAGAAAGGCGTTTGACGTCTTCTAGACCGGCCTCAAAATCTGCGTAAGGGTAAATCCGGCAACCGCCGCAGCCCGGACCGAGTGTCGCGTCATGCACGGCGATAATTGCATTGAGACCAGCGTCTGTATCTTCGAATTGAACAATTTTGCGCCAGCCGCTAACGGCAAGCTCACGGTGCTTCAGCATGGGAAGGTCTCCGAATCGCATGTTTTCCGCGGCCTGTCCGCGGGGCGCCGGGTATAACGCAAAGCGGAAAGCGCTATCGGTCAAATGCGCCATGTAAGCGGTTGACGTTTAGCAGATAATGCTAAATAGTTGGATCATTCTTGGGAAGTCACTTATGAAGCTCGACCATATCGACCACAAGATTCTCCGGCATTTGCAGGAAAATGCACGCATCACAAATGCCGAACTTGCTGATCGCGTCGGATTATCGCCGACGCCTTGCCTGCGCCGGTTGCGCCGGCTCGAAGCAGACGGCGTTATCAAAGGGTACCATACGGAGATTGATCGCGAGGCCCTTGGCGTCAACGTTACAGTCATCATTCTCGTCAAGCTTGAACGCGAAGACGACAAAACACTGCGGGAATTTGAAAAGGCGGTCAAAAACCGGTCCGAGGTGATGGAATGCTACCTCGTCACCGGAAAATTTGATTACTTCGTTCGCGTTGTGGTTCCATCACTCGCCTCATACGAAACGTTTCTTTCAGAAACGATGCTCCGCATGCCGAATATCGCAACGGTTGAATCAAGCTTTACCCTGCGCGAAGTTGAGCGCAAAATTGTCATGCCGATACCGGAAAGCGCCGGCCGATAAGGCAATCTGTTATTTTAAGAAGAGCAGACGCTCGCGTTCGCGGCGTTCAACGAGATGCGGCACAGGCGC
>JAJFFU010000175.1 GCA_021776465.1 Parvularculaceae bacterium
AATCCGTGACGCCTAAAGCGCTTCCGCGCCGGCGATGATTTCTATCAGTTCCGTCGTAATCTGCGCCTGGCGGGCGCGGTTATATTGCAGGTTCAGCTTGTCGATCATTTCGCCGGCGTTGCGGGTTGCGTTGTCCATGGCGGTCATGGACGCGGCCTGTTCCGAGGCGACGTTTTCCAGCAGCGCGCGGAAAATCTGTACAGCGACATAGCGCGGCAAGAGTTCGCGCAGAATGTCTTCTTCGTCCGGCTCGTATTCGTAGACCGCGCCTTTGAGGTCCGGCGGCTCAACGCCTCCCTCTTCAGTGATAGAGGGGGCCTCAGCCGGAATGATCTGCTGTGCCGTCGGCTCTTGCGTCACGACGTTTTTGAACTTGCCATAGAATAGCGTCGCAACGTCGAACTCTTCGCCGTCAAAACGTTTCAGGACTTCCTCGGAGATCGCATTGGCCTCGGCAAATCCAATCTGGCGAACCTCCATGAAGTTCGTCTTCCAGATGATTAGCTCGCCATAAAGGCGTTTCAACATGTCGTCGGCCTTGCGGCCAACTGCGACGATCTTGATTTTCTTGCCTTCGCCCTGAAGCTTCGTGATGCGCTCACGGGCGAGGCGCACGATGGAAGAGTTAAAGCCGCCGCACAGGCCCTTGTCCGCCGTCGCGACAATCAGGAGATGGGTTTCATCCTTGCCGGTGCCGGAAAGAAGCTTTGGCGCATTCGGATTGCCCTCAGAAGACGACGCGAGATTAGCGAGCACCGCCTCCATCCGCTCCGTATAGGGACGGCTTTCCTTGGCGCGCTCTTCGGCCCGACGCAGCTTCGCCGCAGCGACCATTTGCTTCGCCTTGGTGATCTTCTGCGTCGACTTGACCGACGCGATCCGGTTTTTGAGGTCCTTAAGATTTGGCACTTACTGCGTTCCTCTTACGCAAAGCTCTTGGAAAACGCGTCGAGCGCGTCTTTCAGTTTCGCTTCCATGTCTTCGCTCAGCTTGCCGGTGTCGCGGATCGATTTCAGAATTTCCGAGTGATCGGCATGGAGCTTGCGAAGCCATTCGCGTTCGAAGTGACCAACCTGCGCCTTCGGCACATTGTCGAGATAGCCTTGCGTACCCGCGAAGATCACACAGACTTGTTCTTCAACCTGCAGCGGCGAATATTGCCCCTGCTTCATCAACTCGGTGAGACGGTCGCCGCGGTTCAAGATCCGCTGGGTCGTCGCATCAAGGTCTGAGCCGAACTGCGCGAAGGCGGCCAATTCGCGGTACTGCGCGAGCTCACCTTTAATCTTACCGGCGACTTGTTTCATCGCCTTGATCTGCGCGGCCGAGCCAACGCGGCTGACCGACAGACCCACATTCACCGCTGGACGAATGCCCTGGAAGAAGAGGTCCGTCTCAAGGAAGATCTGACCGTCGGTGATCGAGATCACGTTGGTCGGGATGTACGCCGAGACGTCGTTCGCCTGTGTCTCGATGATCGGCAGTGCGGTCATGGACCCGCCGCCATGGTTTTCGTTCAGCTTCGCAGCGCGCTCAAGCAGGCGCGAGTGCAGATAGAAAACATCGCCCGGATAGGCTTCGCGGCCCGGCGGGCGACGAAGGAGGAGCGACATCTGGCGATAGGCGACCGCTTGCTTGGAAAGATCATCATAAATGATCAGCGAGTGCATGCCATTGTCGCGGAAATATTCGCCCATGGCGCAGCCAGCGAAAGGCGCAAGGAACTGCAACGGCGCAGGCTCGGACGCGGTCGCCGCGACAACGATGGAATATTCCATGGCGCCGTTATCTTCGAGCGTTTTAACGATCTGCGCGACGGTTGAGCGCTTCTGGCCGATGGCGACGTAAACGCAGTAAAGTTTTTTGGACTCATCGTCCGACTGGTTGATGTCTTTCTGATTGAGAATGGCGTCGATGCAAATCGCGGTTTTGCCGGTCTGGCGGTCGCCAATCACCAGCTCGCGCTGGCCGCGGCCGATGGGGATCATCGCGTCGATAGCTTTGATGCCCGTCTGCATCGGTTCGTGCACGGACTTGCGCGGCAGAATGCCTGGCGCCTTAACATCAACGATGCGGCGCTCAGTGGCGTCGATCGGGCCCTTACCGTCAATCGGGTTGCCCAGCGGGTCAACAACGCGGCCGAGAAGGCCCTTGCCCACCGGCACATCAACGATTGTCTGTGTCCGCTTGACGGTGTCGCCTTCTTTAATCTCCCGGTCTTCACCGAAGATCACGACGCCGACATTGTCAGCTTCAAGGTTCAGCGCCATGCCTTTAACGCCGTTAGCGAACTCGACCATCTCGCCAGCCTGGACATTGTCGAGGCCATAGATGCGCGCGATGCCGTCGCCGACGGAAAGCACCTGACCAATTTCGGAGACTTCGGCGTCCTTGCCGAAATCCTTGATCTGCTGCTTCAGGATGGAGGAAATTTCCGACGCATTGAGGTCCATTGCTTTAAGCCTCTTTCATCACGGTTTTGAGTTTATTGAGTTTGGTTCGGAGCGATGAATCGATCATCTTTGAGCCGACCTTAACGATCAGACCGCCGAGAAGATCGGGATCAACGCGTGTTTCGAGTATAACGGCCTTACCGATCATGGATTCGATTTCCATACGGATCGACTTGATTTGCTCATCGCTCATGGGCGCAGCCGAAACGGCGCTTGCGGAGACTTCACCGCGCGCGTCTGCAGCCATGGCGAGGAAAGCACTAATCATGGATGGCAGCGCAAATAGCCGCCGATTTGTTGCGACGAGCTTCAGGAAATTCTGCGTAATTTGCGAAAAGCCGGCCTTTTCCGCAATGGCAGTGATCGCCGCCAGTTGATCGGCGCGGTCATAGAGCGGGCTTTTCAGGAACGCCTTGAGGTCAGCTGAATCGTTGATTGCAGCGCGCAGGTTTTTCAGCTCGCCCTCGACCGCATCGGCCGCGCCTTCGTCGCAGGCGAGGTCAAATAACGCCGCAGCGTAGCGACCCGCTGCGCCGGTTGTCGATACGAAGTCGCCTGACGCGTTTTCGCTAGACACGTAGAGGTGCTCCTCGTTCTTGTTGGAAACGGCGTCCGCTTATGTGACGAACGCCCAAACCCTTGAAATCACTAGATAAATACAGCAGCATGATGCGCGCCGCCGGCCCTCGCCCGAGAGCGCCGCGAGCGGTAGCACGCCCCTTCAGGCGACGCAATAATGCTGCGGTGCGGCGGAATGGCTGGCGTGTCAGCAAAATATCAAAGAAAAGAATACGGATCGATATCGACGACCCGGCGCACGGATGACGGCATTTTCACGCGGGGCAACCAGTCATTGAGATAGGCCTGAATATTGACGTCGCGGCGCGCCTTTACGAGGAAGCGCATGCGCGCCTCACCGCGCAGCCGGTA
>JAJFFU010000176.1 GCA_021776465.1 Parvularculaceae bacterium
TCTCGCGCGCGCCTATGCCAGCGGCGAAATCTTTTTCAACCCGTCGATCACCGAAACTTTCGGGCAGGTAACGCTGGAAGCGATGGCGTCCGGGCTCCCGGCGCTGTGTGCAAACGCCGCCGGAAGCCTATCGCTGGTCAATGACGGCGCGACCGGCTTCATCGCCAGGGCCGATGTCGCTGACTTCACCGAAAAATTGACGCGCCTTGCCGGCGACGCGCCCCTTCGCGCCGAAATGGGCGCGGCCGGACGCAACAAAGCGCTCACCTTTTCGTGGGACGCTGTGCTCGACGATCTCATCGACAATTATCGCGATGCTATGGCCGCGTATCCGGGCGGTGCAGACCGAAACGCGCCGCGGCCCGGCGACGCTATGTCCAAAGCAGCGTGAGCAAACCCATGGCGCAAAGAAAAACAGCAAGGGTCGGACGATGATGCGAATTGCCGATATCTGCGAATTCTACAGCGAACATGGCGGTGGGGTGAAAACCTATATCGACCAGAAGCTCGACGCTGCAGCGCGCCTTGGACAATGGGTCAGCATCATTGCGCCGGGGCCGGAATCACGCCGCGAAACGCGCCGCGGCGGCGAGGTCATCTGGGTCAAATCGCCAACGCTGACGCTGGATCCGCGCTATCATCTTTTCTGGCATTCGGCGCCCGTGCATCAGGTGCTCGACGAATTACAGCCTGACCTCGTTGAAGCGTCGTCAACATGGCGCGGCGCCTGGATCGCCGCCGAGTGGGCTGGCAAATCACCGAAAGTGTTGTTCGCCCACCAAGATCCCGTTGCGGTATACCCGCAGACATTCCTGACGCCCTTCCTCAGTGCACAAACGGTTGATAAACTCTGCTTCTGGTTCTGGGCCTATTTGCGCCGGCTGACAGACAAATTCGATTCCGTTGTCGTCGGCGGCGACTGGCTGGCGACCCGGTTTGAAAGTCACGGCGTTAAACGCACCGTTCATGCGCCCATGGGCGTCGATAAATCGCTATTCTCCCATGAGTTACGCAGCGAGGCGGCACGCAATGAAATGCTGCTCGCTTGCGGCGTCCGTGATCCGGACGCCAAGTTATTTATCGCGGTCAGCCGCCACCATCCGGAAAAACGCATCGGCGCCATGATCCGCGGCTTTGAAGCCTTCGCCAAGGGCCATCCGGCTGGCTTTTTTCTCATCGGCGACGGGCCAGCGCGGCGCAGTGTTGAAAAACGCGCGGGCGGCGTTCCGGGCGTCCATGTCGCGGGCGCCATTCGCGATCGCAACCGGCTGGCGCGCCTTCTTGCAAGCGGCGATTATTTTCTGCACGGCGGCGGCGCGGAAACATTTGGTCTCGTTGTCGGCGAAGCGCTCGCTTCCGGCTTGCCCCTGATTACGCCCGACATTGGCGGCGCGGCGGAATTGACCCATCCGACTTACGCTGAAACCTACCGGGCCGGAGACGCCAACGATCTCTATACGGCCATGAAGCAGATCAAAAATCGCGACTGGCAAACATTGTCATTGGCGGCGCGCGCCGGCGCCCGGCGCATTAATACGCCAACGGATCATTTCGAGATTTTGTTTGGGCACTACGCAAAGCTGGCGGAAGAAAAACGGGTCGCGCGCGTCGCGGCTTAATCCATTTTCTTCTCTTCCCAGTCGCGATCGCGAAGATTGGAATTGAAAAACTTACGCGCTTTCAGGCGCGGCTCCAGAAACTTGTAAAAAAACCAATCGCGTCCAAACGCCGGCATTAAATTATACATCAGTCGTTCGGGCAGCGTCCAATCTATGCGGCCGCGATCGGCGCGGCGGGCAGAAGTCAGGCACCAGTGGTTTCGGTCGTATAAAATGCGCCCGTGTTTCGCGACCCGGTGCGACAATTCATGGTCCGCGACAGTATATGGCCAGATCGCCTGTGCGTAGCCGCCGGTCTTCTTCATCACCGACATCCGGAAACATTGACCATACCCGCCAGTATGCCCCTGATTGCGCAGGAGCCAAGCGACCGCCGCGCCTTTCATTTTCGCAAACCAGGCGGCAAAGGGGCTGGCGTCGGAGTAAACGCCAAAGGCAAACGCCGCGACCACATCTTCGCCGCAATCAAACAGCCGCTCGGCGTGCGCCAGATAGTCTGGCGGATAAATGGTGTCAGCGTCACAAAGGGCGACAAATTCCGTCTCCGCCGCCGCAATGCCGGTTTCAAGGGCCTGAATGCGCCCGGGACGGTCATCGGAAAGAATGTGGATTGTGCGAGCACCATGATCAGCAGCGGCCCGCTCCATGATCGCCCGCGTATTGTCCGTTGATTTATTGTCGACGAGAATGATGACGGCATCGGGGACTGTCTGATCCAGTAGTGAATTCAGCGTCGCGAGGAGAAAGTCCTCTTCATTATAGGCGGGGATAACGACACTCCAGCGCGGGCGCCCCGCATCCAAATGTCGCGGCGTTGCTCCATCCGTCATGGTCTTGTAATCATCCATGTTTCATCGCGCCCGACCGTTTGTTTTTTCACGCCGGGCCGCTTTTAATTGGTCGGATAATGAAAAGAAACCGCGTGTGGCAATGATTGACTGGGCGGCGCTGGGGACGAGCCTGCGCGGTCGATGGGCCGCATTACGCGAACGCAAGGACGTTCAGCGGTCGCTGAAAGTCGTTCGCTATTCGATTTTCGCCGGCGTCGTCGCCTATCTTCTATTTCGCCTGACCAATGTGGGCTGGTTGGATGTTGTCGACAACTTGCCGCAATCGCCATGGTTTTACTTTTTCTTCGTGCTGCGGTTCGTGGCGCTTCCCATATCTGAACTCGCGATTTACGAAATCGTCTGGCAGGCGCCGCTCCTCAAACATTTTTTCGTGTTCATCCGAAAGCGCGTCTATAATTTTGCCGTCATGGGATACTCCGGTGAGGCGTTCTTAACGTTATGGGCGCGCCGACGACTTAAGCTGTCTGACAAAAAAATTATTGTCGGCATCAAAGACAACAACCTCCTTTCCGCTTTTACATCGAATAGCGCGACCGTAATCCTGATTTTTTTCCTGGCTTCGACCGACGGCTTGCGGGCGGCGCTGGCGGCTTTTCCGGGCGCCGGTCTTTTATTCGCGCTTGCATTTTTAAGCGCCGGGACGCTCGCCATCCTGGTGATTATTTTCCGGCGGCGTCTGATCGCCCTGCCGCCCGGCGTCATGCCGGTCCTCCTCAGCGTTCATGGCGTTCGCCAGATTTTGATCATTGGCCTGCATGCGGCGATGTATTCCGCCGCTCTGCCCGGTGCGCCTTTACAGGCTTGGCTGATCTTCATCGCCATGCAGCTCGTTCTGTCGCGGATCCCATTCCTCCCTAATCAGGACGTTGTTTACCTGACCGCAGCGCTGACACTGTCCCCAATTGTCGGCATGCCGGAGGCGGCTGTGGCCGGCATGCTGGTCGCCGAGGCCGGCCTTTCCCAGTTGTTTAACGCGGTATTATTCGCCGCCACGGCCCCGCTCGCCCGATCAACACCAATTCGTTAACAGCGCCCGCAGCAACGCCGCTTCCGCATTGGCCCGAAATTCGCTACAAACCCCGGATCGCCGCGCCGCTTCGCTTCTGAGGTGCGCGATTTTTTTAGAACCCTGATCCGAGCCCCCGCGCGTTCATGAGTCTGATCGACCGTTACATCCTTCGTTCTGTGCTGACGCCGCTCATCCTGGCGCTTTGCGTCGCCGGGGCGCTGCTATTGCTGGAACAGATGTTGCGGCTCTTCGATTTTGTGCTGGCTGAGCAGGGCCCGGTAAGCGTCGTCTGGCGAATGTTGGCGAATTTGTTGCCGCATTATCTCGGGCTGGCGCTCCCACTTGGCGGCTTTCTTGGGGTGATGCTGGCTTTTCGCAATCTTTCGCTGTCAAGCGAGCTCGACGCTTTGAGCTCCAGCGGGGCCTCTTTCGGCCGCATGTTGCGGCCGATTTATATGCTGATGTTTTTATTGATGGTGTTTGACTTTCTGCTCGTTTCCTACATTCAGCCATACGCCCGCTATGAATATCGACAGATCCGCTTCGACGTTACGAGCGGGGCGCTCGGGATTAAAATTCCGGCCGGTGAGTTTGTCGACATTTCCGACCGGGTCACGATCCGCCTGGGCTCCATCAACAAGGAAACGCGCAACGCCGAAGAAATATTCCTGGAGCGACGAACACTCGACGGCGGCAAGACAACCATCACGGCGCGATCCGGCGCGATTTCAACAACGCCTGATATTTCCACTCTATTGCTCAAACTCGAAAAAGGCCGAACATTGCTGTTCAGCCCGGACGGGTCGCAAATTTCGCGGTCCGAATTTGATTCCTTTGATCTGGAGGTTGCGCTTCCCACCATTGGCGCTTTTCCAGAGCGCGGCGGCGATGAACGCGAAGCGACTTTCGATGAAATTCTAACGCTGTTGATCAGCCCGAACGCCCGGTCGTCGCCGTTGTTTGACGATTATCACGCCGGGTTGCATTGGCGGTTGATCCATCCGCTGACGTTTTTGATCATGCCAATTCTCGCCATCGCATCCGGTGTCACGGGGCGGCGTCACGCGTCCTCGCTGAAACCGGTGATCGGCATTGCGATATTGATTGTCTATCACGAATTGTTGGAAGAGTGGGCGACGGTCGTCGCACGCAATGGCGAGGTCTCGCCCTATATATCCATGTGGGGAATATTCGCGGTGTTCACGATGATCTCATTGTCTCTCTACGCAGGGTCGATCGATCAGGCCCGCGCCGCGCGGGTAGCCGCCCGCGGACAAAAGCAAACGCCGCGGCTCGCCGGCGCCGACGACACGCCGCCCCCTGCGCCCGAACCGAGGGCTGCGGAATAGGCATGCAAAACGTATTTACTTTTTATGCGGGGCGCATGTTTCTGGTTCGGTTCGCCGGGCTATTGGTCTTTTTCGTGATCATTCTTCAGATGCTCGATCTGTTAAATAAATCGAGCGACATCCTCGCGGTCAGCGGCGCCGGCGGCGGCGAACTGGCGCGCTATATCAGTTTGCGGGCGCCGCAGATCGCCAGTCAGTTTACGCCTTTCGCCGCGCTCCTTGCGATCGTTTTAACGCTCGCAGGCCTCAGCCATACGAGCGAAATCACCGTCATGCGCGCGGCGGGCATGTCTGTGAACCGGGTATTGGCCCCGTTTGGCGTCATGTGCACGCTCATCGTGATCGTCCATTTCATATTCCATGAAACAGTTACCGTGCGGTCTTTCGAGGCGCTGGAATATTGGGAGGCCAATGATTTTGCGCTCGACCTGCCAGAGGACCGCGAAACACGCACCAACATACGCCTGAAGTTTGACGGCGAATTCATCAAGGCCGAGAGCGCTATGCGAGCGGGCGATCTTGTGTTGATGCGTGATCTCACGGTTTACGCCGTTGACGAAGAAGGGCTCGCTGACGGCGGCATCGAAGCGCGAACGGCGCGTTTCGAAAATGGCGTCTGGCGCCTTTTTGACGTTAAATCTTTTGAGTCAGATTCGCTCGTTGTTACGCAGTCCGATACTGCCGTGTGGACAAATAGTCTTGATCCAGAGTATTTATTCGCCCTCGCCCTGAAGCCGGAACAGACCAGCCTTGGCGAATTGATGCGAAAAATCCAGCAATTGCGCGAGGACCGCGCCGACGCGCGCGACGCCATGACGTCATTTTTGAGCCGGTTTTCAAAACCCATGGCGACGCTGGTAATGCCACTGCTTGGCGCGATCGCCGGCTTTGGCATTCACCGCCAAGGCGTCCTTCTCCTGCGCGCCATTACCGGCTCGGCCCTTGGGTTTACTTATTTCGTTGCCGAAAACCTCGCGCTTGCCTTTGGTAAATTGGGGATCTTGCCGGCGATTATCGGCGCCTTTTTTCCACTCGCGCTATTCCTGGTGGTCGGTTTCGCCATCATTCTCGCTATGGAAAACTAGCCGCGTTTTGCTTCCACGCGACGGGCCGGCAAAATCAACACTCTACTAATAGTTGCATTGTAATCAATTTAAGGTTGTAATGCGCTTGCCGCACACCCTAAGGGCGGCAGGCAGGAGAACTCGCCATGGCCGGATTGATTTTGAAACTTCGCCCCAAAGAGCAATTGCTGATCAACGGTGTTGTCGTTGAAAATGGCGATCGCAGAGCGATGCTGCGGGTCCGGACCGAAGGCGCCAATATCCTTCGGCTGCGCGATGCGATGCGGCCGGAAGATGCGACAACACCGGAAAAGCGCGCCTATTACGCAGCGCAATTGGCAATCTCCGGCGAATTAACGGCGGCGCAGGCGCAAGTGCTCATTGAACAGGCGCTCGCTCAATCCCAAACCGGGCGAAGCAGCGACTTCCGCCGAGACATCATTGCACATGCTAAAGCGGGGGAGTTTTACAAAGCCATGTGCATTATCCGGGACGCGGCGGCGCCGGTGCGGGAGAGTGCGTCGGCGCCCGCCGCGCCGCGGGTCGCCAGCGCCTGATAAACACAGTCTTCCGGCGGCGGCCTTAACGCTGCCCTAAACGCCGCCTTGTGCGGCCGCGCGCTTTGCCCCACATAAGCGCGCATTATGACCGCAGCGCCCAAAATCGTCACCCATGGCTGCCGCCTCAACGCCCTAGAGAGCGCCGCAATGCGCCGCCTTGCCGGCGAGGCGGGCGTACATGACGCAGTCATTATCAACACCTGCGCCGTCACCAATGAAGCGGTGCGCAGTTCGCGCCAATCGGTTCGCCGGGCGCGGCGCGAAAACCCGAACGCCCGGGTGATCGTCACCGGATGCGCAGCGCAAACGACGCCTGACGAGTTCGCCGCGATGCCGGAGGCGGATGTCGTCATCGGCAATCGCGAAAAACTCGACCCCGCCGAATGGCGCGCCCTGTCTGATCGCGCCCTGTCTGATCGCACCCTGTCCAACGGCGACGACACAACGCCCCTGCGCGTCAACGACATCATGGCGGTGCGCGACGCGTCCGAGCACCTGATCGATTCATACGGCGAGCGGGCGCGTGCATTCCTGCAAGTGCAGACGGGTTGCGACCATCGCTGCACCTTCTGCGTTATCCCTTATGGACGCGGCAATTCACGATCGACACCGGTTGATACGGTCGTTCGCGAGGCGCGCCGTCTTGTCGATGCTGGCGCGCGCGAGCTGGTCATCACGGGCGTCGACATTACGTCCTATGGCGGTGATCTGGACGCGCCGGTCACGCTCGGCGGCCTTGTTGAAACCGTTCTCAACGCCGTCCCGGACCTATTCCGCCTTCGCCTGTCATCCATTGACGGCGCGGAAATTGACGACGCCTTGCTTGAGCGTATTTGCGGCGACGAACGTGTTGCGCCACATCTGCATTTATCCCTACAGGCCGGCGACAATTTAATTCTGAAACGGATGAAACGCCGCCACAACCGCGAACAGGCGATCGATCTTTGCAATGACATTCGCGCGCGCCGTCCTGACGTTGCCTTCGGCGCCGACATCATCACCGGTTTTCCGACCGAAACCGAAGACATGTTTCAACGCAGCCTCGACATCGTCGACGAAGCGGGCCTGCAATATGTGCATGTCTTTCCGTTTTCGCCGCGCGAGGGAACACCCGCGGCGCGCATGCCGCAACTGGACCGGAGCATCATAAAAGAACGCGCCGGCCGCTTGCGCGCAAAAGCCCAGAGTGCACTGCACCGCTTCCTGGAGCGCCTTGAAGGGCACAGCGAAACGGCCATTGTTGAGAGCGGCGGCCGGGCGCGGCTCGGCAATTTTGCCCTCGCAGACCTTACTGAGACGAGCGGCTCGTCCGGAGAAACAATTCAAATAACAATCGGCCAACGCCGCGGCGACATGGTCATGGCCCATCCTGTTTGACGCGAATAATATTCTCCACACAGATATTTTCTTAGAGGGATAAGAAGCTTGGCGAAAAATTTTCTGAGCGGCTTGTTTGGCCGCAAAGATAAAGACGAGGAACCAGCGACGCCCGCATCTGATGATACGGCGGCAAAGAAGGACGCGCGCGATCTGCCAGCGGACCACGCCCCGCAGCCAGAAATCGCTGCGCTGGTAGAACCAACACCCGTTGATGAAGCGCCGCTTACGCAACCGGCATCTGAAACGGCGCCACAGGAAACGCCGCCAGCAACGCCGGAACAGCCGGTCGAAGCCGCCACGCCAGAGAAACCAGAACCGCCGGAACCGCCAAAACCGGCTGGCGAGGAAAAAAAGAAGAACTGGTTCGCGCGCCTGACAAGCGGCTTGTCAAAATCGTCAACTAAACTGGGCGACGGCGTCGCTGGTATTTTCACCAAACGCAGGCTCGACGCCGAGACCATCGAAGAGCTTGAAGAACTCCTGATCACCGCCGACCTCGGCGTCGCGGCGGCCGAGCGCATTACCGACATTTTGGCCCAGGACAAATTCGACAAGGAAATCAGCGACGAAGAGGTGCGCGCCGTTCTCGCCGGCGAAGTCGCCGACACGCTGCGCCCCCTTGAAAAACCACTCGAAATAAATTCCGCCAATGCGCCCCACATCGTCCTCATGATCGGCGTTAACGGCGCCGGTAAGACAACAACAATCGGCAAGCTGGCGCGAAAATTTCGCGATGACGGCAAGTCAGTCATGCTCGCCGCCGGCGATACGTTCCGCGCGGCTGCAATCGAACAACTAGCCGCATGGGGCGAACGCACCGGCGCGCCGGTTATCGCACGCGATGTCGGCGCGGATGCAGCGGGGCTGGCTTTCGACGCTGTTACTGAAGCGCGCGCGACTGGCGCGGACGTATTATTGATCGACACAGCCGGGCGCCTGCAAAATAAAACCGCCCTGATGGACGAACTCGCGAAAATCATCCGTGTCCTGAAAAAACTGGATGAAACAGCGCCCCACGATGTCGTACTCGTCCTTGATGCGACAGTCGGCCAGAACGCCATCAGCCAGGCACAGGCGTTTTCCGAAATCGCCGGCGTGACCGGCCTCGTCATGACCAAACTAGACGGCACCGCGCGGGGCGGCGTGCTGGTGGCGCTCGCCGACAAATTCAAACTGCCGATCCATTATGTCGGGATCGGTGAAAGCGTTGAGGACTTGCAGCCGTTCCGGGCTGATGCTTTTGCGCATGCGCTCGCTGGCGTCGCCGTCGAATAAACGTCTGTCCGAGACGAAAGGGATTTTACCACCGTGACGAATTCTACTTCCGAAAAGAAACTGACCGGCGGCGCGAAATTCGCCGTCGATTTTGCGCCGTTGCTGATATTTATGGGCGCCTATTTTTTCGGGCGCCGGCTCGTTGGCCTCGCGGGCGATATCGCCGGCGAGACGTGGTGCATGCGCGAGGGCGCCGAGATGTATCTCGCGGTCGCCGCTTTCATGCCGGCCTTCGCGGTCGCCTTTGCCTATAGCGTCTGGAAAGAGCGCCGCATTGCACCGATGCTGCTCGTCAGCGGCTTGATCATCGGCGTGCTCGGCACGCTGACACTGGTCCTGCACAACAAGACCTTCTTTTATATGAAGCCGACGATCGTTTATCTTCTGTTCGGCGGCGTTCTCCTTGCGGGTATCGCGACGCAGCGCAACTTTCTGAAGATCGTATTCGACGGCGCATTGCACCTGCCTGACGATGTCTGGCGTACATTGACGATACGCTACGCCGTCTTTTTTCTATCGCTCGCAATCATCAATGAAATCGCGTGGCGATGGCTCACCAAAGACTGCCCGCCGGAGCTGACAATCGCCGCGGGCGCAGGACCATGGGCCTGGCTCCTCGGCGAATGCGGCGTTGAGATTGCGCGCTGCGCCGGCGAAGGCGACTGGGTAAAACTCAAGGCCTTTGGCTTTACGATCTTGAGCCTCGTCTTTACCGCTGCGCAGGCGCCGCTGATCGCCAAGCATATGCGCGAGGAGCCCGGGGGCGCTGGATAATCAGAGCCCCGCGGCACAGGAGATTTTTTTCTTTCCACAGGGCGCCGGGCCACCAGCAATTTTCAGATTTTTATTATCAACGAACCCGAAACGACGGCAAACTGATCGCTCACGGGCGTCCTGCTTCGAGTGTCTCAGTTGAAAAATCCGGCGGTGCAATAGTGTCTATTGTCATCATCCGCTTACAATTCGTTGAAGTCACAATATAATTATCATCCGCCCAAAGCCTATTCCAATATTTCCCAACCGCCGTCTGCCAATCCTGTCGATGGCTGCGCGACAAAATGACAATATGATCTTCTCAGGCGCAGATCATTCCCGTCGTTCACAAGTTGAACGGAAACGTTATCGCATTTTTCATTATGCGGAGTTGCGCAGCGTCCAGATAATATGTACACGGCGCTCCTGAATAAAAATTTCAAATGCCTTTTACGGAGACAATTACATGGCTTACTCGCTGAAGAAATCGCCCGGCCACCTGCTGAGGCGCGCCCAGCAATATGCCCACGATCTTTATTCCAAAGACGTCGGATCAAGCGGACCGACGCCGCGCCAGTTCGAAGTGCTGCATGTCGTTGCGCAGAACGAAGGCCTGAGCCAGACCGATCTCGTTCGCCACACCGGCATCGACCGATCGACGCTTGCCGACATGATTGCCCGCATGATGAAAAAGGGCCTCCTTTCACGCAAGCGCACAAAAGAAGATGCGCGCGCGAACGCGGTTTCCATCACAGCATCCGGCCGCCGCATGCTGAAAGGCGCGGAAGCCAAGGTCAACAAATCCGACAAGGCCGTGCTCGCGGCATTGCCGAAAACACAACAGGCCGCCTTTATGAAGGCGCTGACGGCTTACGCAGAAGCGCTCGACAAAATGGACGCTGCCGGCGCGGCGCCAGCCAAGCGCAAAGCGACCAAACGCAAAGCCCCGGCCAAGCGCAAAACGACGAAGAAAAAAGCCAAGCGCCGCACCCGTCGTTAAAGTCTGTCGTAAAGACGCGCCGCTAAGGCGTCGTCTGAATACGAAAATTGAAAATCGCCGCCGGGTCATCGGCGGCGATTTTTTTTACGCTTTGCGCGGCGCCTGCCAGCCATCGCTCGGCGGCGGTCCGCCTGTCCCCACGGGTCTGACGGGAAAGCCGCCCAACGCCAATAAGCGGTCATACATGACGATCGCGGCCGCGACCGATAGATTGACGCAGAATTTCGTCGGGATCCGAACGATGTGCTCGCACAGCGCCTGCGCATCATCGCTCAGGTCACCCTTCTCCGGACCCAGAAGATAGGCCGCGTTCAGGGGGTGTCGAAAACTCGGTAATTCGATAGCCTCGTCGCAAAGCTCGACGCCAACCAGCGCACATCCTTTTGGCAGGCGCATGGCGCCAAGATCGGCCCAGTCGTAATAGGGGGCTTCGCCGGCGGTTTTCGCCGTGTCTGCGAATTCGATCTCACCGGTTTTATGATGGGCTGCAACGGAATAGACGAAACTCGCGCCGAACGCATGGCCCGTGCGAAGAATGGCGCCCAGATTCATCGGTTTTGATATTCGCTCAGCACCGATCCCGAAATATCCGCGCATTTTAACACCACCCTTTCCACCCAACGCCGTAGCCATGTCCCTTCCGCCCGGTCAAGGCGCCGGCTTTAGCGCGTTCGCAGAAGTAGACGGGGGACTGTATTTCAGGGCATTGTCTCGTTCGTTATGACCCAATCGAACGCCGAACCAACCGCGTCGCACTCGCGCATCAAGTTTCTCGTTGTCGCGTCCGATCGCGATGAGGCGCGCCGCGCCGCGTTTTTCGCCGGGCGCCGGGCGCGCAACTCCAATGCCCTTGTGACCTTGCTGCATGTCATGGAACCGCCGGAATTCGGTCATTGGGCGAGCGTCGCCGAGACCATGCGCGCCGAAGCCGAAGAAGCCGCCGAACAGTTGCTCCATGAATTCGCCGCCGAAGTGAAAGCGCAGTCGGGCGTCGATCCTGAACTGGTCATGCGCGAGGGCGACACAGCAGACGAAATCCGCAACCTGATCAGTGAAGACAGCGACATCGCTTTCATTTTTCTCGGCGCTTCCAAGGCCGATAGCGGTCCCGGCCCGCTTGTTACGGCGATTGCGAAAGACCCCGGTTATCTCTCCACGCGGCCCATACCCGTCGTGATCGTACCGGGTTCGGCAAGCCGCGATGAGCTGCGTCGCCTGGCCGGATAGTCATGGATCGCGATCAATTTCATATGCCGCGACGGCACTACTTTCTGTCGCACTCCGTCGGAGCTCAACCGAAAAGCTGGGACGCCGCTATCAACGCTGGCTTCGCTGATCCATGGCGCAAGGACGGATTTGAAGTCTGGACGCCGTGGTTTGAAACAATCGAGCGATTTAAGGCCGGCATCGCTGGCCTCGTGGGCGCGCAGGCGAACGATATCTGTCCGCAGCCCAATGTCTCCGCCGGCATATCGCGGATCTTGTTCTCGCTCCCTGAACGGGCTGGACGCACCAAAATCGTTCTGACGGAAGACGATTTTCCGACTGTCGGCTTCGCGCTCGCCCAGGGGCGGCGCATGGGATACGAGCTGGTGTTCCTGCCCGGCGGTGAACGCCTCGCCGATCCGGACGCCTGGGCGCCCGCCTTTGAAGACGACGTGCAACTGGTCGTCGCAACACAAGTTTTTTCAAACACATCTGTGCTGGCGCCGTGCGCGGAAATCTGCCGGCGCGCGCGCGAACACGGTGTGTTTTCACTGCTGGACGTTGCCCAGGCTGCCGGCGCTGTGCCGGTGAAACTGAATGAGTGGGGGGCGGACTTCGCTGTCGGCACATCACTGAAATATCTTTGCGGCGGCGCCGGCGCGGCGTGGCTTTGGGCGAACGCAGACGCGGCAGCGCGAGCCGAACCGCGCGACGTCGGCTGGTTTTCCCATGCAAACCCGTTCGAGTTCGATATTCACCACTTTGAATATGCCGAGGGCGCCGCACGCTTTGCCGGCGGTACGGCGTCGGTGGCGCCGCTCGCCGGCGCATGCGCGGGTCATGAAATTCTCAGCGCGCGCGGCGTCGACAATATTTACGCGTATAATCAGGCGTTACTGGACCGGCTTTTCGCGGGCTTGCCGACTGAAGTGTTTCTTTCAACGACCCGGTCGGGCGCGCGAGGATCAGCAGCGCTGATCGCTGTCAGGGACTACGATGCGGCGGCGCGCGATCTGGCGGAAGCCGGCATTGCCCATGATACCCGCAAAGGCGCAGTACGCATTTCCATGCATCTTTATAATGACGCGGCCGATGTTGATGCGCTTGTCAGCGTGCTCGCCGATCACGTTGCAATGGACGATTAGCGATCGTGATCAGACTGGCCGACGAAAATCATGATCAGCGCGATAAACCCGCCATACTGAAACGCCGCAGCGCCGGCCTGAACATGTTCGGGGTGGCGAAACATGGCGTAAAGCGTCTCACCGATCACAACGAAACCGCCAAATAACATCGCGACCGCCAGAGCGCAGCCAAGTAGCGCGTATCGTTTTGCGTGCTGAAAGGTCTCTGCGTTTGCGCAGCGCTGTCTGACCATCGACGCAGCGCCAATGCTGCAGAAAACGGCGGCTCCAAGTTTGCCCGCAACGATCAGGGCGACGCCCGCCCATACGACAATCGGGCTCGCCGTTCGCCAGGGCGGCGCGGCGTCAGCGGGAAACGTTGGCATTAACGTGACGCTTTCAACCGCCGCATAGGCGATATTGATGTGGGAGAAATTGCCGGCGGCGCCGATAAGACCCCAGAGTGCAACGAGGACAATCAGCAGAATTTTTACCAGTCTGACCATTTCTCTCTCCTATAGTGCGAGTTTCAACGTCACCGGCGCGTGGTCCGACGGGCGTTCCCAACCGCGGGCGTCTTCGTGGATCTTGAACGCTTTGCGACCGCCGGCGAGCGCCGCCTTTTTTAGCGCCGGGCTCACCCAGATATGGTCCAGCCGCCGGCCGCGCCCGGTTGCTTTCCAGTCCCGCGCGCGATAGGACCACCACGTATAAAGTTTTTCCGGCTCCGGAACGATCTCGCGCGCCACATCAACAAAGCCATGGGCATCGATAACGCGCCCGAGTTTTTCAACCTCAACGGGCGTGTGCGAAACCACCTTCAGAAGTTGTTTATGCGACCACACATCATGTTCGCGCGGGGCGACATTAAGATCGCCAACCACGACCGCTTTCGCGCGCGGGCCAAGCTCGGAAAACCAATCGGTCATCTCATCCATGAAAGCGAGTTTGTGCGCGAATTTTTCGTTTTTCTTCACGTCCGGCTCATCGCCGCCGGCCGGCACATAGAAATTGTGGACGCGCAAACCACCAGGCAAACTAGCCGCGATATGCCTCGCATCGCCCTTGCCGCAAAATTCCCGCTTCTCGACTTTCTTCAGCGGCAGGCGCGAAACAATGGCGACGCCGTGATACCCCGCCTGACCGGAAACGGCGAGATGGTCATACCCTGCATCGCGCAGCGCTTTAAACGGAAAGGCGTCTTCAACGCATTTGATTTCTTGCAGGCACAAAACGTCCGGTTTTTCTTCGGCGAGAAAACGCGTCACCAGATCGATGCGCAGACGGACGGAATTGATGTTCCAGGTGGCGATTTTCATGAGCGCATCCGTTAAGCCAGATTGGCGAGAAAGGCCTCGCGGGGTAGGGCCGGCGAAGCGATCCGTCAAGCCGCACCGCCTGCTATTTCCGGCGCCGGCGCATTGTGAATTCGTGCGATCAGCCCTACCGCAAGAGTATGGAATTTGTGCAGTTTCTTCCTGATGGCGTGCCCATGTGGGCCGCAGTCGTCGCCGTTGCCGCAGCATTTTTTTCCGCCGCGCTCACGGCTGCATTCGGAATAGGCGGCGGCCTTGCGCTGCTCGCGGTCATGAGCATCGTTTTCCCGGCGCCGGCGGTCGTTCCTGTACACGGCGTCGCGCAGCTGGGTTCAAACACCGGACGCTTTGTCCTGCAGATGAAAGACACCGTTTGGCCAATCGTCTTGTGGTTCACTGCGGGCGGCGTTCTGGGCGCCCTCTTCGGCGGGCGCCTGGCGGTTGAGCTCCCCGTCTGGGCCCTGCGCGCCGGTGTCGCCATCTTCATTCTGTACACCGTCTGGGGGCCGCGTCCGAAAGGGTTTCTGCCGGGGCCGATTACCTTTTTCTCCACCGGCGCAATCGGGTCATTCCTCACCATGTTTTTCGGCGCGACCGGGCCGATCGCAGCGACCATGCTGTCGGCGGCCAAGCTCGGCCGGCTCAATCTGGTCGCCACCCATGCAAGCTGCATGATGGCCCAGCATGGCCTGAAAATACTGGTGTTCGGCGCCTTGGGATTTGCTTATGCGCCATGGGTATGGCTGATCCTCGCGATCCTCGCTTTCGGGTTTCTTGGCACCTATCTCGGCACGCGTATGCTCCGCCGGATGCCGGAACAATTATTTCGCACGGGCTTCAAGTATGTCCTGACGGTCATCGCGGCATACCTGCTATTGGCGGCGGCCGCTGAAGTCATACCGATGGCGGCTAAAACAGATTGAACGACGACCCGGTGACGGCGACCGGCCAGCGGCCGAACTCAAACAGTTGGAATTTGGCCGCGAAGGCGTGAGTCTCAATATCGAACGCCGGGTCCTGACCGGCGAGCAGCACTAGCGCGGCGCCGTTCGCCGCTTGCCCTGCGGCGCCAACCGCAAGGTTTCGCGAGGCCTCATCATCGGCGTCAAAAATCACCGCCGCCTGTTCCATGCCTTCGCGCGCCGGATCCAACACTTTGTTGGCGATCAGCGTCATGCCGATCTGAAGCGCTTCTTCCGAAAGCGTTTCAAGCGCCCGGCCTGTCAGATCCGCCCGCAGCAGCTCTTCGGCCTCCCACCACTCACTTTGCCAATCGAGGGTTTCCGCCGCGGCGGCGGCGTCTTCCCAATCGACGAGGATCGCCACATCCGCATGGGGAAAGCCCAACCGGTCTGTGTAGAGGCCCGCTGCCGCCCGCGCGCCGGGGGTCAACGGTTCGCCGAGATTGGCGAACCAGGGAATGCGATCCAGGCCGCGCGCAAACCGCGTCAGCACCTGAAGCGACGGCAATTCCCGCTCCAAATCCTC
>JAJFFU010000177.1 GCA_021776465.1 Parvularculaceae bacterium
GTCAAAATCATAAATAGCGCATGATAAATGATCATGCGGGTGGGATTGTTTAAAAGCTCAACGAGTTTCGCCCTGACCTGTTCGTCGGTCTGGCCGGCAAAGGCCCCGGCCGTTAGCCCCCCAACGCCGTCGCTGGCGACCGCAGCGACGAGATCGCCGCCGATCATCACTACATAGGCGAGCACCCAGCCGGCGATGACGGAATAAAATGTGAGAATGATGAAGGCGCCGATCATGCCTAGCCAGGACTGGATCGCCCAAAACGGCGAGCGCCCCTCGGCTTTTGCGATTTTAACAACGCTGCCAACGGCTGACAGGCCGCCCCGCCGGCCGATAAAGAGTTCGGCCACCAAAACGGGCAGGCCGATCAGGACAACGCAAATGACATAAAACACCACGAAAGCGCCGCCGCCGCTCTCGCCAGCGACGTAGGGGAACCGCCATAAATTGCCGAGTCCCACCGCTGAGCCGATGGCCGCCAGAATAAAAGCCGCCTTTGACGACCACTTTACGCCTTCGCCCGCTGTCCCCTGCATTCGCTATCCCCTTGTTATCGGCACCAAATTTTCGCCGTTTGTCGCACGCCACGCCATTTTAGACAAATTTTTACGTTTGTTAGCAAATAATGATCGAAGGAGGCGCAGTCAAAGCCGCCAACAGGCCGGTTTTCGCCGGTTTGGGGCTGATTGCGTAGGGGAGCGACGACGTGGACAACCAGATAGACGGCGGCAGCCGCCATATCGAGATCGACCAGATCAACGGGCTGATAGAAGCAGCAGGTGCAGACGGCGCCCGCGAAATTCTGGACGCGTTCTGGCGTACGAGCGAAGAGTTGCTCGATCTCATGGCGTCGCAGATGACCGATGGCGCCCTAGAGCTCGCCGCCAATACAGCACACTCCCTGAAGGGAATGGCCGCCAATGTTGGGGCCTCCGCCCTGGCCGCTGCGGCGAACGATCTTGAAATCGCGTGCCAGAAAAAGGACGCGACTGCAGCCACCGGCCATCTTCAAGGGACGCGCACCCAATACGAAGCCGCCCGCAGCTCGCTGCTCGATCATCTAAGTCAGGCGGATACGAAATTGGCGGACACGAAGTTGGCCGGCACGAAGTAGCCTCGACCTTACGAAAAGCCACGCGACTTCAGAACAACCTAATCCCGATATATATGGGCGCTCATGACCAGCCCAAAGCCGGCCATGATCGTCAACATCACGGTGCCGCCATACGAGACCAGCGGCAGCGGCACGCCAACGACCGGGGCAAGTCCCATCACCATACCGGTATTGATCAGGACATAGAGGGCGAACGTCGCCACGACGCCGATAACGGTCAGCCGGGCGAAATGCGACTTTGCCTGCGCGCCGACCGACAGCCCCGTCAGAATGACCGCGAGATAGAGCGTTAAAAGACCGACCGATCCGACGAACCCGAATTCCTCCCCGAAGATCGTAAAAATAAAATCGGTGTGCATTTCGGGCAGGAACTGCAACTGGCTTTGCGTGCCTTGCATGAACCCTTTTCCATCAAGTCCGCCTGATCCGAGTGCGATCTTTGACTGCAGCAAATGATACCCCTGCCCGGATGGATCGAGATCGGGATTTAGAAATGTCGTGATGCGGCGCAGCTGGTATTCTTTCAATATATCGAACCGATAAGCGCCGTAGCCTGCCGCGATCGCGCCAAAGACGCCGAACAGACCGATGCGCCAGCTGAGGCCGGCGACAAAAACAATGATGACGCCGGTCGCGCCCAGCAATAACGCCGTACCGAGATCGGGCTGGATGAAGACAAGCCCGACCGGCGCAGCAATCATCAGCGCCGGCGGAATGAGATAGAGCAGATGCGACACCTGTTCAGCGCGCAGCCCGTGATAATACCGGGCAAGTCCCATCACGAGACCGATCTTCATCGCCTCTGACGGTTGAAACTGAAGGCCGCCCATCTCGATCCAGCGACGCGCACCCATATTGATCTCGCCGATGAACGGCACGGTAAAAAGGGCGGCAAGGGCCGCGAAATAAATCGGATAGGCGAGCGCCATCCAGTATCGGATCGGGACAAGCCCCATGCCGAGCAACAGACACGCAGCAACGCCATATCGGATTGCATGTTTTAACGCCCATGGGCGCCAGTTCCCCTCAGCGACAGAATAAAGCGTGATGACGCCAGCAAGCGCGATCAATGTCAGCAGGATCAGCAGCGGCCAGTGGGTTTTTGCAAGGCGCGCACGGACGCCGCGATGCGGTCCGGGAAGAATGAGCGACGCCACGCCTTACGCCTCCCGGTTCGGAACGGTCGCGCGCACCAATTCGCGCGGGTCCACTGTCTGACGGACGGCCGGATTGCGTTCGGCGACTTTGCGCATGATTTCGCGCGCCTTGGGGCCGGCGGCGCGTGACCCGCCAATGCCGTGTTCGACCAGCACCGAGCACGCATATCGGGGATTTTCGAACGGCATGAAACTGACAAACAACGCATGGTCGCGCCGCGCCCATGGCAAATCTTCCGGCTTGGTGAGGCCGCGCGCGCGGTCTTCGGCGGTGATGGCGTAAACCTGGCTGGTGCCGGTCTTGCCCGCCATTTGCCAATCGGGATCTTGCAGCCGCGATCGCGCCGCGGTGCCGCCTTCGTTGGTAACCGCATTCATCCCTGCACGAACAACATCGAGGTGGCTCGGATTGACGTCGATCGCCGGCGCGTCTGGCGCGGGCAAAATGAGATCGCCTACGGCGCGAACAAGACGCGGGCGCACGGCGCGGCCGCTGGCGACCCGCGCAGCCATCACGCAAAGTTGCAGCGGCGTCGCTGTCGCGGCGCCCTGCCCGATAATCGCTGACAATGTTTCGCCCTGAAACCATGTCTGGTTTGGCGGATCGCCGGCGTAGTAACTTCTCTTCCAATCACGCGACGGAACGACGCCTTGTTTCTGACCCGGCACGCCAAGTTCATATGTCTGGCCGAGCCCGAAGCGCTTGGCGACATCAGCGAGGACATCAATATCGAGGTCTTTTGCGATATCGTAGTAATACGAATCGCAGGAATGCTTCATCGACCCCTTCATATCGACGGTCCCATGGCCGCCGCGTTTCCAGCAATGGAAATAACGGTTGCCGTACCATGTACGGCCAGAACAATAGACCGAATGAGACGGACGCACGCCGGTTTCCTGCGCCGCAATTGCGCTGAGCATCTTCATTGTTGATCCCGGCGGATAGGCGCCGGTCAGCGCTTTGTTCAAAAGCGGCTTATACGGACTTTCATTCAATTCCCGCCACAAGGTCGGGTTGATGCCGACATTGAAATCATTGGGATTGAACGCCGGCGTCGACGCCAGCACGAGAACATCGCCGGTCACCACATCCATGACGACAGCGGCTGCGCTTTGCGGCTCGTCCGGTTGGCGCTCGCCCGGCGTCGCCAGCACTTCCATCGCGTGGGTTTGCAATTCCGCGTCGATCGTCAGTGTCAGCGGCTTGCCCTGTTGCGACAGGACAGCGCCTTCTTTCACTTCCTCGATGACCCGGCCATGGGCGTTGATCACAACGTTCATTTTGCCGGCCTTGCCGCGCAATTCTTTTTCGTAGGTGCGTTCAAGACCGTCGCGCCCGATTTTAAACCCGGGCTGGCGCAGAAGGTTGCGGTCTTCATCGCTTTCCTGCGCGGCGAGATCGGCGTCCGTTATTGCACCGACATAGCCGATAACGAACGACGTCGCTGGTCCCAACGGATAATCGCGCGTATCGCCGACATCGGGAAGAACGCCGGCCAGATGGGGCAATTCATAATTGATGCGCGTAAACGCTTCCCAGTCGAGATTGTCTTCGATTTCGATCGGCGTAAACGCACCGCGGCGGCGAATTTCACGAAGAATACGATTGCGCCGCTCCGTCGGCACAGGAACGATAGCCGACACATGATCGAGGGTTTCGTTCACATTCTGCGATTGCTCCGGCAACAGGAGAATGCGGAAGTTCTTGCGGTTCGATGCGAGCACCGTACCGAAACGATCAACGATGTCGCCGCGAAGCGGCGTCAGCACGCGCCGGTTAAACTGGTTTTCCTGAGCGAGGGTCAGGTATTTGTCGTGATCGGCGATTTGCAACTGGTAGAGCCGGCCTGCAATCGTAACGACACCCAGCGTTACGCCGCCGCCGAACAAAAAAGCGCGCCGGGACACGACTTCCTGGCGTTCGGGATCATGATTATTCATCATGCGATCACACCTCCACCAGTACGCGGCTGTGCAATTCGCGGAAGGCCGCGCCGAATAGCGGGTAGATCAGGATCGTCACCGCAACCTGCGCGGAAAGCGCACCAACGGGCAACAAAGCGCCGGACATCAAACTCATCACAAGCCACAACATAAGGCTCGCGACCGCCGCCGCCAACGCAAATCCCATCCAAACCACTTTTTGTTCGCGGCCGAGAAAGTAAGCACGCTGCGAGCTGACGGCAAATTGCGTCACAAGGTAAACGGAGGCCCAAAGCCCGAGCGGGCCGCCCATTAACAAGTCCTGTAAAAGGCCGATTGCAAAAACGCTCGGGCTCGGCAGGAAGTCAGGCGAATAGATGGACCAGAAAAAGACAACGACCAGCGGAATGATCGGCGTCGGCAGCGCGCCTTCGAAAAACCGGATCGGCAACGCCAGAATGAGCACGCCGAGAATGCCGAGCAAGGTCGGCGTCAGCGACCTCAAGATGGCGAAAAGCTGTTCGGCGCGATAGCCCATCGGGATTATCCCTCCGCCTGGGTTTCGTCTTGCGGCGTTTCCGCCGCGGCATCAACGACATCGTTCTCCGCGGGTTCGTCGATAGCGGGAAATCGAAAATTGATCACCCGCACCATGCGCGACCGCGTATAGTTTGCATAAAGATCAACTTCCAGTTCGCTCGCATCGCCCTCGACGACGCCGACCGGCAGGCCGCGCGGCAACACGCCCGCCGCGCCCGACGTCAGGACGCGCTGACCGGGCAGCACTTCGATCTCGTCCGAGGTTTCGATGATGGAAATTGTCGGGCGCGCGCGCGTACGGCCTACGAGGATGCCCTCAATGTCCGCGCCTTCCACATAGACCGGCACGCGGCTTTGAACATCGGTCAACAACAGGACGCGCGAGGCATTAGCGCCGATATGAACAATCCGGCCCAACAGGCCTTCCGCGTCAACGACGGCTTGCCCCGGCTCCACGCTTTTGCGCCGACCGGCATTGATGATCATTGAGCGCGCAAAAGCATCATTGGCCTCGCCAATAATATAGGCGTCGACCGGGCGGACCTGCGGCGGCGCCTGATAGGACTGGATCTGTTCGAAACCGGAAACGACGGTGCGCAATTCCAGCGCCTCGTTCATCCATTGACGCAGTTCCGCATTTTCGTGGCGCAACGCATCGTTTTGTTCGAGGACGGCGAAATAATCGCCGATATAGCCGATCACGCCGTTTACATAGGCAATGGGACCGGAGAGCACTTCGAGGACCGGCGACGTCACATCCAGGACGCTCTCGCGCGCTTTTTTGAAGACAGACGCCTGCGCCGAATAAAGGCTTGAAAGCAGCAGGAATACCGATGCGAGAATTAATATGACCAGGACAACGCGGGAATTCGCTTTACGGCCCAATCCTTCCCGTCTGTCCTGACCTAAATAATCCATGCCTCACTATACCGCATCGGGTCGCTAAATCGCCGAAGAAAGGACGCCGCGCATCGCCTTTGTATTTTCAAGCGCCGCGCCCGTTCCGAGGGCAACGCAGGAAAGCGGATCGTCGGCCACGGAGACCGGCAGCCCGGTTTCGTCGCGCAGCACCTGATCGAGATTTTTGAGCAGCGCGCCGCCGCCCGTCAACATAATTCCGGTGTCCACAATGTCAGCCGCCAGTTCCGGCGGCGTCGCTTCGAGCGCGACTTTGACGGCTTCGATGATCTGGCTGACCGGCTCGGCAAGCGCTTCAGCAATCTGCGCCTCACCGATGCGGACTTCCTTCGGAACGCCATGCATCAGATCGCGACCCTTGATCTGGATCGTCAGGCCTGAGCCTTCGGTCGGGATCATCGCGGAGCCGACTTCCTTCTTGATCCGTTCGGCCGACGCCTCGCCAATCAGAAGATTATACATACGGCGAATATAACCGATGATCGCTTCGTCCATCTTGTCGCCGCCGACGCGAACAGAGCGCGAATAGACAATACCGCCAAGTGAAAGAACAGCGACTTCCGTCGTGCCGCCGCCAATGTCGACAACCATTGATCCGGTTGGATCGGTAACCGGCAACCCGGCGCCGATCGCGGCGGCCATAGGTTCTTCGATCAGTTCAACTTTTCGGGCCCCGGCTGATAGGGCTGATTCCTGAATGGCGCGGCGCTCAACAGCGGTCGCGCCGGAGGGCACGCAGACAACAATGCGAGGGGATGCGAAAGACCGACGATTGTGAACCTTGCGAATGAAGTGCTTGATCATCGCTTCAGCCACTTCGAAATCGGCGATGACGCCGTCGCGCATGGGCCGGATCGCTTCGATCTCGCCGGGCGTCCGCCCGAGCATTTCCTTGGCTTCATTACCAACCGCGCGCACAAGCTTGCGCGCCTGGCGGGTTTCAATGGCGACGACCGACGGCTCATTGAGCAC
>JAJFFU010000178.1 GCA_021776465.1 Parvularculaceae bacterium
AACACGGTGATCGAAAGATCAGCGCGCATGGGGTCGGGATCGCGAAGGAAAAGCGGCGAGTCGAGATGGCGCATGTAATGCATGCCCTCGGAATACCGCGACAAGACGGGTTGGCGCACCGTTTTCGCTTGCGTAAAGGCCCGCATTTTTTCCGACCGCGCAAAGGCGTCGGCCATGATCGACTTGAGCCGCGTCGCCTGTTTGGGCTTCGGCTCAAGCTGTTCGTTATGTTTGCTTTCGTGGGTGCCGCCCGGAAGCGATTGAAGGCCGTCGCCGAACCGTCCCACATCGGCCATGGCAAGCGCCGCAGCGCATTCGGCCGGTGTCAGAAAATCCGTGATCTTCAAAATCATATTGCGCCCTGCCTGCCCCCGTTTTGCCTGCCCCGACGCAGCGTGTTGTATGACGCCAGTCGGGGCAGAGCAAGTCGGGGCAGAGCAAGTCAGGGCAGGGCAAGCCGGGAGAAGGAAAGGCGGAACCAGCCGTTAAGCGCGGGTCCACGAAAGAATGCGCTTGATCTGCGCACGGTGGGCTTTGGTTTCCGCTGACAGGCCGAAATTAAAGACGCCGCCCATAAAGCCGAGGCGCCCGCGAATGTTTTCCACGCCGGAAAGGGCGGCAGCCCGCGCCGATGCATCAAGGGCCGGGTTATCGACCATCATCACCAGCTGCTCGAGATAGGCGATCTGGATATTGCGCCGGAACGCATTGGGGTTCCCGCCAAGGTCACCGCCATAGATCGCATCCGTCAGATCACGGATCATCAGCGCCGGCGAATATTCATTGCCGTAAAGCTGCGTATCGGTCATGCGCTGCAAGACAACCGGATGCAGCAAATGATTGAGCACGCCCATCTGCATGCCAAGAGCGCGGCCATGTAACTTCGGATCTTCCGTGTCGCCAAAGAAATTGAAACCGCGGCGCTGCGCCTGCAAATGGCGCACTAACGCTTCCGGCGCGTCAAACGCGTCGGCTGCGAAAATATAGGTCGCCAGCGCATCCATCGCCGCTTTCTGCCTTGCAAGCGGCACGGGCGTGAACGGCGCATCGAGAACGCCCTCTTGTCCCGGCGGTGTGCGATCGACGTAAACGCCGCCGATCTGACGCGACATGATTTGGCCCATAAGCGCCTGCTGGCCGGTTGAGTAAAAATACCCGCGCAGCAGCATCTGCCAGCTTTCCTCATCGTCGAATTTATCGACAAGTTTCGGCAACGTCGCCTGCAACAGCTTCATGCGATCGACGCCATATTGAACGGGGTCCGCCGACAAATCGTTGATCATCACGCGCGGATCAATACCGGCGCCGGGTGAACGCATGTCATCGGCGTCATTGCCAAAGGTGTGGCCGGGATCGGTCGATAGCGCGAGATGCGCATCGCGCACATCGCCCGACATATCCGGCGAATAGCCAAAGGCAATCGCCCAATCATCGTAGGGGCCGGGTCGCGACATGTAATAGTCGCCCTGGGAAACGCCCGGCGGGGCAATATTAATGGCCGGATAGTCCATGACCGACGCAGTCGGCATTCCTTGCGTGACGCTTTTGTCGTGCACTGCATCGGGCCCGTGCCAGATCGACGCTTTCATATTGTGGTTGAGGCCAAGCGTGTGACCGACCTCGTGCAGCATCAGATAGTAAATGCTTTCCTTGACCAGCTCGTTCAGCGTCACATCGTTGGCGCCGAGCGCTTTCAGCGCCGTCAGGCCGAATTGATTGTTCGCATAAAGATGAGATGACACCGCACACATATGACGCGCATTTGCGCTCACTGGCGTCTCAATCGCATCAAACCCGGCAACCCCGGCGTCCTCAAAGACGTCGCCAAAGATCCAGCGATTGGTGATGAAGGAATATTCGAGCATGATGTCCGCGCCGATAATTTCACCGGTTCGCGGATTGGTGAAGCTCGGCCCATAGCCGCCAAAGGGCGGCACTGGCGATGACGTCCAGCGCAGGACATTGTAGCGAATGTCGCCAGCGTCCCAGTCAGCGTCATCGGGCTGCACTTTCACTTCCACAGCGTTTGAAATGCCGGCCTTCTCGAAAGAAGAGTTCCACGCCAGCACGGCATCGCGGATCGTGTCGCGATAGACTTCCGGCGTTGTGTTTTCGATCCACCAGGTAATCGGTTTAACGGGATCGGAGACCGCTGCGTCCGGGTCCTGCTTTTCCAACCGCCAGCGGGTGATCAGGTCGCGATACGGCGCGGCCTTGTCCGAGGTCAGGTCGGTGACCTCATCGCGGAAATAGCCAACGCGATAATCGTCACGCCGCGGCGTGAAGCCTTCGTCCGGCATGGCGATCAGCGAATGCTGGACCTTCACGGTAATCGCGCGCGGATCGGTGACAGCGGCCGAGCCGCCAATGCGCGGATGATGGCTTTCAAAAACATAGTCGACGACGATGTCGCTATTTTGCGGGTAATTGCGGATGGCCGCGAACTTGGTTTTGTCGCTGGAAAGATCGCCAATGGAAAACGCATCAGGCGGCGCATCCGGATTGGGCGACGGCTTAATCTGGTGCAGCGCTTCGGACAGGAACAGCCCGCCCACCTCTACCAGATAGCGCGTCTCGCTTTCCTCGCCATCTTCGTCCGCATCCGGTGTTTTCGCCGCAATGTCGGCGGTCGACAGGATCGCCGGAGAGATGTTCGCATCCTTGGCCCGCGAAATGGCGTTTGCATCATCAAAATAAAACGCCGTGTTGACCTCAACGAATTCCAGTTTGTTGTAATGGCGGTTTATCGAGAGCACGCGGTTGTCGCGGTAATTGCCGCGAAACGTTCCCGCCTCCAGCACGCCGTTTTCCGCATAGGAAAATGCGACGAACTCATCGCCGAGCTGGCTTTCGCCAATTTCCATATAAACTTCGCCGGATTCAGGATCGGTATAGAACGTAAAAAGGCCTTCAGACTTTTCAAAGTCTTCGGTTTTCTTTTCGATGGTCGGCGGCCCGTCGTCTTCGTCCTTTTCCTCGTCCTTGGCGTCGTCGTCCTGCGCGATCGCAACAGCGCCGACAAACATCAAGCCGCCAGCACATAAAATTGTTTTCATCGCCTGTTCAAAGGCGGTCGCTTTTTTGGTCATGGAAATGATCTTTCGTTGCCCCGGTTACAATTGGGCCAAGCGCGCCCCGCGCCGCCAGCGTAAAATGCCCGCTGTTTCGCCCTTGCGCGCCACTATGCCAAGTTTGTAGCAGGCCGCAAACCCGGATGGTCGCGCCGGGGGCTCGGCTGATCGCGGATTGCCGCGCCGAGCCGCCGCGCGGCCCGACATTCCGGGCCAATTTCCGCATTAAAATTTGCACAAAGCCCGACGCCGCAGCAATGGCGCGCTTGCGCCACGCCTCGGCCCCAATTATCGACCAAGGGACGCGAGATGGTTGGCGTAAGGGCCCCGGTGTGAGCGACGAGACCGAAAAAAGCGAGGCCGGCGAAAAGCCGCAATTCGACCCGTCCGGGTTGAAGGCGATCGTCCTTGGCCTGACGAGCGGTCTGCGCCGTCGCATAGGCGGGCTTTACAACCATATGTTCGGCAAAAAAACGTCGGGCGCGCCGTCGCCCTATGCGGAAAAAGCGAAATATAAAAAAGAGCCCGGCGAAGGCCGCGCCTGGCGCGATTTCTGGGGCAGCGCCATCGCGGCAAGCACGTCTCTTGCGATGCTCGGCGCAGCGGGCGCCATGGCGTTCGCGTTTATCTACATTGCGCCGCGGGCGCCTGAAAATGTCGATCTGTGGAACGTCAACCGGCAGTCGGCGATTATCGTCCTCGACCGCAATGGCGAGGAGATCGCCTCGCGCGGCGCCCGCTACGGGGCGCAGGTCAATCCGATCGAACTGCCCGACTATCTCATCGACGCGATCCTCTCGACGGAAGACCGGCGCTTTTTCGATCATGCCGGCGTCGATCTTCGCGGCACCCTTCGCGCGGCGACGGCCAATGCAAAATCCGGCGCCGTCGTTGAAGGCGGCTCGACCATCACCCAGCAGCTTGCAAAGAATTTGTTCCTGTCGCCGGAGCAGACCTATACGCGCAAGATCCGCGAGGCGCTGCTCGCGCTGTGGCTTGAGGGCCATTACTCCAAAAACGAAATCATCTCCCTTTACATCAACCGGATTTATCTCGGCGCCGGGGCTTACGGCGTTGAGTCCGCGGCGCTCACCTATTTCGGAAAGTCGGCCCGCGACGTGACGCTCGCCGAGGCGGCCATGCTGGCGGGTCTGCCGAAAGCGCCGTCGACCTATGCGCCGACGCAAAATCCGAAAGGCGCCGAACGGCGCGCCGGAGAGGTGCTTGACAATCTGCTGGAGGCGAACGCCGTCGCGCCCTTTGATGCGCGCGAGGCGCGGCTGAACCCGGCGAAAGTCATCGCCCAGAATACCGATAACGATCTCGGCTATTTCTTTGACTATGTCGCCGCGAAAACAAGGGAGTTGGCGCCAAGCGTCGCCGGCGACCTGATCGTCAAAACAACGATCGACCAAAAACTGCAACGCGACGCCGAGGCCGCCGTCAAAGCAGGGCTTACCGTGGAAGCGCGCCTTAAAGGCGCCGATCAGGCAGCCCTCGTCGCCTATGATGTTGACGGCGCCCTGCGCGCCATGGTCGGCGGGCGGTCCTATAAAGACAGCCAGTTCAACCGCGCCGCGCAAGCCAAACGCCAGCCCGGCTCATCGTTCAAACCGTTTGTTTATGTCGCCGCCATGGAAGCAGGCTTCACCCCCGGATCGCGCTTTGTCGACCGGCCGGTGCAGTTCGGCGACTGGGCCCCGACCAATTATTCCGACCGCTATCGCGGCCCCGTCCGCCTGACCGAAGCCATGGCCCAGTCGATCAACACGGTCGCCGCGCAAGTCACGCAACGGGTCGGCGCGAAAAAAGTCGCCGAGGCGGCCATGCGTTTCGGCATAGAAAATGTGCCGGCCTTCCGCTCGATCGCGCTTGGCGCCGTGGACGTCCGGCTCGAGGAATTCACCGCCGCCTATCTGCCGTTTGCGACCGGCGGGCTGAAACCGGAGCCCTACGCCATTGAATGGATCGAGACCCGCGACGGCGAAAAACTTTACGAATTTACCCCGCCGCCGCCGCAACGGGTGATGACGCAAGCCGTCGCCAAGAACATGACGCATATGCTTTATCAGGTGATCCATTCGGGCACGGGCCGGCGCGCATCGCTCGGCCGGCGCCCGGCCGCCGGCAAGACCGGCACCACCAACGATTGGCGCGACGCCTGGTTCATGGGCTACACCGCGCAACTGACGGCCGGCGTCTGGGTCGGCAATGATGATTATCGCCCGATGGACAAGGTGACTGGCGGCTCGACGCCGGCGCAAATCTGGCGGGACTTCATGACGGCTGCCCATCAGGGCTTGCCAGTGCGCCGCCTCGACGGCGCCTACCCCGCCGCGACCTACGCCGAGGAAAGCTCGCTGCTCAGTTTTTATAATGATGTCTCGCGCGGGTTGACGCGCGTAACGCGCGAGGGCAATCCACGGCGCGGACGAGAGCGGCGGTAACGGACCGCTCACATATATTTTATAATTAACGCGCCAGCGTCAAAATTTAACCACTTATTGAACCAAATCGTCGTGCATCTGTTATCTACTTACCGTATCGAAGACGCATAAAAAGAGAATAGTGATGAGTACCAATCTCGGCCCGAAGGCCATCGTCAAAGAAAAAATCCAGTATGGCTCAAATGGCGGTTGCAGCACGGCGCCGCGCGGCGAGTACAATATCGAAGCGCGCGGCAGCTGTATTGGCCTGTGCGAATGCGATGGCGGCTGCGACTTCACACTCTCCTTCGATAGTTTTCAACAACACGTCGTTGAAGGCCGGATCGCGATCTGCGGCTAGGCCGCCGCTTCCGAAAAAACCGTACACACAAGCCATTTGCTGACGGTTTTTGTCAGCGCGCGATCGCCGACGATCTTTAGGGCGTCAGCCCGGATCGCCTCTTTATAGGTCCGGTGGCCAAGCCAGACATCGGTCATCACCCGCAAGGTCGATGTGAAATAGACATCCACATCATAGCCGGGGTTCTTCTCGCAGACCTCGACGCTGTTTTCGCTCACCACAAGCCACCAATGGCGCATTTTTTTGAGGTCGCTGAACTCAAACTGCAAAATGGTCTGCGGGCCGGGCAGCATGTCGCGCGCGATGCTGCGCTCCAGATAGAGCATCAACAGCTCAACATCGTAATCTTCATCCACCAGATTGTCCTTGGCCCAGCGCATGCCCCAGCCGCCCAGCGAAACGATGATCGGCAGAAGCTCCTTGCAGGCCGGCGTCGGGAAATATTCGTGGCCGCGCCTGCCGGTGATTTTGCGACGAATGATCAGCCCGTTTTCCGTCATTGATTTGAGGCGTTCGGTCAGAACCGCCGTCGAGATTGAGCCGAGCCCGCGCTGCAATTCGCTGAACCGGCTGGCGCCCATTAAAATTTCTCGCGCAACGAGGAGCGTCCAGCGGTCTCCCAGCACTTCCGTTGCCTTCGCGATGGGGCAAAACTGACTGTACTTCACCTTGATTTCTCCTGTGCCTCCTGCTGGCGACCAATCTAACGTCCTGGCGACCAGTCTAACTTCGTTCTTAGAAGCTGGATACTTCGCAATCCGAAGTGCGTTGCTCTGGATCGCGAAGTATTTCTCAGCGCCGCCGGGCCTTACGCCTTTTCCATGGAAAACATTGAAAAGGAGACCGGCGACATGACCGGATTTGCCATCAAGACGACAGCAACAGTGACAGGCGCGGCCCGCGATATTCTATCGGCCATTGAAGAGGGCGTGGGCTTTGTTCCCAATGTCTACGGCCTGTTCGCCGATGCGCCGGCGGCGCTGACGGGGCTCGCCGCGCTGAACGCCGCGTTCGATGACACGTCATTCTCGCCGGGCGAGCGCGAAATCATCGCACTGACCACCAGCGTTTATAATCAGTGTCCGTATTGTGTGGCCGGCCATTCGACCTTCGCCCTGCACCATGGCGTCGACGCCGAAACGGTGAATGCCGTGCGCGCCGGCGGTGTGAGCAATGATCCGCGCCTGCAAGCGATCGGCCGGATCACGCGCGCCATTCTGGAGAAAAAAGGCGCCATCAACGCCGCCGACATTCGACCCTTCCTGAACGTCGGCTTTCAGTCCCCGCAAAT
>JAJFFU010000179.1 GCA_021776465.1 Parvularculaceae bacterium
CCAGTTGATCGGCGACCATGACGGTAAGAACGCAATTCCCGAAGGCATGTGAATAAGCGGATCTTTGTCGCGGCCGCCGGCCTCAAGCAGGCATACGCGCGTTTTCGGGTTTGCTGAAAGTCGATTGGCCAAGACGCAGCCGGCCGATCCTGCGCCAACGATGACGTAGTCGAATTCGCCAATGGAGTCGCGTTTATCCTGCGCGCCGCTCATACGATCTGCTCCCTGTTTTTCTCGCATGATAACGCATGCTTGCCGCGCCGGCTTTAACTTTCGTCAGTTGCGCTTCGGCGGCCACGGCACAAAGCCGGATGTCCGCCGTTTGTATTCGGCATATTCGGGGTACTTCTTTTCCATCATGCGCTCTGTCAGCGCCTTGCCGGAAACGAAGACGAGGAAAAACACCATCACGACCGGCGAAAAAACCGTATAGACGCCGAGCGGGCTTTCAAGCGCGATCAATGTCAGCCCGATCCAGACCGCGGCGTCGCCAAAATAGTTCGGGTGCCGCGTCCATGCCCAAAGCCCCTGGGTCATGAGCTTGCCCTTGTTGGCGGGGTTGGCTTTGAAGGACGCGAGCTGAAGATCGCCGATGGATTCGAATAAAAGACCGATCCCGAAAACGCTGATGCCGATCCAGCCGAGGAGACCGATCCCGGCGTCGCCGAACTGGCCCCATTGAACGGGCAGGGAAACGAACCACGCGATGCCCCCTTGTAGCCAAAATACGCGCGGCAGCGACCAGCGGGCAAAGGCAGCGTCCGATCCTTGCGCCGCCCGCATCTTTTGATAGCGAATATCCTCGCCATGCCCGAGATTGCGCCGGCCAAGATAGACCGCAAGCCGCGCCGCCCATAGTGAAACCAAGGTCGTCAGCAATAATGCGTGCGGCCCCGGCGATTCCAGTCGAATATAGGTTAGAACAGCGGGCAGGGCGCATGCCGGTCCCCAGGCAATGTCAATGATACTTGCGTCTTTAAGGCGTATACTGATGAACCAAAGAACCGTCAGCGCCATGATGACGACAGCGAGATTTACAAGCGAAAACGCAAGAGCGGAAGCAAAGGGCATGGCGCCGCTCATACCACAGTCAGTTGGTCAGGCGAAGCTTGCGAAGCAGGCGGCAGCGAACTTCAGGATTGCCTCTGCATCGAAAACTGTACGCGTGCGCAGCGTTACTGTAGTAAGAAACATCGAAATTCGAACAGCGAGGGTTTTCAATGATTGGCAGAAGAGCGCTTAGCATTTCACACGTCTTACTCCTTGTCCTTATTCTGGGATTTCAACAAGGCGCCTTGGCCGAAGACAGCCAATCTGCTGCGACGGAATATAATCCGGAAGCGCGGTTGGCGGAATTAGGCATAGTCCTGCCGGAACCGCCCAACCCGGTCGCCAATTATGTGAACGGCGTACAGACCGGAAATTTGATTTTTCTTGCGGGCAAGGGGCCGCGCCGTGCGGATGGAACTGAAATAACGGGAAAGCTCGGCGCGGATGTAACGATCGAGGAAGGCTATGAAGGCGCCCGGTTGACCGCGATCAATCAACTGGCGGTGTTGAAAGACATGCTCGGTGATCTGGATCGTGTTGAACGCGTCGTGAAAGTTCTGGGCATGGTCAATTCCGACCCGTCATTTGTTGACCAGCCCAAAGTGATCAACGGATTTTCAGATTTGATCGTCGAAGTGTTTGGCGAACGTGGGAAGCATGCGCGGGCCGCCGTTGGCATGGCCTCATTGCCAAGAGGGCAAGCGGTTGAAATCGAAATGATCGTAGAGGTTCGAGAGTAACATTTCGAAAATTGGCGTGGCCGCCTGATCGTGCGGCGGCGCAATGTCGGAAGAGTGCAACAATCGACTGAGGATTATGAGATGAGAAAATTTATTCAGGCTCTTGCCGTTATTTTTGTTGTGGCGGCAGCGACGTTTTCTTCCGCTCAAAGCGCGGACCCAAAATCAGGATTAACGTTTAAATATTTCGGTGCGGCCGGATGGGAAATTTCCGATGGCCGCACGACCGTGTTGATCGACCCGTACATTTCACGCATCCCCTACACTGACCGCCATCACCCGGACGATGAACGACGCCCCTTTGACCGCAGCGACGTTGGCGTCATTGATACGGGTCTGATCGACAACCTTATTACGGACGCCGACTTCATCCTGATCCATCACGGTCATTATGATCATCTCGGTGATGTTCCATATATTGCAAAAAAGACCGGCGCCAAAGTCATCGCGACGGAAACCGTCATCATGATTTTGCGCGCCTATGGCATTCCGGAGGATCAACTTTACGCCGTTGGCGGCGGCGAAGATTATCAGTTTGAAGAATTTTCCGTCAGGATTGTGCCGTCCATTCATTCAGCGCTGAACGAAAAACACTATTTTGACACCAGACGATATGACCGAGATACGACGCTCACGGCGCCGCTGCGTATCGATCAGTTCATTGAGGGCGGGGCGCTCAGTTTTCTGGCCCGGTTTGATCAGCACACGGTGCTGACGATGGGGTCCATGAACTTTATCGAGCGCGAATATGAAGGCCTCAATCCCGATATTTTGATGGCCGGCATCAACGGCTCGCGCCTCGGACTATATGATTATGACCGGCGCCTGCTTGAATCGACCGGGCTCCCGCCGATCGTCATTCCGACCCATTGGGACAATTTTGTTCTTCCCTATGATTTCTCACAGGAAGATGCCGTCGAGCGTAATATCAAACCCTTTATTGAGACAGCAAAATCTGTGTCGCCCAACTCGAAGGTGATCACGCCGGTGCATCTTGAACCGTTTGTCGTCCCTTAAATTTTTGATTGGCGGTGTGCTCCATGCGCCCGTCAAAATTCAATAGCGAGGGCGCCACAAATATCCGGCCTGGCTGACGGCCAAGCGGTTGCAAGGCTTGACTGAATATATATAATATGAAAATATTTGCGCAATAATTGGCATAATATAGCTGGAGACAAGTTGCGCGTGAAAATCCATGCAGAAAATATATTCGGGTTGCGCATCAATCGCGCCGCCGAACTCATCGGCGATCAGGGGCGCGAAGCGTTCTGGCGGACTGGGATCAATCTCGACGCCCACCTCACGTCGGTTGTAGTTGCTCTATACCAACAGGGCGGCCAGTCGTCCTCGGATTTGGCGAAGGCGACCGGGTATTCCCGGCAGTTGATCGAGTTCCGGCTCAAGCAATTGAAAAAAGACGGCTACGTCACGTCAAAAATAAGCCCGGCCGACGCGCGCAAGCGCGTTTACTCACTATCGTCGCGTCGAAAGCGGGAATTTGCGCGCGTGGTGGAGACGATGATCGACTTCGAGAGCGTATATGAAGAATTGTGGCGCGAGATCGGTGTTGATCTAGGAGATGCAATACTCAAACTCGAACGCGCATTGCACGCAAAGCCGCTTTTGGCGCGCCTTTGTGAAGAGTTTCCTCAGTACAGCAACCTTATAAAGGTCAAGAGCAATGAGAAATAATCTATTTGCGGAAATCGCCGTGGCGCTTGGCTGCGTATTTGTATCCGGTTGTGTAACGTCGGACCTTGTTTCTCCACCCGATGGTGTTCTGGCCCAGCGCGCAAATCTGGCGGCGGCGCACGCAATATCACAATACGACGCGACCGGCCCCGGCGCGGCTTATGCAATTTCGAAAGACGGCGTCATTCTGGCCTCTGGCGGTGTAGGCCTTGCCGATCTGGAATGGGGCGCAAAGATTACCGACGAGACGGTCTTTCGATTGGGGTCGATTTCGAAAACCATAACAGCCATTGCTGTCTTGCAGCTCGTCGAGAAAGGGATGATTGACCTCGACAAAAAGATAAAAACCTACGCGCCGGACCTTCCTGACGAAATGGGCGCCGTATCAATGCGGCAGCTCATGAGCCACCGTTCCGGACTTGCCGAGCATGTTTGGAACCCGGACCTTCTGCCGTTTATCTGGCAGCCGGTGAGCACGCAACAAATGATCGATCTGCAAAAAGACGAGCCGGTCGAATTCGCGCCGGGCGAACAATATAACTACGTCAATTTTAATTATGTTGTCGTCGCACACATCATTGAGCGCGTAACAGGAAAATCCTATGTAGAGTTCATCAACGAGTTCTTTGCAGCACAGGAAATGCCCAACTCACATTATGACTGGCATGATGCAATAATTCCGGGGCGCGCCGAGTTTTACGATCAACGTGACGGCGTTATCCTGAATTCTCAGGAAGTGGATCTCACCCATGTCAGCGCCGCCGGCGCTTTAATGTCGTCGGCCATGGATATGGCGCATTGGGTGACGGCGCTCGCCGGTAACGAACTCATCAGCGCCGCTGCGCTTGATGAAGCGTGGAGCCCGGCGGCCCTGCCTGATGGGACGCCTACGGACTATGGTCTCGGCTTTAACGTGACTGAGTTCGCCGGGGAGACATTGGTTTGGCACACCGGCCTTACGCCGGGTTCGCAAGGCGCTTTTGACTTCGCGCCCGAGCAGGGTTTGTTTGTCGTGGTGTTGAGCAACGGTTTTTACTTACCCAATGCCGGAAAACTCGTAGACGAGATGATGAGGATTATGCTGACAGGCGAACCGACCGAGGGTGCGACATCAAAGTAACGTCGCACCCACAAGCAAAACCGGCTAGTCGCTAGTATTGTCCAGAACCGGCAGAAATTACGGCGCTGTCGTCAGATCCCGGACCCTATTTCGACTTCGTAAAATTCAGATCATGGAAGTCGAACGAGAAGTCTGTTGTGTCTGACACGGCCTGCATGGTCATGCCGATGACGTCGTCGTCATCGACGGTAAATATGACATAGGCGTCGGCGTTCAATTTTCGGTCAGGCCAGCGCGCGACGAATTTATCGGACGCGACAGAGACAAGCGGCGCGTCAAGCGCTTGCGAGCGGCTCATGTCGATGAAGAGCGCGTCATTGCGCAGTTCGATGGAGACCGGACCGTACCACGGGTCTATATAGGTTCCGACATAGTCGGTGAGGGGGCGAACGGGCGCAACGGCGACATCTTGTTGCGCATCTTCGCCTGTTCCCTGATCTTTCGCGGCAGATGCCTGATAGGCGTTGTAAAATTCAATGGCGCGACCGATCCAATCGGAGTCTGATCCGGCGTCCGCTGCGTCATCAAGAATTTGGAGCGCGAGAAGGCTTGTCGCAATGGCGAAGTCGTTGCTTGTGACGAATACCGCAATGTCTTCTTCCGGAAGTATGCCGAAATAGGAAACGGCGCCCAGCAATCCGCCGCTATGGCTGACCAGTAACTTGCCGTGAAAATCGCTGAGGCTCCATCCTAGTCCGTAAATGGAAAAATGCGTGTCGCCCATATCAGCAAGCATTGGGTTGACGCGGGTCGGCGTCACGCCGGTCCAGAGTTCTTTCGCCTGACTTTCAGAGATCAATCGTTTGCCCGAAGCGGTCGTCGCATCGTTCAGCCAGAATTGCGCCCATTTCGAAAGGTCGCTTATGGAACAGCTAATGCCGCCCGCCGGCGCCGTGTTGTCACCAATAATGTAGCTCGGATCGATCGGTACGCCTTCCCAGCTTCCCGGTTCTCTTAAATGCTGGGTGGCCGTGTTTTTCGCAGCGGCGCCTTTTGAAGGAAGCGCCTCGCAGGAGTTCATTTTGATCGGTTTGAAAATGCGGTTCGCAATGACCTTATCCCATGGCATTCCCTCAATGCGGGAAAGGACTTCGCCGGCGACGACATATAAGAGATTGTCATAAGCGTAACCCGAACGAAATCCTGTGGTCGGCGGGATGTGTTTCATCGCCGCCAGAATGTCTTCAACTTGCGGGTCTGCATCGGGAAACACCAACAAATCGCCGGCGCCGGCCGGCAGGCCGGAGCGGTGTGTCACCAGATCCCGAACGGAAAATTCTGCGGTGATGTAAGGGTCCGACATTTCGAATTCGGGAATGAATTTTTGAACGGGATCGTCCCAGTTCAGTTTTCCGTCATCAACCGCCATGGCGAGCGCGGCGGTGGTGAACGCCTTGCCGACGGATGCGAAAGGAAAGAGCGTGTTCTCATCGACTTTTTCGTCCGGCCGTCGCACGTCGCGAACGCCGTAGCTTTTTTGAAAGATGACGGCGTCGCTTGAGACAACGGTGATTGATAGGCCGGTGTTTTTGAATGACCCGATCGTTTCATTTACATAAGCGTCGATTTGCTCAGGCGTCACATCAGCTGCGTTGATGGCTCCTGAATAAAAAAGGCCCGCTGTGATCGCGGCGCATGTGCGGTAAAATTTCATTGTCCTGCTCCAAATTTGAATAGGGTGTTCTCGGTTACGATTTCCAGATCTCATCCAACGTGCGTTCGAAAGCGCCGCCGGGAATTTTCGGATTGCTGCGAAAGCTGGAGGTCATCAATGGACCGGCATTTGCGAGGGTAGAGAGCGGTTCGATCATCTGCGGGGCAAGGCCCGCTGACGCAGACGGCGTTTCCGTGAAACCGCATATTGTGCGATTTGCCGGATTGAAAGCGCTATTCCGCGGTCCTGTCAGTCCAGCCTTCATGACGCCGCGATCCCCTGATTAACCCGCTTATTTGATGATTAGTGTAAAAATAGCGCCGATAACAGCCTAATTATCAAATAAGCCATCTAAAACATATATTATTGTGGACTTTCGTGTCCGGAGCCCCGAAAAATACTGAAAACAGAAACGCTTAGCGATGACGATGAAAAAAGCACAAAACGGTATCGACGCTGATGATGCCTATAATGAGATTATGGACGCCATTGTCACGCAACGGCTCGCGCCCAGCCAGAAGGTCTCTGAAAATATACTTACGGACATGTTCGATATGAGCCGGACAACTGCGCGCAATATTATGGAACAACTCACTGCGCAGCAGTTTCTGGTTTCGATTTCGCCGCGGGTAACAAGAGTGGCGCCGCTAACGCTTCTCGACGTAAAGCAGAATTTCGCCATGCGCAAAATGTTGCAGCCGGATATATTTGCGATGGCTGCATCCCAGGTCAATTATAATGACATTGTTTCGCTCAATGACGCGATCTTTCACAAAGGTCCGATCAAGGACGATCGCGTCGCCTTGAAACTTTTAAAAGCCAATAAACGCTTCAATGTCTTGGTTGCACAGCAGACCAAATACCCGCTTTTAAGCCACTGGGTGCGGCAACTAGAAGATACGACATTGAGAATTTACTGGCTCTATGTGAAAATGATGCACGTACTCCCCTATACATGGGAGCATCAGCGCGACCTGCTTGACGCCGTAAAAAGCGACCACTCCGAAGACATCAGAGTGCAAACACACAAAATTTTGTCGCTGTGTGAGGAGCGTGTGCTCAATGCGCTGTTTTTGCACGATCAGTTGAATTCGCAAGATCTGCGGGCGCCCGGCTCAGCTTGATGCCCGTTGCAGATTTCGCCTGTTAACGTTCGTACTTGCCTGAATCCAGTTTTTGCAGACGGATTTCGGCGAGATTAGTTCGTATTGCTCCGCTGGTAGCGCGATCCCCTAGCAAATTGTGCCTCGACGGTAACAGCCACAGAAGAAGTGCTCCTCGTCACTAAAAGCGGGTTACATTTCGAGAAAAGTGCCGTAAGAAAAAATAAGGCAGCCATATGGGTTGCGCAGGGTAATTGCGCCTGAGGGGCTTAGGGAGACTTAAAATGCACCACGCTACAAAGATAAAACTGCTGACGAGCGCAGCAGTTCTGGCATTCACCGCACCAAATTTCGCCATGGCGCAGGACGGCGCTGACGAAGATGGACGCGATACGATCGTCGTGACAGCCCAGAAGCGGGAGCAAACCCTTCAAGAGGTTCCACAATCGATCAGCGTCGTTGGCGGCGACTCGCTTGAACGGCTGAATGCAACAAGCTTTCAGGATTATCTGGCGCTCGTGCCTGGCCTTCAGCTGGTTCAGGACACCCCTGGGGTTGGCCGCTTGATTTTACGGGGCGTGAACACCAGCGGCGTGGCGTCGACCGTTGCCGTATATGTGGATGAGACGCCGTTCGGCTCAAGCACCGGGCTTGTTAACGCAGGTATCCTCGCCGGTGACTTTGATACTTTTGACGTTTCACGGGTCGAAGTGTTGCGCGGTCCGCAAGGCACGATTTATGGCGCGAATGCGCTGGGCGGCGTGCTTAAATTCGTCACCAATGAACCAGACACAGATGAATTCTCCGGGCGCGTTCGCGCTGGCATTGAAGCTGTCGATGGCGGCGAAGTTGGTTACTCCGGCGCCGGCGTATTGAATGTCCCGCTAGGCGATAAGCTCGCGATCCGCGGCAGCGGCTTTTACCGACAATCCGGCGGATATCTCGACTCCACCGGCGCTGACGGCTCCGATGTTGCCGAAGACATCAACGGCGCGGAATCCTATGGCGGCCGGATTTCTGCTTTGTTAAACGCAACGGACAATTTCTCTATCCGATTGACGGTTGTAGGGCAGAACCTCGATACGGAAGAGGGAAGCAATATCAATATCGATGCTGTGACGCTCGATCCGATTGGCCCGGACCTGACGCGTTCGCGTTATGCCGACGCAACGAACAAAGTCGAATATCGGCTTTATAATGGGACCGCTGAGTGGGATCTTGGCGCCGTTACGCTGACATCGGCCACAAGCTACAACACGTTCGACCAGACAATTCATGATGACTTCATGACGTTTTCGCTGGCCGGTCTTGTTTCTTCAATTCTTCTTCCGCCGCCGCCGGTAACGCCGCTGGAACTGGTGCTCGACCAGGAAACGGATCAAACGAAATTCACACAAGAGATCCGCCTTGCTTCAAATGGGAATGATCAACTGGAGTGGCTGGTTGGCGGTTATTTCACCAAAGAAACCGGCATCATCTCTCAGCTTGTCAACGGTGTCGCGCCCGGCATGACGATGCCGCTGGTTCCGGTGCTCGCCGATGTTGCGATTGAATCTGATTATAAGGAATATGCCGGTTTCGCGAACGCAACGCTGCACATTACCGATCGTTTCGATGTCACAGCGGGTGGACGTTACAGCCACAATAAGCAGTCCGCGTTCCAGGCCACTGATGGTCTTCCCGGTCTCTTTGTTGGTCCGCCGGAAGTTTTTCCGGCCATTGACTCCAGCGAGGGCGTCTTTACCTGGTCCGTCGCGCCGCGTTATGAAATCAATGATCTGACGGCGTTTTATGCAAGGGTCGCCAAGGGCTTCCGGCCTGGCGGACCGAACGTTCTGTCTCCGACGGCGCCAGCTGGCACACCGCTGACATTTAATTCAGACACGGTCTTGAGTTATGAGTTTGGTGTGAAATCCGAAACCGAAAACAATGTTTTCGGCATTGACGCCTCATTTTATATCATCGATTGGAAAGACGTGCAGTTGTTCGCTGTGGTCAACGGCTTCGGCGTCAACACGAATGGCGGCGGCGCCAAGGTTATCGGCGGTGAAGTCACGGCAAGTTTGCGTCCTATCGAGGGGTTGAGCCTCCTGTTTAATGGGGCCTATGCGGACGCGGAATTGACGACGGATACCGATCCTATTGTTGTTGGCGCTCTCTCCGGGGAAACGCTTCCTTTCACCCCGAAATACACCGCCAGTGTCAGCGGCGATTATGAGTTTCCGTTAGGCAACGCCACGATTGGCTATGTTGGGGCCACCGGTCGATATCAATCGAGCCAAACAACCGGTTTCTCGCCGGCGGGTCGAAACGAATTTCCATCTTATGGCGTTCTGGACTTGCGCGCTGGTGTGGAATTCGAGCGCTTTGCGATCGAAGTCTTTGCTCGGAACCTGACGAATTCGACCGGCCTTACATCCGGCGGCACGCCGAGCACCAACCTGCCCGGTGGTATCTTGAGCGCCGGTGTCATCCGTCCTCGGACGGTCGGTGTAACATTGACGGCCGCATTTTAGGCGGCCCAATGGGCGGACAGTCGCGTTGCCCTCTCTTTCGCGACGTCCGCCCGCCCAAACCCTGGCTTCGAAAGTCCGGAAGGAGCATTCGCCGACTAAAATACAGCGGGCAGTTCCTGTCTTTTGAAAGTTGTTCCGGCGGTGTCGCTGGTTTCCTGTTCTGATTAAATGATCGGCAGAGAGTTGTGCGGATAAAAAAAGTTATAGCGACCCTGATCATTATCGGGACAGGCAGGCCACCGCGGTTGATTGTCAGATGTGCGCAATGAATAAATGCGACCACAGGAAAATCGCGCGGCGCCGGCATGCATAGTTTCTTCAAACGATATGTGCTGCCCGGACTTGTATTCCAGTCTGTCATCATTGGCGGCGGCTATGGGACAGGCCGGGAGATAGCGGAATTTTTCGTGTCGCACGGCGCCCTTGGCGGATTGTTCGGCATGGGCGTCACTGCGATTTGCTGGGGCGTTATCCTTGCGATTGCGTTTGAATTCGCCAGGATCACCAAAAGCTATAATTACCGGTCATTTTTTAAAGCGCTCCTTGGGCCGCTCTGGCGGCTGTTCGAAATAATTTATTTGCTGATCGTTCTATTGGTGTTGTCCGTGCTCGGTTCTGCTGCAGGGGAAATGTTATCTGCGGCCTTGGGTGCGCCGCCGATATTGGGAGCCATAATACTGTTGGCGGCCGTGGGCGCGCTGGCCTATTCTGGCGGCAAGGCGATTGAGCGCGCGTTGGCGCTCTGGTCGTTGCTCCTTTATGGCGTATACGCTGTATTTTTTGTTTGGGTCGTATCACGATTTGGCGGAACGATAGGCGAGACCTTATCAAGCGGCGACGTAATCGGTCCGTGGGTGCTCGATGGCGCCCGCTACGCCGCGTATAATCTGATTGCAATCGGCGCCGTGTTATTCGTGCTGCCTTACTTGAAGACCCGAAAGGACGCACTGGTTTCAGGGTTTCTTGCCGGCGTTCTCGGAATTATCCCCGGCATTCTCGTGCTGCTCGCGATGCTGTCGCAATATCCCGGCATTCAGGAAGATCCTGTGCCCGTGCTTTCAATCTTGCAGGCGCTGAATTCGGTCTGGTTCTTCGTTGTATTTCAGATCGTTCTTTTTGGAACATTCGTCGAAACCGGGACCGGGTTGATCCACGCTGTAAATGAACGCATTGCCAGCGTATTCGCCGAAACAGGGAAGGCGTTTCCCCGTTGGGCGCGTCTTGCCATCGCGGCCGGGTTGCTTGGCGGTGCGATTTTTCTCGCGGGGGCTGTTGGCATCATCGACCTCATCGCCAAAGGATACGGCGTTCTTTCATATGCATTTATCGCGATTGTCGCGATTCCGCTTTTAACGGTCGGCGTCTTCAAGATCATGACGTCGAAAGCCAACCCAATGGAGGCAGTCAATGACCCTGCATAGTCAATCCGTGGCTGCTCAGTCGGCACACCGGTTAGTCAGCGACAATCAGCCATCGAATGAATTGAAATCGCCTTATTTGATTTACTTCGGCGATGTCCAAAATGTTGGTTACGCCAAAACGGGGCTCGGTCTGATTGAATGGCGACCTGAATTGTGCGCCGGGCAAATGCGACTGCCAAACTGTCAGGTCGATGTCGCGTTGCCGGAAATGACTGTGGAGGCTGCGGTTCGCGCCGGCGTAAGATCACTGGTTATTGGCGTTGCCTCGGCCGGCGGTTCCATTCCGGTTGAATGGGTCGATGATTTAGCGCAGGCGGCCCGCGCGGGGCTGGACATCGTGTCTGGAATGCATACGCGCCTTGCAGCGTTCCCGAAAATCATCGAAGCCGCGCAGGTTTCCGGCGCACGCCTCATTGATGTGCGCACCCCGCCAAAAAATCTTGCCGTTGCGACGGGTGTGAAGCGGTCAGGAAAACGCATTCTCACTGTGGGCACCGATTGTGCTGTCGGAAAAAAATACACAGCGCTCGCCATTGAAAAAGAACTGCGCGCACGTGGCGCGGACGTAGATTTTCGCGCGACCGGTCAGACAGGGATCATGATCGCCGGTTCCGGTATTGTTATCGACAGTGTCATTTCCGATTTTTTGGCGGGGGCTGCGGAGATGTTGTCGCCCTGTGCTGATCAAGATCACTGGGATGTCATCGAGGGGCAGGGTGCGTTGTCGCATCCAACTTATGCCGGCGTCAGCCTTGGCCTCCTGCATGGATCGCAACCGGACGCGCTCGTTCTCTGTCACGATCCGTCGCGCGCGCATTTGCTTGGATTGGAGTCGTGCGGTCAGTATCCCGTCCAGTCCCTGACTGACGCGATGCACGAATGTCTTATTCTGGCGCGGCGCGTCAACCCGAACGCAAAATTTTCTGGTGTCGCCGTTAATACAAGCGGTATCTCGTCGAGTGACCGAACACGCCTGATTGAGACCTACACTGATGAAACAGGGTTGCCCGTTGCCGACCCCATCAAGGACGGTGTCAGCGCCATTGTCGATAATATCCAAGCGGAGCATGGTTGATGTCGATACGATTAAATGTCCACAAAGCGGTTTGGCCGATGACTGCGCCGTTCCGGATTACGGGTCACGTATTCAATAACGCGGACACGATTGTTGTTGAGTTGGTTGACGGCGATCACGTTGGCCGCGGCGAGGGACTTGGCGCCTACTATCTTGGAGAGAACGCAGACGTTCTTCTGGAACAGGTTGAAGACGCCCGGGCCGACATAGAGCGCGGCGTCACGCTTGAGGAATTGCAGGAGCTTTTCCCGGCGGGCGGCGCGCGCAACGCTGTCGATTGCGCGTTGTGGGATCTAACGACCAAGCGTCAGGGTAAGTCCATCTGGCAACTGACCGGCATTGATCCAAAACCAGTGAAAACCGTTTTCACCATTGGAATTCAAGACACGCCGGCAGAGATGGCGGCCAATGCCGCGCGTGCAAAAAACTACCCTATCTTGAAAGTGAAACTGAACGGCGACGACCCGATTGAACGCATGGCGGCAATCCGGGAAGCAAGGCCCGATGCGACGTTAGTCATCGACGCCAATCAAGGTTTTACCTTTGACCTTCTGAAAGACGTTCTGGGGCCGTTTTCAAAGCTCGATATTGCGATGATCGAGCAACCGCTGAAGCGCGGCGGCGATGAGGAATTGGCCGGCCTTGATTCGCCAATCCCGATTTGCGGTGATGAAAGCTGCCTGCATCGCGGCGAGTTACCGGCGGCGCTTGAACGATACGATATGATCAATATCAAGCTCGACAAAACTGGCGGGCTCACGGAAGCGTTGGGCTTGGCGAAAGACGCAATGGCAGCCGGCAAACGTCTGATGATCGGCAATATGGTGGGTACGTCGCTCTCCATGGCGCCGGGTTTTGTCGTTGCGCAAATGTGTGACTTTGTTGACCTTGACGGCCCCCTGAACCTTAAATCCGATCTCGCGATTGGCATGAACTACGACGGCGCGACAATCTCGATGCCGGAACGCGGCTTGTGGGGAGGCGCAGCATGATCGCCGCCGACAATATATTCGCCTTGCTTGCTGTGTTGATTACGATTGCAGCCGTCGCCGCGGCGTTAGAACGCACAGCGATAGGCAAGCGGATTTCCGGCGTCGGGATTTTGCTTGTTGCCGCCATCGCCGCCTCGCATTTTGAAATCATTCCCCGTTCGGCGCCGCTTTACGGCGCGATCTGGACCTATCTCGTGCCGTTCGCCATCGCGCTGTTTTTGTTGAAGGCCGATCTTGTCAAAGTGTTTGCAGAAGGCGGCCGTGTGCTCATTGGGTTTCTGGCGGGCATGATCGGCACGGCGGTCGGCGCGTTAATTGGCGCTCTGGTCCTTGATCTTGGTGTCGATGAACCAAAGATCGTTGCAATTTTCAGCGCGACATACACAGGCGGGTCCTTGAATTTTGTTGCGGTCGCAGAAGCGGTGCGCTTTGACGACGCCTCGCAACTCGCAGCGGCGCTCGCGATCGATAATATCCTGGGTGTCGGTTTTATCATTTTTATGAATTTGGCGGCCGCCTGGTCACTATTGCAAAACCGCTTTCCATGGCGTGTCGAAAGCATATGGGGTGAGGCGGCGCCTAGCGAAGTCGCAGACGCCGGCTCGTTCAGCGTGCCCAATTTGCTGGCGTCCTTGTCGCTCGCAGCGATCGTGGTCGCCGCGAGCGGTTGGATCGCCAACATGCTTGGGGTCGCAAACTACACGTTGTTGTTCATTACCGCGTTGATGACGGCGGTTGCGACAATCGGGCGAAAATTTGTCGCCGGACTTCGCGGTGAAGACGTCGTCGCTATGATCTTCATGTATCTTTTCTTCGCCATCATCGGCGCGGGCGCAGATGTGAACGGTATGCTCAGCGCCGCGCCGGCGCTTTTCATCATGGTTTTGTTGATTTTCGTGACGCATCTGATTTTTCTTTTTGCGGCTGGCGCGATCTTTAAACTGAATTACGCCGAGCTCGTCGTCGCGTCGCTTGCTTGCATTGCCGGTCCGCCAATCGCGGCGGCAATTGCGATCCTCTTCAAATGGCGAAATCTCGTTGCGCCGGGAATCCTTACGGGCATTCTCGGCTACGTGCTCGGCAATTTTATCGGCGTTGGCCTATTCACCATTCTTGGGGGTTCGCTCCAGTGATCTTCGGAAAAATTTTACATAGTAGGGAGGCATCCATGTCTTTAGTTAAAAAAACACGCTGTGCTGTCGCGGCGTTGGCGGCGTTCGCAATTTTGCCAGCAAGTGTATTCGCACAGTCGGAGCCACCGGTTCCGGAAACCGGAATGGAAACCGACCTCGTCGAAGAGGTCGTGGACGCAGTTCCAACTGAAGCAGTAGAAGCAGCGATTGTAGCGACAGACGCACCTGATGACGGCGTTCGTGCGCTAACGAAAACCGATGTCGATGCATGGCTCGATGGATATTTCCCCTATGCCATCAGTACCGGCGATATTGTTGGCGCCGTTGTCACCGTGGTGAAAGACGGCGAATTGCTGACCAGCCGCGGTTATGGGTATGCCGATCTCGAAAGCCGCAAGCCGGTCGATGGCGACACGACCATGTTCCGCGCCGGTTCAACGTCCAAACTCTTCACATGGACGGCTGTCATGCAGCTTGTTGAGGAAGGCAAAGTTGATCTCGATGAAGACATCAACACCTATCTCGACTTCAAGATTCCGGATGCGTTCGGTGAGCCGATCACCGTTCGTCATCTCATGACGCATACGGCCGGTTTTGCCGAAACGCTTAAATATCTGATTTTGAAAGATCCCGAGCAAATGCCGTCGCTCGGAGATTATGTGAAGAACAATGTGCCGGAACGGATTTTTGCACCGGGCACAACGCCGGCTTATTCAAATTACGCGACGACGCTTGCCGGTTACATCGTTCAGCTCGTTTCCGGCAAGGAATTTGACGACTATATCGACCAACGCATCTTTGAACCGCTGGGTATGAAGAACGCGACGTTCCGCCAGCCGCTTCCGGATAGGTTCGAGAATGATATGTCGAGCGGCTATAAAACGGCTGCGGACGGCAAGGCCGGATATTACGAATTGATCGCGCCGGCGCCAGCCGGTTCTCTCGCCATTTCCGGCGCCTCCATGGCCCCGTTCATGATCGCGCATCTAAATGATGGCGGCGTTATATTGAAGCCCGAAACGGCGCGGCGGATGCACGCCACCTATGACCAGCATACGCCGCCGCTCAACGCGATGGCGCTCGGGTTCTATCAACAAAATATCGGCGATTTGCGTAGCTTCGGCCATGCCGGCGACCTTATATTTTTCCATACCGATCTGTTTTTATTTCCTGACAAGGATGTCGGCGTCTTTGTCTCGATCAACAGCTCCGGCGAAGGCGCGCGCCCGATACGCGCCAAGCTGTGGGATGAATTTGCGAACCGGTATTTTCCCGAAGCCGCCGTTGAATATGAGGAACGGTTGGATACCGCGAAAGAGCACGGCGCCCTCGTTGTCGGCCCATACGAGTCCTCGCGCTCGGGCGTATCAACATTTCTCGCACTGACGCGATTTCTTGGTCAGACAAAAATTGCGATGAACGAAGACGGCGACCTCGTCATTCCATTCGGCGCTTCGCCCTTTGTGTGGCGCGAAGTGGAACCCTTTGTGTGGCGCAAGATTGACGGCCCTGAGCGACTGGCCGTTAAACTCAGCGACGATGGGACAGTTGAACACGTAACATTTGAACCGATTTCCCCGTTCATGGTATTAACCCCGCCGCCCTGGTATCGCTCTTCGGCGCTATTGACGCCGTTGCTCGGCGTTGCGTTCGGCGCTTTGGCGTTGACGCTTTTGTTCTGGCCAGTGCGCGCGATCGTCCGTTGGCGTTATAAATCCTCGTTTGCCCTGACCGGGCGCGAGGCCTGGTCTTATCGCTTGGTGCGCCTCGGCATTATCGGTGTTTTTGCATGGCTTACCGGTTGGGTATTGGTCATCATGACGCTGAGTAGCGATTTGACGAAATTTACGTCAGCGTTTGACGGGCAAATGCGCATGACGCAGTTTGCGCAAATTCTGCTTTACGTCGCACTCGCGGTTTCTGTATGGAATGCGTTTCTCGTATGGACGGGGAAGCAGAGCTGGTTTGCCAAGCTGTGGAGTGCTGTGTTGCCGCTGGCCGTCGTGATCGTGATCTGGTTCGCGTCGATTGGCGGTTTGCTCAGCTTGAGTTCAAACTACTGACCAATGTCATTGGTCAACCGTAACAACTGACGCGATAAGCGGCCGCCG
>JAJFFU010000180.1 GCA_021776465.1 Parvularculaceae bacterium
GAGCATCCGCTCGACCATCTGCAAGACGACAACATCCGACGGATAAGCATCGAGCACTGCACGATCAAAGTCCCCGAGCTGATGATGGGTGAACACGACACGGCTGAACGACTCCCGTAAATACGGCATCATTGCAAAAGCATAAGAGTCGCCGATCAACAGTAATGTCGGCTTATCACTAGCGTCTGTTTCGGTAATCTGCGTTTTAAAATCGTCGAATGAATAATTGTCGACGTCAGTCACCGTAAATGATGCCGCGCTCTCAATGACCAGCGACGGCGCCATTTCACAAAAGTGGTCCTGCCGGTTCAACATCCGTGCAAGGTCCCCGGAATATTCAACATCCGGAAATCGAATGCGTCGCCGGTTGACCGCGGCTACGTTGACGCCTTCGCTTTTAAGAACATCGATCAATGCAACGTAGCCTTCCCAGGCGCCGCGCGCGGTCCAGTGCGTGTCAGACTGATAATAGAGCTTGCCCTCTCCCTTTGCGGCAAGGATCCGGGTTTTAGCATTTGCGAACGCCAGTCCGCGCGCGGCGGCGCCGCTCTGAACCACATCAAGGCGGCTGGGCCGGCGGCCGGCGGACACAAATTCAGGCAGATACTCGCTATAAATGGTGGCCTTTTGCGGCGCGACGAGAATGGCGAACGCCCCGCCGCGCGCCTCAACAGCATCGTTCAGCGCCTCCGCGCCATCGAGCCATGCATCGGCCTCACCGCCGCGAAAAGGCGTACGTCCCATATGCATGTCGAGCGCACCGCCGCTGGTCAGAAAAAGCCATCCGTCTGCGCCGATCAATGCGGTTCCCGCGCCAAATCCGAGGTCGAGTTGTTCGCGCATCCAATGATCGACCGCCACGAACGCATCGCGAAACCCGAACCGGTCTTCGAGAAATTCATCAATGGCGCGCGGCGCAGCGTTGAGTTCAGCGATGTTGGACGGACGCGACGGCCATTGCGCAGCGGTGCGGTTTTCCAGCGCAGCAACCGCATCAGACGGCCCGCGCATCATCAGTCCTGATAGCGCTGGCGCCGCGATCGAAATCGCGAACAGGATCGAAACAATCAAATTACGGCGGAATATGCGAAGCACGGTCAAAACCTGAAATAGATAAAAGGATTATACGCGCCGCCGGCAATCGATGTGGCGCTGATGAACAGCATAAAGAAAAGGCCGGCCCATGCGGCATTCACGCCCTGTGCACGCCAACCAAGCGGCAGCCTGCGCCGTGACCATTGAAGGACGCGCTCCGCAAGCGGCGTCGCCAGCAATGCGCCAAGCAACAGGACATTGCGAACGCCATCGGAGAAATAAAGCCGTGGATCGGAAACGGCGCTATCGCCTGCGCCAAAGCCGAACATCGTCGCGTAGTAGGCGCCGGCCCCAGCGAGGGAGTCTGCGCGAAAGAGCACCCAGCCCAGGATTACGGCGAGCAGCAGATACAGGTGGCGAACCGGCCGCCACGTTTGTTTCAGTAACGCGGAGAGACCAATGCGTTCGATGACAAGGAACACGCCGTGCCACGCACCCCAGAAAATAAATGTCCATGCCGCGCCGTGCCAGAAGCCACACAGAAGAAAGACAAGCGTCAAATTCGCGTAAGTCCGCCACGGCCCGTCGCGATTGCCGCCCAGTGGAATATAGACATAGTCGCGGAACCACTGTGAGAGCGTGATGTGCCAGCGCCGCCAAAATTCCGTCACCGATTGCGCCGTATAGGGATAATCGAAGTTGCGCGGGAACCGGAATCCGAACATCAACCCAAGGCCGATTGCCATGTTTGAATATCCGGCGAAATCAAAAAAGATCTGAATGGCGTATGCGCCCGCGCCAGCCCAGGCGACGGCGAACGATAATTCTGATCCATCAAGCGCGAAGATCCGGTCGGCGGGACCGGCGGCGATATTTGCAATCAGGACTTTTTGACCGAGCCCGATGATGAACAGTTGCACGCCAGCCGCGAATTTGCGCGCGCCGTGACGACGTTTGATTAGCTGCTTCGCAATTGTCTTGTAGCGAACGATCGGTCCGGCGATGAGCTGCGGGAAGAGCGCAATATAAAGCGCGGTCGTAAAAACCGACGGCGCAGGTTCAGCATCGCGCCGGTAAATGTCGATCAAATAGGACATCGCCTGAAACGTAAAAAAGGAGATGCCGAGCGGCAAATGGGTCTCAAACACCCATGGCGCATCCGCAGCACCGAGCGCGCCGGCAATATTGGCCGTTACGAAGCCGGCATATTTGAACGTTCCGAGCAGCGCCAGATTGGCGCCGACGCCGGTCCCGAGGAGCCATCCGCGATTGCGTCCCGCTGCGTGCGCGATAGCGCTTGCGAATCCGTGATTGGCAGCGATCGATGCAAGAATGATCGCGACATAGGTCCCCTCGCCCCATGTGTAAAATAAGAGGCTCATGGCGAGCAGAACAGCGTTCTTCCATGGCGTCGCGAAATAAAGCGCGATCAACGCCGGCAGAAAATAAAAGAGGAAGGGAACCGAGCTAAAGACCATGGCGCGGACCGCGGGAAGGCGCGCGCATATGCGGCGTCAATCTTCGAGACATGCGCCTCTTTCGCCCGATGCGTGGGGAGCTGTCAATTTCGCTGCAGAAAAAGCTGTTCGTCAGCTCGCAATATACTCTTTGAGGGCCTCGGCCTCTTTTTCAGCCTGCTCGATTTTGCGTTTAACGACATCGCCAATAGAAACCACGCCGAGGATCTTGCCACCGGCCATGACCGGCAGATGGCGCACACGCTTTTCCGTCATCTGCGCCATCACATCGTCAATGCTCGCATCCGGCGAACAGGTAAACGGGTCTGGCGTCATACAATCTTTGACGCGCATGGCGAGCGCATCTGCGCCTTTTTCGCCCAGGCGGCGTACAATGTCGCGCTCTGACAAGATCCCGGCAATGCCGTCCTTGTCGTTCCTGACAAGCACAGCGCCGATATTCTTGTCATTCAATATCGCCACAGCATTGGCGATCGCATCGTTTTCGCTCACGGCGTAAACTTCGGTCCCTTTGGACTGCAGGATCTGTTCGACCTTCATGGGCCTCCTCCTTCGCGAGTCTGTGAGCAATGATATTGGTAGTGTGCGCTCGCCGCTGCAAGAGCGCGTTATGCTGCGTTAGCGAAATCCGCGGGCAGCGCGGTCAAAAAACGGGTATGTGAGCAGTCCGAAAAAATAACCGCCAATATGGGCCTCCCAGGCGATGCCGCCACCGCCGGCCATAGGGCTGATCAGCGTTGCAAAGACCGGATTATTGGTAAGAAGCACAAAAGCTGTCCAGCCGACGACGGGCCTGTCCATAAGCGAATTCAGGCGGGCGTCCTCCGGTCCAAACAGCGTCGAGCGGTTAAATGCAAAACGCACGACCCCGCCGAGTAATCCGTATACGCCGCCGGACGCGCCGACCACGGGAATGACGCTATCAGGATTTAGCGCAACGTATATCAAAGAGCCGAATACACCGGACAATAGAAAGAATGTTAAAAACATCGACGCCGAGGCAAATGCGCTCGCCGATTGGAGCGCGCCTTCAGCATTCATGCGTCGGGCAATGGGCGTGCCGAATGCTAGCAAAAAGAACGTGTTCAATAACAGGTGGCCTATCCCGCCGTGGATGAACATCGACGTAATCAGCGGCGACACCATCGCGAGCGGGCCTTCATTGCCAGCAAAACCGCTCATGAATTTTGCCGGAAATAATGCCGCTGTCAGGAGGATGACGTTTTTGACGTGATCGGGCGCAAACGCGAATAAAGCAAAAGCCGCAACAATCGTCCCGGCGATCACCAGCACCACGCCTGGCGCATTGACGATGCGGGACGGATCAACATCGCCGCCGGGCCGGCGCAGTCTGAAGGACGGATTGCGGCCCGCCCCGGATTGTCCCTCGTCTGAACCGTCGCCACCTGACATTGGCGCTCCCCAATAATGAACCAACAGTTAAAAACAGTCGGCGCTGACGTCCCCAAGACCCGCAAAACAGGCGCGATCTCAACAACGCTAGCAGTCTGCCCCCCATTCGCAAAGTTTTGTTCACCAAACCCGTCTAAATTTGGGGCAGCCAGCGATTAAACGGTCAGGAAATGGCGGATCCACACAACACGAAAAACGATCGCTATAGCGACGACGATGCAGACAGGCGCAAGTATTTGCGTGTCGATACGCCGCTTAAAGCGCGCTTCTTAAATGATGCGGGCGAGGAACAGCCATGTCTCGTCGTCAACGTTTCTGCCGGCGGCGCCCTGTTAAAGGCGAAATCCCCACCCGCATTCGGAACGCACGTTGTCCTTTATATCGACCGCCTCGGACGTTTTGAGGGCCGGGTCATCCGATCTTCGAACAATATTTTCGCCGTCAACTACGAAAAACGGCGCCGCAAAAGTGCGCGCACAGCCGATTCCCTGACGGAAGTGATGAACAACAGCAAGCGCGCCCAGGATCGCCGCACCGGCCCCCGGATTCGCCACGACTCGCCGGCGAAAATTTATTTCGACGACGGCCGTGTCGAAAGCTGCGCCATCCTCGATATCTCACTGACGGGTGCGTCAATCGAGATTTCGCCGCGCCCACATCTCGGCGCTCGTCTCATTCTGGGACGGATGAATGCAAAAGTTGTGCGCCGCCACGAAAAAGGCGTCGGCGTTATTTTTACCGGCGCCGCGGAGCGAATGGACGACGTTATCGAAGAGGCCACAACGCCCGTCCCAACCGTGGACCATGGCCTGCAAGTTGCAAAAACATTTGGAAAAAAACCGCGTTAAAGCGGATATGACAGGATAAAACTCATGCTCGGCGCTGAAAACTGGTGCGTTAAAGTCGAAGAAAAAGTGTTCGGACCGTACACCACCGAACAATTGCGGAAATACGCCCATGAGGGCCGGCTTGCGGCTTGGTCGCTGATTTCGCCGGCTGGCAGCCGCGCCTGGCGCGAAGCGCGCCGCGAAAAATCGCTGGCGAATTTCTTCGGCGCTGAATCCGAATCCGAAGTCGCAAACGATGACGCCAGTCGCTCATTCGGGCGCCGCGATCAGTCTGGGAAAACCGCAACGCCAAAAGCATCCAAGCAGCAAACCCCGGCGCTTGCAAATTTTCTCGTCATATTTGAAGGCGCTGAAGGCGCGGCCGCCAGATTGCAATCAGCAATTCAGTCTCTGGGCCGGGCATTCCGTATTTCCGACAATGTCTGGAGCATCACAAGCGATCTCACGGCTGTCGGCGTTCGAAACGCCCTCGCGCCGTATCTCGCGCCCAAGGAACCGATCTTCGTTGTCGATGCCTCGCGCGGGCGCACATCCTGGCAGAACTATGCGCCTGAGGCGCACGCGAAAATTTCCGCCGCCTACACGGCAAGCCTCGCCAAGGCGCATCACCCATAATCACTAGCGTCAAGCCTTAACGCTTGCGAATTTTTAGTGACGATTGCGTTTCTGCTCTGGGCGCGCGGGCAAATCACCTTATAAATATTTCCGGTTGCTGAATCGCGTAGTGCGTCAGGCGGTGTAATGCCAGTGAACGGCAAAAGGGCTCTCCCTTTCACACAGGTTTGCTTTGCAAACCTTGCCGCACCGACGCCGCACATTATTCAGCGACCCCTTCGGTACTTTTACCCCCCTCACACATTCAGGAGACACGAATGGCGAAACGCTCCGCACGCCGTGCGCAACGGCGACTGCATGAGACCGACCAGCATTCTGATACAGACAATGTGCGACGTCTGTTTGAAGAGCCACAATGGTCGCCGATTGACGAGCCCGCCAAACAGGAAAAATTCAGGGATCAAAAATACCGAAAAAATATTCGTGCACAGAATGATTCGCAGCAAAGCCTGCTGGACGCGATAGATGATGAAACGCTGGTCTTCGCCGTTGGCGCAGCCGGCACAGGCAAAACATTTCTCGCTGTCGCCAAGGCTGTAGAAGCGCTGGAGGCCGGCAAAGTACAACGGATTATCCTGTCGCGTCCCGCCGTCGAAGCGGGCGAGAGCCTCGGCTATCTGCCCGGCGATATGGAAGATAAGCTGTCGCCCTATCTGCGCCCGCTCTATGACGCGCTAATTGACCGGCTGTCCTCAAAACGGCTGAAGGGCTTGATGGCCGAAGGGGTGATCGAGATCGCGCCGATCGCCTATATGCGCGGGCGCACCCTCAACAACGCCTATGTGCTCATCGACGAAGCGCAAAACTGCACATACGGTCAATTGAAAATGCTGCTCACCCGGCTTGGCTGGAATTCGTCTATGGTTGTCACAGGCGATCCGGCCCAGAATGACCTGTTGCCGGGCATGTCCGGATTGACTGACGTCGCCGACAAGCTGGACGGGCTGGACAATGTGGCGGTCGTCAAATTTTCGCGCGGCGACGTGGTCCGCCACCCGCTCGTCGCCGATATGATCGATCGCCTTTGATTACCGGAAATAATCAGGGCCAGACGGCCGCGCGCGTGCTGCAAACGTCGCCATTTTAAAATTGTCCGCTTTCGCGCGCGGGTCAGCCTATGCTAGGACGTCGCCAACTCAGTATTGAACGGCAAGGCAGGCTCCATGAGCAACGGGTACAAGTTCGGCGGCGAGCAGGTCAAAGAGGAATCGAGCTGGCGCTATCCGATCGGCATCTTCCTTGCGACACTCGTTCTTTGCGCGATTTTTCTCTATTACTATGTCGGCCCGAGTTATGAAGAGTTCAAAGGCGACCTGCCGAGCCCTGCGATTACGGAAGAGGCGATCGACGTTGTAATCGCCAACCGCCAGTTTGCACCGGCTGCGAATTACACCGTTTATCCGCGCGCGCGCCGCGGCGGCGCCCGCGAAGAAATTTCGCTCTACGCACTGTGGCCGACCATGGACGGCTATACACCGGCGCATCGGCGCGAGTTCGTCGATGACGATCCAAAAACCCGGCGCATCTACATTACCATTTCGACGCGTAGATCATCCATCACCGAGGCTGAACGCATCGAAACCTTGTACTTGCCGAACGTCATTGACCGGCGCGGCGTCCGCACGCCGTATCAATTGACTAAATACGCATTTACCGAGCGCCGTTCGGACGTTCCCACGAATGGATACGCCGACACTGAATTACTGGTCGGCGCTGACACAAACGAAAACGTTGCAGCGCTTTTCTGTTTTCAGGAGCGCGACGACATTCCCAGCCCTGAATGTTGGCGCAACTACGAATATGCCGATGGCGTAGAGGTCAGCTATCGGTTCAAGCGGCCCTATTTGCCCGAATGGCGCGCTATCGACGCTGAAATTCGCGCCTTCGTGGAAAGCATTGATCGCACGGAGTAGTGCGTGATTTTACAGCCGACCAATCAGGCGCGAAAATTACGGGCGACGACGCGTCGATAAAGTTGTCATTGCCATCATTGCCGGCGGCGCAATAAGCAATCCGATCAGGGCGATTGTTAAAAAGTAGATCAGGGTCGGCAAGGCGCCCGCCCATTGAAGCGCATACATTGTTGCAAATAACGACGCGGCGCCGGCGCCAATGATAAAGAGATAGCGCCTTAGCCCATCGCTCAGCGCATTTTCGACGATGTCGCGCGCATTGCGCCACGTCTCGCTGGCGTCGCGCCAACTGACCGTCAAAGCGCCAAGGGCGATGGCGCCAAGCGTCAACGCCGCAAAACGATCTTCTATCGCCGGCGCTGTAACGCCGACAATGGCGATGGCGTAATCAGCAAGAAAGGCGCTAGCCGCCAGAACCCCGGCGATCAGCGCGCTCGTTCTTGCAGAAACAAACGACAGCGCCCCGGCTATGCACAAAAATAAAATAAACACAGCAAACCGGATCGGCGCGACGATGCCGACTTCGAAGGCGGCGATGACGACCAGTATCGCCGCAATGGCGATTGTCGCAATCGCCGTTGTCGCCGGCAAGGCAAGGCGTAACGGTCGCCAGCGCGCGGCGAACCATTGTCGCCGGCGATTTTCGTCGAGCGCCGCGCGTTCATTGATGTCGCTGAGGACAAGCCCGCCAACCACCGCGACAAGTCCGGTTCCCACCGCCGCCGCCGAAACCGAAAAACCGGTCCAGACCAGCAACCAGTCGATTGATCCTGCATTGATTGTCGAGGAGTAAATCACAAAGAAATCGACGAGCGCCATCAGCGCAAAGGCCGAGGGCGCAATGGCGCTATGTCCGGCGGCTGCAGCGGCGCGGCGGCGATGTTCACCCTCGGCAAAAAACGTCGAAAAATCCGCGGCGACATTGACGCCGGCCCCGATGCCAATCGTAAAAGCCAGCGCAATGGCGACGGCGCCGCTGGGCGACCCGAGATACCCTTCCAGCGCCAGATACCCCGCTGCGCCGGCGACGCCGAGTACAGCGCCAAAAGAAGCAAGCACGCCGAGACGCGTCACATTCCGCGCCAGCGGCGCAAGGGCGATAAGAAAAGCGAAATATGCGAACGATGCGATAACGATCGCCCGTGGCGGTGCAGGCATATCAAACGGCGTTTTGATTGCGCCGAGGTCCAGGGCGACAAGGCCGGCGGTTATGCTCGTGAGCAACGCGGCAAAGGCGCCGAGCGCAACGCCGCCGCGTGGCGCAACCGCGGCAATCGCCATCGGCGCGATCAACAAAGCCGCAGCCGTTATCGCGAGCAGCGCAATTGTTTCCCCGGCGCCGCCGCCGGCTTGTCGCGCGCCAACAACCGCCAGCGCCGCGAGCGCCGGCGCCAAAACGCCAACAGAAAGGTATGGTCGCTCTGCGACAAAGGCGCCGACGAGGCCTACGGGCGCCTCACGCAAGGGGCCGCCCCCTACCCGTTCGACTTTTCTGGAAGATCGATCTCCAGAATGGCCATGTTAAAATCATAGGATACGTCGCCATCTTCATCATCCCGGAAGATTACGGCAATGAACTCGTCGCCCAGGTAAACCTCAGCCGAATCGTCTTTGTTATCCCGGGCGCGCACCTCAAGATTTGGTACGCCGAACTTACCCTGCAAATAGGTTTGAATACGGGAGATTTCCGATGCGTTCATAGGGCGCGGTGTCCTTGCTGCAATGTTGTATTAACGATATCCGGCGCGGGCGCCAACAGGGCGATATAAGGAACGATCATGCGAATCATAGTGGGTGCGGCATTGTTGGCTTTAATGGCCTGTAGCGGCGAGCGCCAGAATGACAATACGGACGCCAATGTCAGCGCCGAAACCGCTGTGTGTCCACCCGGCGTCAGTGTTGTGGACGCCTGGACGAGACCGGCCCGCGCCGGCCAGCCGGTAAGCGCTGCGTATGTGACGCTCTGCAATGGCGGCGACGCGGACGCCCTTGTCGGCATCAGCAGTGTTGGCGGCCCGGCGGCGTCCGCCATCGAAATGCATCTATCGGCAATGTCGGACGGCGTCATGTCCATGAAACAGGTCGAGCGGATCGACCTTCCTGCGAACGCCAGAACCACATTCGAACCGGGCGGCGCCCACATCATGCTGATTGGCGTCGAACGGGAGATTGCCTCCGGCGCGGCGCCGACATTCAAGCTGGAATTTGAAAACGCCGAACCGATCCATTGGGCGTTTGAAGTGCGAAGTGAAGACGACGCGGATGACGGGCACAGCCATCACTGAGGCGCCCTTGGGTTAAGTCTTAAATGCGCTTCGTCATCCCGGATGCGATGCAAGCGCAGCATTGCTTTGCTGATCCGGGATCTTGCAACAATGCGAAATTGATCCCGTGGTCTGCGCAGCGGCAAAAATTGCCGCAGCGCGCACGGGATGACGGCTTACCGCCCCTACTCCATCCGGTTTCTGTCCCTGAACGTCACGATCTGTAATTTATCCTCGGCGACGTGATCGCGAATGGTGCGGTCCAGATTGATCATGGAAAACCGGCTCCATTCGTTGGATTGGACGACGTTAAAAATCGTCGATGTCGCGCGCGCCGTAACGGCGCCGGCAACCAAAATGAAAGCAGCGGAGGCTGCAGCGATCGCGCCAATTGCACCATGGCCAGCGCCGCTCAACCACAATGTTGCAATAGCGGCCGTTCCGATAATCATCATCATGACCACCCCGCCTGCCCAGTAAAGCGCCGTATTGCGCCTGATTTGATAAAACTTGTTTCGCAACATGGACTCGCAAAGATAAAGCCGCATCGCAAACCAGTGATAGGACAACGTCCAGGCGCCGGCTTCGTCCATTAGTTCTTCGCGTTCGGGAATGCGTTTGTCGCGCTCCACGTTCAGCGCCCTGCGTTTTGCGACCTGGAAATTATTGTTGATACGCGCAAATTTCGATGTGACGTAATTATCGAGGTTAAGCAGATTGCGCTGTTGCACGACTTTATAGGGCCAACTGTAAACGATGAACGCCAGGAACGCCGCCGACGCAGACGCGGCAGCGTAAAGAACCCAGGGTTCAACAATGACGGTCTGATATCGCACCGCGAAAGCGACGGCGCCAAAAACCAGCGCCCCGATCAATGGCGTCCAGATCAGCATCAACCGCCGGGTGTTGTCGTTCAGCGTGCGGCGAAACAAATTGGCGACATCGATAAATCGCCGATCGATCGAACTTTCACCGTATCCGAGCGCTTTGTACAAAAAGTCTTTTTCGATTTCCTCGTAGAAAAAGTCACCGCGCGGAAAAAGCGGAAACTCAAAGTCGTAAAATCTCTCCGCCTGCGCAGCATATCCCCGCGCCTGTTCTAACGTTAATTCAGATGCAGATTTTTCAGTGAGACGCGGCCGCGGCAATTGCCGAAACATGGCGGCTTCAACGCCGCGGGGCGGTTCTTCGCGATATTCTTCTTCAAGAATTTCGCTCGGACCAAGCCGGGCCGCCGAACCCGCCGCTATCTGGCCCGCTGCGCCGCCCGATTCGCGAGCGGTCGCGCCAGCCGA
>JAJFFU010000019.1 GCA_021776465.1 Parvularculaceae bacterium
TTGATCTACATGGCGATCTACGTCGCGATGACGATCGGCGCTTTTGCGTGCATCTTGATGATGCGCAGGCGCGGCGGCATGACCGAGAACATTGACGACTTGTCCGGACTTACAAAGACCAACATGCCGCTGGCGGTCGTCATGACCGTGTTGTTGTTTTCGCTGGCGGGTGTGCCGCCGCTTGCGGGCTTTTTCGGCAAGTGGTTTGTGTTTCTTGCCGCCGTAGAGGCCGGACTTGTCTGGCTTGCGGTCGTTGGCGTCCTCGCCAGCGCTGTGTCGGCGTTCTACTATCTGCGCATTGTCTGGTTCATGTGGTTTGACGAGCCGGCGCCGGCATTTGAACGCGATGCGGGTCCGACACTTCGCTTCGCGGCCTGGGGTTCAACGCTTCTGATGTTCCCGTTGATGCCAATTTACATCGGGCAATTGCGACGGATCGCTGAAACAGCCGCGTCGGCGCTTTTCTAGGCCGTGAAACGTTTACCTTCCGGCACGGGCCTTGAGGTTTACGACACGATCGATTCAACCAGCGCCGAAGCGAAACGCCGCGCGGGCGCCGGCGAACCGGGCCCTCTCTGGATTCTCGCGCATGAACAGACCGCCGGCTATGGCCGCCGCGGCCGGGCGTGGCAAGGCCGCGCCGGAAATTTTGCTGGAACATTTCTGTTTTCACCGGAGGGCGATCCGGCGTCGTTCGGACAGCTTTCCTTTGTCGCGGCGATTGCGGTGCTATTTGCGCTCAGTGAATACGCCCGCGACGGCGTGCTCGACCTCAAATGGCCGAATGACATACTCTGTGAGGGCGGCAAGCTAAGCGGTTTGTTGCTTGAGCGGATTGATCACGACGATACGGCGCGCGTCGCGCTTGGCGTTGGCGTCAATATCATCGCCGCCCCGTCGGATTTGCCTTACCGGGCGGCGAAACTCATCGACGTCATGGACGACGCGCCGCCGACGCTGGAAGAACTGGCCCGGCGGATCGACCATCATTTCTGGAACATGTATATGGCATGGGGCAAAACCGGGTTCGCGCAAATCCGTGACACCTGGTTAAAACACGCGCGCGGTGTCGGCGACCCAATCTGCGTGCGACTGCCGGGCGAGGACGCGCGCGGATATTTCGAAGGGCTCGACGAGGCCGGCGCGCTGATCCTGCGTCAGGGCGATGCCCGCCGTTTCATCACCGCCGGTGAAATCATGTTTGGCGAATGAACCCGGCGCCCGCTATAATCCTCAGACGAAAATAAGGTTTACCATCCATGCTACTCGCCATTGACGTCGGCAATACGAATTCGGTGATCGCTCTGTTCGATGGCGAAACGCCGAACGCTGTCTGGCGCACCTCAACATCGTCGACACGAACGGCGGATGAATACGCTGTCTGGTTGTCCGGCTTGATGTCGATGTCTGGGCGGCGATTTGAAGACGTCAGTGAATGCATCATTTCGAATGTTGTGCCGCAATCGCAGTTTCACCTTCGCAACTTGGCGCGTCGTTATTTCGGATGCGAGCCTTTCGTTATCGCTCACAACAATATTCCGGGCGTCGCCGTGCGAATACCGAAACCATCCGAGGCCGGCGCCGATAGGCTGGTCAACGCCGTCGGCGCCTTTATCGCCCATGGCGGCCCGTTGATCGTGGTCGACAGCGGCACGGCGACAAATTTTGATATCGTCGGCGCTGATGGCGCTTTTGAAGGCGGCGTCATCGCGCCGGGCATCAACCTGTCGATGCAGGCGCTGCACGATGCGGCCGCGCGCTTGCCGCGGGTTGCGATTGAATGCCCGCCGAAAATAATTGGCACCGATACGGTCGGCGCTATGCAGACGGGTGTGTTCTGGGGCTATGTCAGCCTGATTGAAGGCGTGATCGATCGCATCCGCGCCGAATACGAAAAACCGATGAAGGTTGTCGCAACCGGCGGCATCGCGTCGCTCTTTCAGGGCGCGACCGATCGCGTCGATATTTTCGACGCGGACCTCACCATTCGCGGGCTTCAGGAAATTCATAAGCGCGTGAAGGCGCAAGGGTAATGTCGCGTAAAGAGTTAGTTTTTCTGCCGCTCGGCGGGTCGGGCGAAATCGGCATGAATATGAACCTTTACGGGTTCGGCGCCGAAGCCAACCGGCAATGGATCATGATCGATTGCGGCGTCATGTTCGGCGATTTGGCGACGCCTGGCGTTGACCTGATTTGTCCGGACCCGACCTACATAATGGAAGAACGCGAAGCGCTTCACGGGCTCTTGCTGACCCACGGGCATGAAGACCATATCGGTGCGGTTGCGCTTCTGGCGCCAAAACTCGGTTGTCCGATTTATGCAACGCCGTTCACCGCCGCGCTTGTCCGCCGAAAGCTTGATGAATACGGCATCAAAAATGCGCCGCTTCGCGTCATCGATATGAATTCGAAACTATCGCTCGGCCCCTTTGATCTTGAATATGTAACGCTCACACACTCCATCCCGGAGCCGTCGGCGATTGTCATTCGCACTGAACTGGGCGCCGTCCTGCACACTGGCGACTGGAAAATTGATCCGGCGCCGACATTGGGACCCGTCGCCGACGGACCGACTATACGCAAGCTTGGCGATGACGGTCTCCTGGCAATGGTGTGCGATTCGACCAATGTCTTTTCCAAGGGCGAATCCGGGTCGGAGTCGAAAGTCCGCAAAAACCTCGTTGAGTTGATCGGCAAACAAAAAGGCCGCGTCGCCGTGACGACATTTGCATCGAACGTATCGCGTGTCGTTTCGATTTGCGAGGCGGCGGCGGCGACCGACCGCAGCGTTTGCCTTCTCGGCCGGTCGATGTTGCGCATCGTCGATGCCGCGCGCGAGGTCGGTATCCTGCCGGAAGCATTGTCCTTCGTTGACCCGAAAGACGCCGGCCATTTGCCGCGCGAACACGTTCTTTATCTGTGCACCGGCAGTCAGGGCGAACCGCGCGCAGCGCTCGCGCGCATTGCCCGCGATGACCATCGCGATCTCGTGCTCGGCGACGGCGACACGGTTATCTTTTCGTCGAAAGTGATTCCGGGCAATGATCGTGAAATTTACAACCTGCAAAACGATCTGGTTGATCGCGGCGTTCATATCGTCACGGAAAAAGACGAATTCATCCACGTTTCCGGGCACCCGTGTCGCGATGAGCTGAAGGCCATGTATGAGTGGGCGCGGCCCCATATTGCGATCCCGGTTCATGGCGAGGCGCGCCATTTGGAAGAACATGCGGACTATGCGTCCGAATTGGGGACGGCGGAGACGCTGGCGCCGCGCAATGGCGATCTTATTCGGCTGGCCCCGGAAGGCCCCGAGGTCATCGAAGAGGTTCCGGCCGGCCGGATGTATCTCGATGGCGATGCATTACTGCCGGACGGCGCTGCGCCGATGCGCGAACGCCGGAAGCTTGCCTATGCGGGCGTCGTCGTCATCTCGACATTGCTTGACGGCTCCGGGGCGCCTGACGGGTTGCCGAAAATATTCTGCAAGGGCGTCTATGCGGGCGATGAACTGGCGGAATTGGCGGGCGATATTGTTGTCGCAATAGAAGACCTGCCAAAGAAAAAACGCCACGATGACAACGCGGTCGAGATTGCGATCCGCCGCGCGACGCGTGAGTTCTTTGACGACGTCTGGGGCAAGCGGCCGCTTATCGAAACCCACATTCTCCGGAGCGGTGCATGAATATTGCCGCAATCATCGTCGTATTCGTCATCTGGTGGTGGGTAGCGTTTCTCGCTGTCTTGCCCATGGGCGTCAAAAGCCGGTGGGAGACGGGTGACGATGGCGTCAAGGGCGCAGACCCCGGCGCGCCGGATGACCCGCAGCTGAAAAAGAAAGCGATCCGTGCGACCGTAATTGCCGTTGTGATGACCGTGGTCACGGCTGGGATCATCATGAGCGGCGTCTTTAATTTTCGCGACTGACGCGCGCCGGCTTGCCAAGGCCAACGGGCTGGAATAGCTACACAGCAGTAAGCGCGCGCCTGTTGACGGCAAGGGAACACCCATGAGCGAAGCACCGCACACGGATGAACCGGTGGACGGCGTCGACGCCACAGGCGAAGACGCCCAATTCGCCGAAGACCGCACACTGAGTACAGACTTTGTCAATTCAATCGTCGTCGCGATTGAAAAAGGCGATCCGCTCGAATTTGAATATTTGACGCGCGACCTCCATCCCGCCGATATCGCCGACCTCATTGGCCTTCTCAGCGAAGACGACCGAACCCGCCTTATCGACATAAAAGGCGGCGGCCTGGCCGCCGACGTGCTCGCCGAGCTTGATGACGATCTGCGCGAAGACATTGTCGAGGCAATGGACCCGGCGAAAGTGGCCGAAGCTGTCGTCGAGCTCGATACCGACGACGCTGCATTTGTTCTGGAAGATCTCGACGAAGAAAAACGCGCCGAGATCCTTGCCGAAGTGCCGCTTGAAGAGCGGCTCGCGGTGCGCGCCGCGCTCGACCACGAGGAGGAAAGCGCCGGCCGCGTGATGCAGCGCGAGTTTTTCGCAGCGCCCGGATATTGGACGGTCGGTCAGATAATCGACATGATGCGCTCGACGGAGGATTTGCCGGACAGGTTTTACGAGGTCTTTGTCGTTGATCCGGCGTTCAAACCGATCGGCGAGGTGCCCTTATCCTTGCTGCTGAAGCAGCCCCGTGACACGCGCATTGAAGACATCATGTTGAAAACAGCGCGGAAGATCCCGGTCACCATGGACCAGGAGGAAGTCGCTTATATATTCGAGCAATATAATTTGATTTCATCGCCTGTTGTTGACGCGTCTGACCGGCTGGTCGGCATGATCACTGTTGACGATGTCGTTGAAATGATCCGCGAGGAGACGCATGAAGACATGCTCGCCCTTGGCGGTGTTGAGGCGGACACCGGTCTTTCGGATTCAGTTTTTGAAACGGTTCGCTCGCGCTTTTCCTGGCTGGCGGTAAACCTCGCCACCGCGATCCTTGCCTCCTTGGTCATCGCATTTTTCGACGCCGCGATCGGACAGATCGTGGCGCTCGCTATCTTGATGCCGATTGTCGCGTCGATGGGCGGCAATGCGGGAACGCAGACCTTGACTGTGGCCGTACGTTCGATCGCAACGAAAGACTTAACGCCCTCCAACGCTGCGCGCATCATCTGGCGCGAGGCCCTTGTCGGTCTCGCCAATGGCGGATTGTTCGCCGTGATCATGGGCGCTTTGGCCGGGCTTTGGTATTTTCTGTCCGGTTGGGGCGATCAGAGTGATTCAATTGGCCTCGGCGTCGTCGTCGGCATTGCCATGATCGTCAATCTGCTTTGCGCCGGGCTTGCGGGCATTCTCGTCCCGCTGGGCCTGCAGCGCGCCGGCCAGGACCCGGCTGTGTCTTCGGCAGTCTTCGTTACAACGGTAACGGACATTGTTGGCTTTTTTGTATTTCTGGGACTTGCCGCGGCGGTGCTGCTTTAAAAGAGGCGCTCAAAATCTAGCGGCAAACGCAAAGACGCCGGCGACAGATCTTGTTGATCCGTCGCCGGCGTAATTCAATTCCCGACTAGCGAAGCGCCGGTCGCAGGATGCGCCAATAGACGAGCGCTCCGGTCATCAAAATAATCAGCATACCCGGTTCTGGCACGTCGACCGGTGGTTCATCGGGCGGCAAAATTGGCGGCACGTGAATTGGCGGCGGGCCAAAGATGGGCGGTAGTGACGGCACAGGCTGCGTCGGCGGATAAGAGACTGGCTCATCCTTCGGCGCCTGCGGCGTTGCTGGCGGAACCCGCCCGGCTTCGATCACTGGCGCCGGATTATAACCGGCGAGTCGTGTCGGAACGGGGCGGGGTGTTAAAAAGAACGGTTAGCGGCCCTCCGTTGACCTTCTTCGCCTTCGCCACAACAACCGCAATTCACGACAATGTCGTTGCGAATGTCGCCGACGGCGCGTCCTAACCATTCAGCGTATTCGTCGTCGTTGGCGGCGTCATTGCCGCCGCCGCCGAAGCCGCCTGTCCAAATGATCGCGCCCGCGAGAATCAGGGCGGCGATGATGTTTGCGATCCCGTTGCTGCCAAGCATGACAATCCTCTATCGCTCCGAATTTCCGCTATCAGGCGCTCACAGTTGATACCGTCCGCCCTGTGCCAATGGCCGAAGCAATCGCCAGTCGCACAGGGCCAAACTTCCCAAGTCCCGTGCCAAGACATGAATCCGGGCGGGAATTACAAAATTCTCCGAAAATCAACGCATTACAGCGCATGGGCCGCAGCTTAAGAGGGAATCTATGGAAAAATATCCAGCGGGAACTGTCCCAGAATCGGTCAGAATCAGGGAATGTGCAAAATTGACACAGAAATTTGGCCGACGCGTCGGCGGGCCCGGCGCGTCTACCCAAGGCGGGGGCCATGTGTTACGTAAAGGTTAATGCGGCGCACCGGGGGCGCCGCGGTGTAATTCGGTTTTTCCTTGCGCGGCAATGGCGTCGTGCGGGTGGTAAAGAGGGGCAGCGGGTCTGATGCGGACGGGTGAGACCGGTCTTAATCTGATCAAAGGGTATGAGGGCCTGCGCATGGCGGCGCATTACGCGCCGAGTGAGCAGTGGACCGTCGGCTATGGTCATACGTCCAGCGCCCGGCACGGCATGTCCGTTACCGAGGGAGACGCCGAACGGCTGCTCCGCGATGACGTCCAACCCATTGAACAACTCCTTTCAAACACCGTTCGCGCACCGCTGAACCAGAATGAGCATGACGCGCTGGCGTCGCTGATTTTCAATATCGGTGAGGAGAACTGGAACCGGTCGACGGTGCTGCGTAAACTGAATGCGGGCGACAAGATTGGCGCCGCTAATGCCTTCGAGATGTGGACCAAGGCATTCGTGAACAATGAACTGGTGTCGCTGGATGGTCTCGTGCGCCGTCGCGCAGCAGAGAAGTCTCTATTCCTGATGCCGACGGATGCATCGCTCGTCGTGCCGAGTTCCGATGTTTCGCCGGCGGCGGAATGCGAACCGGAATATATTTCCGACAAAGTCCTGACGTCGAAGCCCGTTGTCGATTTTGATCAAATTCGGGAGAACCGGAGAAAAGCGCTGTCGCCGGAAGAAAAAGCGGCGCGTACGCGCGCGCTCTTTGCTGCGACGCAGGCCCTTTCCGGTGAACCGACGAAGATGATTATTTCGAAGGAAGAAGAATACGCCGATATGGGCGTTACTGTCGGCGCCGTGCTTGCGGGGTTGCTGGCGTTTGCAATGACGGCGATGGGCGCGATCCTTCTGTTAGGACAGGAAGCGCCGGGCGTGGCGGAGCGCATTGGTCTATCTTACGACCGCTTTGCGACGATTTTTGAAAATCTGCCCATGTGGCTTGCCGCCATCGGCGCGGCCATGTGCTATTTCATCTTGTATATTCTGGTGAAACGCGGCGCGCGGCATGATTTGAAGCGCCAGCGCGCGCAGGATGTCGCCCGGCTGAGAATCGCCGAATAGACCAGACGAAGCGTCTCCAGAATTTATTGATGGCTCTGCACCTTGTGAAACTGTGCGTCGGCGCGGCGTCAGTCGATGACCAAAAATCATGGATCAAGACGCGTGTTGCGCAAAACGAGCGCAACGGGCTCGGCCGCATCCACGATTACGTGACGCGCATGCGACCGAAACGCGCCGCTGAACTGCTGGATGGCGGGTCGCTTTACTGGGTCATCAAGGGGGTGGTTCTGGCGCGCCAGCGCATCCTCTCCCTGGAGCTTCGGCGGGGCGGTGACGGCATAGACCGAACAGCGATCATTCTGCAGCCAAAACTTCAACTGACGGAGGCGCAGCCGCGTCGCGCCTTTCAGGGGTGGCGTTATCTGCCGCCCGAAGATGCGCCGGCCGATCTTTCTTCCCGGCGCGGGAAAAATGCGCCGCCAGCGCTTTCTGCTGCGTTGGCCGATCTCGGATTGCTTTAAGAAAAGTCGCTGGCCTGGCGCGCCCGCCGGGTATCGGCCTGCCAAAAGGGTGAAAAACAGCATTTAGTCCCGATTGAGCGCATATTATCATCTTGGCGCGCGGGGTGCGGGCAAGTATGCTATATTGATCAATTGGTTCCAGACACGATTGACGTATCTGAACAGGAGAGTGCGATTTGCGTCCGGCGAAACTCCTATTGCTGATATGTGCTGTTTCTTTGCTCACCGCCTGTTCAACGTTAATGGGCGGCGACAAAACAGCCAGCGGTGCAGACGACGCTTACTCAAATCCGCGGGAAATTGAGGCTCAGACGAAAGTCGCGCGCCTCCAGACCGAGAATGCACGGCTCGCCAACCGCGTATTGGAACTCCAGCGGGAAAATGACCAATTGCGAAAGGCGCGCGTGGCGGCCGCTGCGGCGGCGCAGCAAGTGGCCGAGCAATCGATGGCGCCCGCCGAAACTGCTGTCGCTTTGCGTGAGCCGGAAGTGTTGCAGCAGCCGGTCGTCGACAATCCCGATACGCCGGAAATGACCAATACCGAAGTGCCCGTAGAGCCGGCGCCGCGCCTGACACAGCCGACTTTTGAATCGACCGACGCGGTCTTTGAAAACGAAGCGCACTCAGAGACACGTTCGCCGTCAGTTTTGTTTGGGGTTCATTTGGCTTCCTATCGAAAGGAAGACGAAGCGCGCGAAGGGTGGAGTAAATTACAACGTGAGAATCCGGATGAACTCGGTCTGTTGGAACCTCGTCTCGAAATGGTGGACGTGGCCGAACGCGGTTCATTCCTTCGCCTGATCGGCGGCGGGTTGTCGTCGCGCGAAAAAGCCGAAGCGCTTTGCTCTAATCTCAAAACCAAGGGTCTTTATTGCTCGGTGTCTGATTTTTCCGGTGAGCGGCTCTCGCTTGTCGAAAATACCGGTTAAGTCACTGAGGCGGCGCGATCTCAAACCGTCGTTCGTCAAACACGCGACCTTTAAATTCAGCAGCCCCTTCGTAGCGCAGGGTTAGCTGGCCGGCGCCAAGTGTAAAAAATCCCAGCGGCAATTCAAAGAGCCGAAGTTCTGTGTCCGGATAACCGACGACGTTCTCGCGCACTGCAAGCGTTTGACGTGCGCCGCCATTATTCGGAACGAACGCCGCAACGAGCCGCCCGTAAGTTGAGTATACGGCGTCCGGTGCGATTGCCGTTGACAACAGCAACAGCCCTTCGCTGTCGCGCAGCAATTTGGTGCCAGTGATGCTGGCCGCTGCATTGCCGTAGCCGCGCAGCATTACGGGGACGGAGACACCGGCGTCGATGTCGACCTGAAGCCCGGTGTCGCTCGCTTTGCGCATCAAGGTGCGCGTCGCCGCCGTTTCGATCAGGAGATGAGAACGGCGTTCTCCGCTCGGCAGGGCCGCGCCGTCTCGTAGGGCAATGATGATTTCCACCCGTGCGCCGGGCTCAAGTCGAAAGTGCGATGGGCGCAATGTAAACCAGGGAGCGGCGCTTAATTCCTTACGCGCTGATATATCGGCGCTCTCATACCCCAACGGCGTCGCGGAGAGATCCAGCCAGCTCGCGCGACCTTCAAGGATGCGCGGCGTCGGGTTAGAGACAACAAAGCGCACCTCGCGATGATCGCTGTCCAGAACCTGCCGCAACGGGCTCACGGCGATATCCGCCGCCGCCGGAAAGGCGGCCGCCAGCGCGGCAAAAAAGCTGATGAACGCTGTTCGCATTGTTCACGCACCCTGCAAGAATCGGATCACCATATTCGTTAACGCAGGACAGGTTTCGCTTCCGTAAGCAAACGGCGTTAATTCAGCCTCCATAACAGGCGCAAGTGAAGGATTTCCAATGACGCACGTCATTGTTCTGGGCAATGAAAAAGGCGGTTCGGGCAAAACCACGACCGCGATGCACGTTGTCATAGCGCTCCTGAAGAGCGGCTACAGGGTCGGCGCGATTGATCTTGACCTGCGTCAGCGCAGCTTGACGCGATATTTCGAGAATCGTCGAAAATTCAGTGATCTCAATGGTAAAGACCTTTGTTTACCTGTGATATCGGAAGTTTCTGCGTGCGGCGTCGACAGCCGCGAGGAATCTATTGCCCGCGAAACCGAAAACCTGGCGGGCGCGCTATCGGGGCTGGAAGGGTGTGATTTCGCGGTCATCGACTGTCCGGGCGCGAACACGCATTTATCGCGCCTCGCTCATATCCACGCCGACACGATTATCACCCCGCTGAACGACAGTTTCGTTGATTTTGACCTGTTGGCGCGCATTGATGCGAAAACCGGTCGGATTACAGGGCCGAGCCTTTACAGCGAGATGGTCTGGGAAGCGCGAAAACGACGGGCGCTGACAGGTGTTCCCGGAGCAATTGACTGGGTCGTCCTGCGTAACCGTCTGTCTGCGACCCGCGCCAACAACAAGAAACATATGGGTGAAAAACTCGACGATCTGTCGGCGCGGATCGGATT
>JAJFFU010000181.1 GCA_021776465.1 Parvularculaceae bacterium
CCTTCGAAGAAATACGCAACAGGCACTTCCAGCGCCCGCGACAGCGCCCACAAGCGGGAGGCCGATACCCGGTTCGATCCGCTTTCATATTTCTGGATCTGCTGGAATTTAATATCCACCGCGCTCGCCAGGGCTTCCTGCGTTAATCCCAGAAGACGGCGACGCGCACGAAGTCGGCGCCCCACATGGACATCAATTGGATGCGGAATACTTTTCATGTCTCGCCCTCGAATTTGGTGCGCAAGCTTGTTTGGCGCATTGCTTCGGGGGGTGAGGTCGCAAGGCTCGTGCCGTGGTCGGCGATATCGAGCGTATTTTACGCCAACGCTCGCCTGTCAGGCGATTTATGCAACGTCAGCGCGCAAACGCCGGTCGCCGCCATCGCAAAATGATATGGCGGGACGCTTGTTTGTGTTTCATTTCGGGACTTGAGCGATGATCCGTTACGTCGCGCTAACAACGAAGCGCGCGGCAAAAAAGCCGTCCATGCCGCCCTGCGCCGACGCCATTGACGGCAATGTTCGCAAATCGCCGTCGCGCGTTATTGCGCCCTCGACGCCGCTGATCTCGTCCGGCTCAACGACGCGCCGCGTAAGCCCGTCATGGCGTGCAAGCGCGGCTTTCGCCTGCGCTTCGCCTTCCTCCGGTTGCAACGAACAGACGCAATATAAAAGAACGCCGCCCGGTTTCAGGAAAGTCAGCGCCCGATCGATCATGCGGATTTGCAGCGCCGATAACGCTTTGACGTCATCTTCGGTTTTCAGCCAGGGCAAATCGGGGTGGCGCCGGACAGTGCCCGTCGCCGTACAGGGCGCATCGAGCAACACGACGTCAACTTTTTCCGACGGCGACCATTTCAACATATCGGCTTCAACGAGGCTGGCTTTAAGGCCGGTCCGCGTCAGGTTTTCGCGAACCCGCTCAAGGCGCGGCGCAGAAATGTCGATAGCGGTTACATCCGCGCCGGCGGCGGCGAGCTGCATCGTCTTGCCGCCCGGCGCGGCACATAGATCAAGAACGCGCTTGCCGGCAATGTCGCCGAACAAACGCACCGGCTACGCCGCGGCGGCGTCCTGCACCCACCATGCGCCCTCAGCAAATCCGTCAAGCGCGGTGACGTCAACGACCCGGCGCAAACGCAGCGCACCTGTCGGCAATTGCTCCGCCTGCAGACGGTCCGCCCATGACGGCGCGGCGGACGGATCTTTCAAGATAATATCGAGCGGCGGATTGGCGCGATGGGCAGCCGCGATGGCGCGCGCCTTTACCGGTCCGAAATTGCGTTCCCATCCGCGCCACATCCAGCCCGGCGTGTCAGTCCTCGCCGGCAATTGATCGAGGGCCTCGGGCCCGGCCTTGGCGATCTTTCGCGCAACAGCGTTGATCAGTTTTGCGTAATGGGCTGTTTCCTTGCGCTCCCCGGCGAGCGCCACCGCCGTTGAGACCGCCGCATGGTCCGGCGTCCGCAACACAAGCGTCTGTGCGCTGGCGAGCCGCAATAGGTCCATGACGCGGGCCGCTTTGCGGGGCAATGGCCGCTCAATAAAGGCGCCGATCAGATGATCAATGCCGCCGCGCCGGCGCAAAGCGGCGCTGGCCATGGCGCGGGAAAAAGCCCGGTCCGGCCCTTCCAGCGCCGTAAAAGCGCGCGACCGGCCCAGCGCTTCGTCCAGCGGCTCACCGCCCCGGACGCGCTCGAGCACCTCCAGCGCGCCACGGCGCGCATCGAGGCCCGGCATCGGCGCCGGGGCGGTTTCCGGCATTTTTTCCTGGCGAGCGCTGGCGGCTGGCGCTTGATGTTCGGGTTTTTTTTGCATAGCGCCCGCCTAAACCATGGGCGCGCAGTAAAGTCACGGTGGAAATTGCCGCGCCGGGCCAGTCCTTGCCTATGCCCGCTCCTTCTTTTGCCTTAAGGTTAACGCTGGAACAGGCGTGCGCAGGGGAATTCGCGCACAAACTGTGTGGGACATTGCGAGGGGTATTATGAAGAAATTGATCTGCGTCGCAGCCGCCATCGCGTCATTGGGCGCCCTGTCATCGATGAGCGCCATGGCGCAAACATCGCCGGTCGCAAACCCGACCGAAACGATTTCGTCCTTTGACGCGCAAACCGTCGGGTCGGTGCTGAACGAGCTTGGCGCCGTGTGGCAGGCCCAGCAGGGCAACGGCCAAACCTACATCGCCGCGAACGCCGGCGGAGAGATAAACTTCCTCCTCGTGCCGGCCGCTTGCAAAGGCGCGAACAACACCCAATGCGTCGGTCTTTCCATGGTTGCGATTTTCGACGGCTCGGCGAACCCGCAAACCGTAACCGCGTTCAATTATCGCTACGCCTTCGCCAGCGCCGGCCTCGATCCGTCCGGGTCGGCTTATATCAAGCGCTATGAAATCTCCGATTACGGCATGGCGCGCGGCAATCTTGCAACGTCGGTTCTGGTCTTTATCGAACAGGCTAAAATGCTGCATCAGGAATTATCGACCGCACGGCGCACCGTAGCGTTTGACGGACAGTCAAATGATCTGTCGTCGCGCGCGCTGAACCGCGGCGGCCTGAGCGACATGTACGGCGCCGATATCCATGCGGCGAACCCGGTCGA
>JAJFFU010000182.1 GCA_021776465.1 Parvularculaceae bacterium
AATGCCGGCGGCTTCCAGTGTCGCCAGCCGGTCGGCGAGAACGCTTGTGGTGATGCGTTCCGGCGACTCCAGGAATTCACTGAAACGCGCTTTGCCGTTGACAAGATCGCGCAGGACCACGAGCGACCATCGGTCGCCGACAATGTCGAGCGTTGTTGCGATCGGACATCCGGAACGCTGGTCGCGTTTCGAGAGGCGGGCCATGCTTGATCAGCTCCTGTTTTCCAGCCGGTCGCGGTCGCTATCGGGCGCACCCGGCGTTGCTTCGCATTGATCACCACGCCGCAACGCAAACGCGAGTAGCCCTGTTTGAAATTTTTGTCACTTGTAACTTGCAATTAACAAGTGAATATCATATAAACGCGATAGCGAGGGCGCTCTTGATCGGCCCTGATCGCAGACAGGGAGCGAAAAATGCCGAAATCTCTGAGTGGGCGCTGCTTATGCGGCGCCATCACGTACGAAGCGAGCGGCGATCCTCAAATCGTCGCCCATTGTTATTGTGTTGATTGCCGAAAAAGCAGCGGCACGGGGCATGGAACCCATGTCATGATGCCTGAAGGCGTTGTTTCGGTGACGGGCGATCTCAAACTTTACGATCGACCGGCAGATAGCGGCAATGTGGTGAGCCGTGGGTTTTGTGGAAACTGCGCCTCGCCAATCCTTTCGAAAAACTCGGCCATGGCCGGCATGGTTTTCTTGCGCGCGTCCAGCCTCGACGATCCGGACGCCGTTTCGCCTTCCATAAGTGTCTATGCCAGCCGCGCACCGAAATGGGATCAAGTCGATGATGCGCTGCCGGCCTTTGCCGAAATGCCCGACGGGGGCCCGAAAGCCGCGATGAAAGCCGCGATGAAAGCTGCGCCGAAAGCCGAACTAGACTAAACAATGCACATCGGATGCTTTCGGGAAACCGCAATCGGCGATACGTTCTGACGCGACGCTTTGACAGGAACCGCCATGAACGCACTCGAACCCCTTCAGATTTGGCTCTTGATGGCCGCTGTCGCCTATATCGCCTTCATGGCGGGGCGGGCGACGGCAAACAGCGGCGACAAGGAAAGCCGTGAATCGCGGGCGCTTCGCGTTCAGGAAAGCGCTGAGCGAACTTTTTCCGAGATGACCTCGTCGACCAAAGACGATGTCGACCGTCTTATTCGTGACGGTAAGAAAATCGACGCGATCAGGCTTGTGCGCGAACATTCCGGGCTCGGCCTGCGCGACGCAAAATTAGCGGTCGATTGGCGCCAGCGCATGATCAAGAATTAATCGCGCGACACGGAGGCGAGATTGAGCACATTCGACGGCCTGCCTGCGGATTATTTTAAGTTCTTCAATGAGCTGAAGAAAAACAATAATCGTGAATGGTTCAACGACAACAAACAGCGGTTTCGGGCAAGCGTGCAGGAGCCGCTGGCCGGCTTCGTTGAGGCGATGGCGCCGCGCCTGAAGAAAATTACAAAACACATCGTCGCCGATCCGCGCCTGAATGGCGGCTCGGTTTTTCGCATTTATAAAGACGTACGGTTTTCCAAGGACAAGACGCCCTACAAGACCCACGGCGCCGTTCAGTTTCGCCACGCCCTCGGCAAGGACGCCCACGCGCCGGGCTTTTATGTCCATCTGGCGACAGACGAAAATTTCTATGGCGGCGGGATCTGGCATCCGCCATCACCGAACCTTTTGCAGATCCGCGAGGCGATCCGCGATAAAGGTACGCTGTGGAGCAAGGCGACATCTGGCGTCGCGTTTGAAAAACGGTTCGGCGGCGTGCGCGGCGATCAACTGACGCGCCCGCCGCGCGGGTTTGACGCCGAGGCGCCAACCATCGAAGACATCAAGCGGAAAAGTTTCTTCGCCATGGCGGAAGGAAAACCGGCGGCGACCAAGAAAGCGGCCTTCGCTGATAATGTCGAAGCGGCTTTTAGAGACGCCAAACCAATGATGAAGTTTTTGTGCAATGCGCTCGGCGCGCCATTTTGAGGCTGCTATGATCACGTCCGACTACATACAATTAATGGCGCGCTATAATCGCTGGCAGAATGAAAGCCTTTATGCGGCGGCGGGCGCGCTGAACGATGAGGCGCGGCGTGAAAATCGCGGCGCTTTTTTCCGCTCGGTCCATGAAACGCTGTGCCATGTTCTGTGGGCGGATAAAATATGGATGAGCCGGTTTACAGACTATCCCGCGCCCGTCGGCGGCATACCCTCATCAACGGCGCTCCATGTTGACTGGGCGCCCCTTTGCGACGACCGGCGAACAACCGATGAGGCGATCCTCGACTGGGCCGCGGGCGTTACCGATGATCATGTGAAAGAGGACCTCACTTGGTTTTCCGGCGCCGCAGGGTGCGATTTATCACGCCCCAAATGGTTGCTCTTCACCCATTTCTTCAATCACCAGACCCATCATCGCGGTCAGGTTCACGCCATGCTGACCAGCGTCGGCGCAAAACCAGACGACACCGACATCCCCTTCATGCCGGGGCTTTAGCGCCTTCGTTCCGCGTAATCATCCACAGCCGAACACTCAGCATCACAGACGCAGCCGCGAGGCCGGCGAGGAGGCCGAACCAGACGCCGCGCGCGGCGAATGCGGTGCCGAGGCCGAGCCACGCCGACACTGTAAATCCGATGACCCAATAGCTGACAAAGGTGATCACCATCGGTATGCGGACGTCTTTCAATCCACGCAGGGCCTGGCTGGCGGCGACTTGTATTGCATCAAACAGGGCAAAGGCGGCGGCGATCGGCAGGAACGAAACAACGAGCGCGATGACCGTCGTGTTTTCAGGTGAGTCGGCGTCGAGATAGAGTCCGGCGATAAAACCCGGCGCGAACATCATCGGGACCGCCATGATCATGATGGCGCCAATGCAGGCGAAAATCGAAACGAGCGCGGCGCGGCGCACGCCGTCATCATCGCCTGCGCCGGCTTTGAGGCCGACCCGCGTCGCGCCGGCCATGGCGAGGCCCAATGGTCCCATAAAAGCAAGCGCGGCAACATTCAGCGCGACCTGGTAGGCGGCGACTTCGTTGATGCCGAGCCGGCCCATCAAGAGGACGGCGGCGTTAAACAGCATAGCCTCAAATGCGAACATGGCGCCGATCGGCAAGCCAAGGCGGAAGACATCGCGAAGCCGGTCCCAGTCGGGCCGCCAGAACCGCGTAAACAGATCGAAATGCCGGCTTTCTTTTTCGGCGCGCGCATAGGCGACAAGGAGCGCGAACCCGATGGCGTGGGAAAGCGATGACGCGACCCCTGCGCCGACCAGTTCGAGGCGGGGGAAACCCCAATTGCCGTAAATCAGCAGATAGTTGAGGAATGCGTTGAGGATCGTCGTGCCGATGATGAAATAAAGCGGCGCGCGCGTGCGCCCGATCGTCGCTAGGAAATTGCGCAACGCAATGACGCCGAGAGCAAAGGGAAGACCGGGTGCGAGCGCCAGCACATAAGGCTCGGCCATCGCGGCAAGATGGACCGGTTGCCCGAAAGTCCGTTCGATTTCCTCCGTGAGCAGAAAGATAATCAACGCCGGGGCGCAAAAAATGACGCTCGCCCAAAGTCCCATACGCACGGAGCGGCGCGCGTCTTTACGGTTTTCAGGGTCCGCGCCAAGGGTTTGCGCGACAAGCGGCGTCACGGCCATGGCCGGGCCAAGGCCCAACAGGAACATTGCGTAGTAAACAACAAGACCGAGAGAGGCGCCGGCGAGGTAATCGGCGCCGAGGCGGCCGATCATCAATACGTCAACCGTGTTGATCGAAAACTGGACGAGCTGGGTCGCGGCCATGGGAAGACCCAGAGCCATGAGCGCGAGAAATTCGCGCCGCCAGGGCGCAAACCTGACGCCCGGCGCAGTGACCAGCTTCGTAAACATTTCTCATACTACAATCATAATCCGCAATTGGCGGGACGGGGGATGTAGCGCGCGCTGACAGGGAAGGAAACCCGGGTCGCAGCCGGGCTCTCGAATTTTTGTGTCACGTTTCATTTCAGTTGCGCAAAAAAGCACTGACCGTCGCCCGGCCCGCCGCGTTTGCCGACAAGGCGTCGAAACGCCCGCCGGTCAGCATGGATGCGGTGTCTGCGAGCGTTGCGTATGCGATATTCGCCAGCGCACCGCCAACGGAAAGGCGCGCGACGCCAGCATCGGCGAACTCAGCGACAGAATGCTGCGCCAAGGCGCCCAACACCAACACATTGACCGGCTTTGAAACCGACGAGCAAACCGCGCGCACGGCGTCCATGTCAGGCAGTCCCGGCGCAAAGAGAACATCTGCGCCCGCGGCTTCAAATTGTTGCAGCCGGTCTATGACGTCGGCGAGCTTCGGCTCGCCCCAGAGGTAGGCTTCCGCGCGGGCCGTCAGGACGAAGCCGGAAGTTGATTTGCGCGCCTCATGTGCAGCGGCGGCAATGCGTTCTGCGGCGTGGTTCTGGTCGTATATCGGGTTTGCGCGATCGCCGGTTGAGTCCTCGATCGATCCGCCGGCGAGACCTGTCTCGATGGCGCGCGCGATGGTGTCGGCAACTTCGTGCGGTTCGTCGGACCAGCCGTTTTCCAGATCGGCGCTCACGGGAATATCAACCGCGCCGGCTAATTCGCGGCAATGAACGAGCGCATCGTCAATCGAGACGCCATAGTCTTTTCGGCCTTTGGTCAAGGCGAAACCGGAACTTGTCGTTGCAAGGGCGGCGAACCCCAAGCCTTCAAGCATACGCGCCGACCCTGCGTCCCATGCGTTGGCGATGACGAACGGATTGCCGGGTTCGTGCAGTTTGCGCAAGGCGATGGTTTTCTCACTTGGCATCAATGACGTCCTTCTGTGTCGACACGAGTAAAGTCGCGATGGTTTACGATACGGCTTTGCGGTGCGCGCGCAATCGCCGCCACAATCTTCCGTCCATGACAGCGAGCCCGACCGCAATCAGCGCCACGCCCGCAAAGTCGGTTGATGAAAGGCGTTCCCCGAGAAAAAGGACGCCCAAGGTGACGCTGCTCGCGGGGATGAGAAACGTCACCAGTGTGAGGTTGGTGGCGCCGCTTGATGAAAGAATTCGGAAATACAAATAATAGGCGAGGGCCGTTGAGAAAAGCCCGAGGGCGACCAACGCCGCTACGGAATCTGCGCCGGGCGCTGAAGGCGGCGCATCGATAATGAGTGCAACGGGCGTCATCATGATGGCGCTTGCGGTCACTTGCCCGAAAGCGACCGTGGTTGGCTCCAGGCCCATGGATTTGAAGCGGCGGCCATAGATTGCCGCAAAAGCGTATGAGAGCGCCGCGCCGAGGCAGCCGATCATGGCGAGCACGGACCAGCTGACGCCTTGCAACGCGTCAGCGCCGATCAGGACGGCGACACCGGCGAGACCGAAGCCTGCGCCGACAATCTTGCCCGGATTCATGCGCTCATCATTCGTCACATAATGAGCGACGATGACGGTGAACACCGGCGTCGTTGCATTGAGGATCGAGGCGAGCCCGGCGCCGATCTGGGTCTGGCCATAGAACAGAAGGCTGAACGGAATGATGTTGTTGAGCAAACCCATCCCGGCGAAAGCAAGCCAGACGGCGCGGGAATATGGCAAGGCGCCGCCGCGCGCCTTGATCAGGACGAACAGTGCGAGACTGGCGAGCGCAACGCGAACGGCGACGATGGTGAAAGGCTGAAAATCGCGCAAGGCGATTTCCGCAAAGAAAAACGATCCGCCCCAGAGGAGCGACAGAACGACCAGCAGCGCCCAGTCTATCGGCGACATTGCGCTTGATTTATCCATGGTGATCTCCTTGCCCGGTGGGGTTTTTCAACTGTGTCGATATGGCGACGTCGGCGAGTTTGGCTGGCCGGAATCGGACCTGATAATTTTTGCACTGTTGCGTTTGAGGTCGTTGTCAGCGGATAATTTGCGCCATGATTGAAGCGACACCGACACTCGACTTTGAAGAATGCGACGCCGCGCGCAAACGGTGCGACGCCGACTATGACGGCGTTTTCTTTGTCGCCGTGAAGACGACGAAAATTTATTGCCGTCCGGTATGCCGGGTCAGGTCGCCGCTGCGCCGGAATGTGAATTTTTTCCCGAGCGCTGCAGCATGCGAGGAGCGGGGCTTTCGCCCTTGTCTTCGGTGCCGCCCGGAAACAGCGCCCTTTTCGCCGGCATGGAATGGCACAAAGTCAACCGTCGCGCGGGCCATGAAGCTGATCGATAAAGGCGCGCTCGATGAAATGACCGTCGGCGCCCTTTCGGAAAAACTCGGCGTCGGCGAACGCCATCTGGCGCGGCTCTTTCAAAAACATGTGGGCGCCAGCCCGACGACAGTTGCGAGGACGGTTCGTATCCAAAGGGCCAAACGGCTTCTTGATGAAACTGATCTGCCGATGACGGAAATCGCCTGGCGGGCGGGGTTTCAGTCGCTACGGCGGTTCAACGCGGTATTCCGGGAAACATATCGAAGGCCGCCGAGCGAGATCCGTCGGGCCGCGCCGGGATAGATTCGCGTCCGTAACGCGGCCGGCCAGCCGATCCAGTTTTGCCGCGCTAATTGCGGCAAAAATTATCGGGGACGATCCCGTGATCGTCCGCGTCTTCACACCAACGCCGTGCTGCAAAGAAATTAGACTGATCGTTATTGGAATAGTCGCGGCAACACACATCATTGTATCGGTTGCTTTGATTGCGTGCGTCCGGTTCCGGCCCGGCATCATCTGGTTGCGGCGCCTCGCAATATCGCGATGCGACGACATTAAATTGACTGCTGGCGGTATCGCGGCACTCGCCAACCGGCGTAAAATAGTGGGCCGCGCCAAACACACTGCTGCGTTCACGGCAGCACACCTCTATTTCAACGTCATCAGAAGCGCGGATCCTGGGCGCCGCGGTGTCGATATTCTGTTCAATGAAGTCAACAGCGAGCGCTTCTGTTGCATCCACCAGGCTTACGCCGCGTGGTGCGAATGCGATCAACGTATCGGGATTGCAGTCTTCCCATGCATGGCGATAGACCGCGCGCAACGTTGGGTGCTTGTAATAACACGGGAAGGACCCGTTAATCCGACGCAACGTCCCGGGCGCGCCGCTTTCCGCATATCCGAAAAAATCGTAATTATTGACCGTCACGATCAGCTCGGCGGTCTGGTAAACCCACAAATCGCCGTTCTCGTCCGGGAAGTTGTCGTCGTCGTAATCCACATCCATTTCCACAACAGGAAACGCACGTCGTTGCAAAGGGCGAAAGCCTTCCGGGTGATGATGCTGGAACCTGTATTCAAACATGAAGCCGGAAATATTCACGACGTCGATCACCGGGTCAAAATCAGTGTCCGCGACATCGCCCGAGCTTTGGTTGCCGACTTTTTTCATTTCGGCGCACACATCTTCAACAGCGTAGCCGAGCGCCGATGCAACTTGCGAGAACTGGCCGTCGTTAAATGTACGCAGGCTTTGCGGGCGCAGCTTCAGGAACTCCAGAAACTTCGGAAGATTGGATTCATCGGCAAACGCCAAAAACCGGACATAGATCCCGTTATTTGGTTCGCACGCAATTTTTACGCGTTCGCCGTTAAAATCGTTATCAAGCAAATACTCACTATACTGCATTTCACGAATATTGCTTTCCTGCGCGTTCGCGCTCGCCATGAATGCGAGTGCAACAGCAGAAAATATGGCGATCCGATACAGCATTGATCTTGCTCCCCAGCCCAACCCCAGCCTCAGTCAGCGTGCGCTTCCGCCCCCATCGACGAGCGCGCGCCAGACGATATTGGAAAAACCCCTGATCAATCAAGCGGCGCGGCGCGCAAGCATGGTAGCGCGTCGGCCCTGTGGCGGAAATAGCGCATTAAAATCACGCAATTGCGTAATGCGCAGCGTCAGTCGGTGACGGCGGCGTGCCAGCTTCCATAAGCGCCCTGGCCAAGAACGGCGGCCTGAACCTGCGCCATGGCGGCGTTTGCGCCTTGCGCGGCTTGCGGCCTCGGATGGACGGCGCGGCGCAAAGGGCGCTTGCCGGCAGGCAGGGCCATGATCTCGGCGATGGCGTTCGGCACGTCGATCATGTTCGTTGAATATTCGCCGGTCATCATGCTCGTCGCCATCTGGATGTGGGTTTCGTAAGCGGCTTTCTTTTCGTCGCTGACCCGCGCCAGCCATTGGTCGCTATAACGCCGGCCATTATCCCAGATCTTGGTCGGATATCCGCCTGGCTGAATAATCGTAATCTCAACACCGTGGGGCGCCAGTTCATAGGCCATGGTCTCAAACAACGCTTCAAGGCCGAACTTCGTTGCGCAATAAAGACCGACACCGGGGACGACAAAACGGCCAAGCTGCGAAGAGACATTGAATATTTGCCCGGCGCCCTTTGCGCGCATCTTCGGCAAGGCCGCGTTGGCGACGCGCAGATAGCCGTAGAGATTTGTCTCGAACATCAGTTTCGTTACTTCCATGTCCGCAAGCTCAACAGGTCCGCCAACGCCGATGCCCGCATTATTGACGACAACATCAAGCCCGCCGCCGGCGATGCGTTCGGCTTCGGCAACGCCCGATGCAACGAGCGCGTCGTCGGTGACGTCGATTTCGACAACGTGAAGGTCCAGCTCTTCATTGGCGGCGATGGTCAACAGGTCGCGCGCTTCGGGACGGGCGCCGCCCTCAAAATTGCGCATGGAAGCGATGACCGTTGCGCCCATCCGGGCCAGCGTCAGCGCTGTTAATCGTCCGAAGCCGGAGCTTGTTCCGGTGATCAGCACCGAGCGGCCGGAAAAATCGACGGTCGCGTCCTGCGCATTCGCGGCGCTTGAAAACGTAGCGGCGGCGGCGAGGACAGAGGCGCCGGCGAGAAGCGTGCGGCGGTTGGGGCGAGTGGATGCGGACATGGGCGATACTCCCTTGAGATTGCGCGTTGCCCGGACCCTATCGCAAAGCCCAGCCCGCGTCAGGCATTATTGGCACACACGCCTCGCGCGCTCGGCGAATTGTCACACGGGGGATCATGCAGGCGGCGCTATCGCTTATATAGGCTGCGCGTTACTGGAGATTTCGAGATGCTTTATGTCCTCCCGCCAGACCCACTCGCCGCCCATCGCGAACCGCAAGGGCTTCGGGATGTCATCGCGTTTCGCTTCACCAAAATGTTGCGCTTTTTTGCTGATGCGTTTTTCGCGGGCCGATATGGTCATCGCGCCATCGTTCTGGAAACGGTCGCCGCCGTTCCCGGCATGGTCGGCGGTATGTTGCAGCATTTCCGTTCGCTAAGGCGCATGGAAAATGACGAAGGCTGGATCGAAATGCTCCTCGACGAAGCCGAAAACGAACGCATGCATCTGATGACGTTTATCGAGATTGCGCAGCCCACATGGTTCGAGCGCGCGGTCGTTCTCTTCGCGCAAGGCGGGTTCTTTTTTGGATACGGATTGATCTACCTGATCTCGCCGATCACGGCGCACCGGATTGTCGGCTATTTCGAAGAAGAAGCGGTATTCAGCTACACGCAGTATTTGCAGCAGATCGACGATGGCAAAGTCGATAATGTCGCCGCGCCGAAAATCGC
>JAJFFU010000183.1 GCA_021776465.1 Parvularculaceae bacterium
GAAACTTTCCGGCGCGCCCCCGTCGCCGATTTTCAAAAGCAGGTCTTTACCCTTTTGTGCGGGCATGAGGAGGTCTCCTAATTGGGTTGGGTGACGGCGCGAAAGCGCGACACGGCCTGATAGGTCTCGCCGTCATTGCGCCGGAACGCGTCGTTAAAAACGAACCGCAGGCTGATCAAGCGATGGTCCTGCGGCAACAACGGCGCATCGTGCAGAGCGTCGTAGACCGCGCCCAGGATGCGCTTTATTTCTAGGCGGCCGGCATATTTTGAGTAAGCGTAGAGCCGGACATCGTGTTCAACGGCGCCGTCTATGCCGGCGAGCGCGCGGGTTTTTGTTTCGCCCAGCGTCAGATAGGGAAAGACTGCGTCGGCGGGCGGTGCGTCGTAAATACGCGCCGGGTCGCCGATTTCCGCTTTGACGCCAGCGTCGGCCATGAGGCTGGCGTAGATGGCTTTTTGTAAGGATAGGGACGCGTCGGTCATGATAGCACCTGTTCGCAGATCAGCGTGATTCGGCGCGCGCGCGCATCATCGCTCTCGATACTGACGACTTCATAGTTTTCACTGTCAAACTTCACCTGCTGGCCGAGGGCAATGTCACTGCGATGGCGAATGAGCGCGGCGATGCGTTTCAGGCGCTGGGTCCGGTCGCCAGCCACATCGCGCGCCGCGGTCAGCCGCGTCACCTGGGCCCAGATTTCCGGCCCCGGCAACCAGACAACGGCGCCGCCGCCCGCATCGTCGTCAAACCGCGTAAACGTCAACAGTTCGATGCGGTTTCGAAGGGCGCCGATCACAGACGGAACTCCCGAAACGGGGCGATCAACGCATCAACGCTGCGCGGCACCGTATAAACCCGCGCCTCGCCCGCCGATTCCCGGTTCTCGTAAAAATGCGCGGTGAGCATCAAGACCGCGTGCTTCAGCGGACCGGGCACATCGCTCAGCGTCGCGTAGCCGGCCGTAAAGTCGATCGCCACATCACCAATGGCGCGCAACGGCGCCGGCCAGGGCGCGGCGGCGCGAAGCCGTCCGGGCGCGCCCGCCGCCGTTTCATACGCAGACGGATCAACAAGGGCGCCGGAGACTGTTACGGCGTCAATTGTCTGCACCGGCGTGATCGGCAAGATCAGCGTCTCGGCCGGCGGCGCATCAAGGGTCAGCCGCCAGCCTTGCGACATTAACGCAAGACCGCCGCGCGCTTCGACGGATCGAACAGCGGCGGCAAGCGCGCCGGCGATGAACGCGTCCTCGGCGGCGTCAGTAATGCGGAGGTGATCCTTCGCTTCAGTGAGGGTCACTGGTTCGGTCGCGGCGGGGGCGATTAGCGTGAGGGACATGATACAACAAGGGTCCTTTGTGGGTGGTCTCTTTCTCCGTCATCCCGTGCGCGATGCGGCATGCGAATGCTGCGTCACAGACACGGGACCGGTCTCAGCGCGTTGAAACCCGGAGAGCGGTCCCGGATCAGCGCGGCGGCGTTTCACGCCGCAGCGCAACCGGGATGACGGCGGTTAGCTCGCCGAAAACTTCAGGAACTTAATGGCGTCAAAATCCTGTACGCCGCCGCCGACGCGCTTTGTTGTGTAGAAAAGCACGAAGGGTTTGGCGGAATAAGGATCGCGCAGGACGCGCACGCCGACCCGGTCGACGATCAGATAGCCGCGACGAAAATCACCAAAGGCAATCGAGTTGCTGTCGGATGCAATGTCGGGCATGTCTTCGGCTTCCGTCACCGGATAGCCCATGAGCCGCGCCGGCTCACCGGCTTGCACCGAGGGCTGCCAGAGATAGTTGCCGTCGGCATCCTTGAATTTGCGCAATTGTCCGAGAACGGATCGATTGAGCACAAAGCGGCCATTGGCGCGGAACGCCTGTTTCGGCGTGTAGATCAGATCGAGCAGGACATCGGACGGATCGGAGGCCGGGAAATCGCCGTCAACGCCGGTCGCGATGTATCCAAGCTCGCCGGCGGCGCGTGATGAGTCTTCGGCAATCGTGTAATCGAGGAAGCCCTTGGGCTGGTTGACGCCGTCGCCATTCACAAAGGCGGCGGATTCCTGAACCGCGAACTCGCCTTGCACTTCTTCGGCGAGCCACTGATCGATGTCGACGACGCCATCGTCGAGCAGCGTCTGGGTCGCGGCGGGCATGGCGTAAAGTTCCATGGTCGGGAAGTCGATGGCGCTGATGGTCGGCGCCGCGGTTTCCGTCCGCGCACCGGTTTCACCGACCCAGCCCGTTGCTGCGTCGCCATTGGAAACCGGCTTGCGGAAAACATTGGCGCCGATTTCACGGATCGACGCAATCTGGCGGATCGGCGAGATGTCTTTGACCGCCTGCGAGATGAACGCTTCGGTCTGTTCCGGCGCGAGATAACCGCCTTCCGCGTCCGTGCCGACATTCAGCGATTTTTGTTCGATGGTCGCGATCGCCGTTGCGTCGCCGACCCGCATATAGCGCTGGAAGGCGGCTTTGCCTTCGCTCGGCGCGGCGTGGGCGCTTTCATGGAGCGCCGGACGTTTCGATTTCAGCGACAGCGCGTCGATGTGTCGTTTTTGCTCGGTCACGGCCGCATTGATACGGTCGATCTTTTCGATCAGCACGACATCGTCGCTTTTCTTTTCTTCCAGCGCGCCGAGGCGCGTGTCGTTGGCTTCCTTGAACTGCTCAAAGGCGCTCAGGAAATCACGCATGGCGCCGCGCACCTCGTGAGCTTCGGCGGGCGTGTCATTGGCCTTGGTTTCGATACTCATTTTACTCATATACTCCGTTTACTGATAGAATGGATGCCGCGTCCCGAACGGCAGATGCAAAATGGCGGGCGCTCAGGAGGGGATGACTGAACGCCCGCCGGCCGGACGGCGGAAGGGCCCCCGCGATCACGCACGCGCCAGCGCGCGCAAGGCGCGCCTCGGGGGAGGATGCGTGCGTGATGTGCGCCTCGGGAGGGGAGACGCCGGGGCGTGCGGGGGTTTTGCGGGGGACTTCCGTTCCGTCCGATTCGATATGGGTGATGCGGGCGCGCGCCGCCATGGGGAACGTCACGATCGACACCTCCCACAAATCGGCCTCAACGATGCGCCGGCCTTTGGCGCCATTGAACTTTCGCGCGCGGATGGTGCGGTAGCCGATGGAAAGACCATCAAGGGCGCCGCCGGCGATCAGGGCAAAGATGTCGCGCGCTTTTTGCGACGCCAGCAACA
>JAJFFU010000184.1 GCA_021776465.1 Parvularculaceae bacterium
GATCGCATCGCAGATCGCCGTCGCACCTGCACCGGCCCAAGGCGCCGCCGCAACGGCAAAAGCCGACGCCGCCGCGATCCGCGCTGCAGATATCGCCAAGGCAGGCGCTCCAAAAGCAACAAAAGCGGCTGCGCCCGCCCACAAATCTGAAGCGCCAACGCAGGATTTCGCGAAACTCCTGGCGCGCCGCCTCGATACGGGCGCCACGCAATTCGAATTACGCTTAGATCCGCCGTCACTCGGGCGCGTTGAAGCGCATATGAGGCTGTCCGATGAAAACGAGAACATTCTGGCGCTGAAGTTTGAGCAGCAAGCCGCGCTTGATCTCTTCGCTAATGACGAAGCAGCCTTGCGCAATGCGCTTGGCTCCTCGGGTTTTGAATTCGACAATGAGAATGTCGTTTTTGAACTCGCCGATGATGCAGGTGGTTCCGACGTCGGCCTCGCATCTGCACCAACATACGAACCATTCTTCGCCGCGCCATGGTCATCTGGCGCCGTCGATATCAGTATTTAGGAGACCTAAAATGGACATCGCATCGATCTCAGGCGCTCAGGCCGCATCCACGCAGGCGACGTCGCAACTGACAGCGAATTTCGACACGTTTCTAACATTGTTGACGACGCAGTTACGCAACCAGGATCCGTTGGCGCCGCTCGATACTGAAAAATTCACTGAGCAACTGGTGCAATTTGCTGGCGTCGAGCAGTCGATTCAGACGAACCAGCATCTTGAAGCCTTACTCGCGCTGCAAAGCTCATCCAACAACGAAACAGCGCTTGCCATGGTCGGACGCATTGCGACCGTTGAAAGTGACGTCGCAGCACTTGGCGACGGCGAAGCGCAGTGGACCTACTCACTGCCCCGGGAAGCCGAGAGCGCCGAAGCGCACGTCTTTGATGCGAACGGGACGCACATTGCGACATTGCCTGTTGCTGCCGGCGCCGGTTCACATGATGTCACCTGGGACGGCAAACGCGCAAATGGCGCGAACGCCGATGACGGCGCCTACCGCCTTGCCATTGTCGCGACTGACGCGGATGAACAACTGATCCCCGCCAACGTGTCGACACAAGGGCTTGTCAACGCCGTCTCCTTCGCCAGCGGCGCGCCGGAAATTGAAATTGCCGGGCTGCGTTTCGCTTTGGATCTCGTCTCCAGAGTGGATGCGCAATCGTGATGGCGCTCCTCCTGAAAAACCTTCCCGCCGTCATCCCGTGCGCAATGCAGCGCGACAGCGCTGCTTTGCAGACACGGGATCTATCGCACCGGCTCCCGGATCAGCATCGCATCGCTTCATGCGACGACGCATCCGGGATGACGAATAATAAGTCCCATACGGAGTAACAAACATGGCATTTTCAGGTCTCTTCGCCATTGGTCTTTCCGGCGTCAATGCATACGCCTCTAGTCTGGAAGCGGTATCGCAGAACATCGCGAACACACAAACCGCCGGGTACAAGCGCGAACGCGTTGACTTTTCTACACTTGTCACCGGCCTTGCGACCGAAGGCGGCATTGAAGGCGGCGGCGTTGGCGCGACGGCGCGCACATTGTTCGGCGAACAGGGCGCGATTACCCGCACAAACTCATCGACAGATATTGCGATCTCGGGCGATGGATTTTTCGTCGTATCAGAGACCGCAGACGCCGGCGCGCCTGTGTCGTTCACGCGATCCGGCGGGTTTTCGGCCCGCGAAGACGGCCTCCTTGTCAATGAAGCAGGCTACTTCCTGCGGGCTGCGCCCATCAACGGCGCGGACGGCGCGGCGGCGAGCGCCCTTGCCTCTCTTGAGGCCGTGGACATCAACCAGTTTCCGACAATCGCCGCGGCGACCGATCAACTGACGCTCAGCGGAAACCTGTCAGCGAACGCACCGGCCGGCGCAGTCGTGGCCCAGCATTTTCAGGTTTTCGACGCCGATGGAACGCCGCGCACCATGTCACTGACGCTGACGGCAACCGGCGGCGGCACATTTGACGCGGTCGCCGCATTTGCCGATGGCGCGCAGGAAACACTGGCGTCCGGGACGCTTGTTTTCGATGCAAACGGCCGGCTTGACGCCAATGCATCAACACTGCCCCTGTCATTTTCGCCAAATTCTTCCCAAATGATTGACCTTAATATCAGCTCCCTGACTTTGGGTCCGGGCGCGACGCAGTTTACCACATCATCGGCCAACGGCGCCGCGACGGGCGCCCTTACCGGCGTTGAAATTTCAAGCGACGGGCGCGTTATCGCCCAATATTCCAACGGCTTGACGCGCGACCTTTATCAGATCGCGATCGCAAACTTTACCAATGCGGACGGATTGGAAATTGGCGCGTCGTCGACCTATCAATTAACGACGGCAGCCGGCGCGATGACGCTCGACAATCCCCAAACGGGACGCGCGGGCGCACTTGAAGGAAGCGCGCTTGAAATCTCCACGGTCGAAATAGGTCAAGAGTTTTCAACGCTTATCGAGACACAGCGCGCTTATTCCGCGAATACGCGCATCATTTCGATTGCTAATGAACTTTGGCAAACACTGTCCCAAACCGCGCGATAGACGCAGTTCTGCACCTTTTTGAAACAGAATTGGGTCGCGCGGAAATTCACTAACAATCAACCACTTAGGGAAGCTTTTACCTTGACGCTTAGGCGTTCTTTAAAACCGATTGCGTAACGTCTCCTGACGAACAGTTGCGTATCCAGGGGATTTGTTTCGCATGAATGCCGTTGCCAACACAGCAGCACCGCCGCTCAAAAAAGATCCGTATGTTATCGGACCAGACGGCACGCCGCTCACCTTGAAAGATTTGCCTCCACCGTCAACGAAACGTTGGGTGATCCGTCGCAAAGCAGAAGTCGTCGCGGCCGTCCGCGGCGGGCTTCTGACGCTAGAAGAAGCGTGCGAACGATACACCCTGACAGTGGAAGAGTTTTTAACCTGGCAGAAAGCCATCGACCAACATGGCTTGCCGGGGCTACGCGCTACGCGCGTTCAGCAATATCGGTAATCCCTCCTTAACTTCTTCAATCGTTTGAAGACCCGCGCGGGCGCTGCCTTCGCGGGTTTTTCTTTGCGAAACGCCAATAGGAAACGCTTTCTTTACGACACATAGGGCAAATTTTGCCGGGTAAGGCGCCGCGACCTTCGTCGCAGCGCGCCGGTAACTGGCGAAGTGTCGTGAACGAACTGACAAAATTCATCCAATCTTTCGGGCTGATGCGGCTCGGCGCCATCATCGGCGTCAGCTTCGGCGTCGCAGCGGCGCTTGCGCTGATTATGGCCCGCGTTGGCGCGCCCTCCATGAGCGTCCTTTACGCGGACGCAACCTATGGCGAAGCGCAGACTGTTATCGCGCGCCTCGAACAAGACGGCGTCGATCATAAACTTCGCGATCAGGGCGGACGCGTTTCCATTCTCGTGCCGCGCAAAGACGTCAGCCGGTTGCGACTTGATCTGGCCGCCGATGGTTACGCGGTCGGTGAAGGCGTCGGCTATGAAATATTCGACGACAACCAGGCGCTCGGTGCGACGTCCTTTCAACAAAATATCAACCGGCTGCGCGCGCTCGAAGGCGAGTTGGCGCGCACGCTCGCGACAATAAGCGGCGTTCGCTCTGCGCGCGTTCATCTGGTATTGCCGGAACGCGAACTATTCGCTCGCGACAAGCAAACCGCCACCGCGTCAATTGTCGTTGATGCGCCCGGTGGGCTCGATGCCCGGTCCGTGCGCGCCATCGTCAATCTCACCGCGTCGGCTGTTCCCGCCCTTGATCCGTCACATGTCACCGTCCTCGATGCGCAAGGCCAACTCCTTGCTGCTGGCGCCGACAGCGAAAGCGCGGACGCCATTGCCGGCTCCGTGGAAGAGAAAAAGCTCGCGGCGGAAGCGCGGTTACGTCGCGCTGTCGAAGATATTGTCGGCCGCATCGTCGGCGCAGAAAACATTCGCGTCGAAGTGAAAGCCGACATGGATTTCAGCCGCATCACGGAATCGAGCGAAATCGTCGATCCGGACAGCCAGACCGTTCTTTCGGAAACCACCGTCGAGGAAACATCAAACCGGGTTGATCCGAATAACGCCAATGGCGTTTCGGTCGCAAACACCCTGCCGGGCGCCGCCGCATTCGACACTGGCGGGCAACCCTCGACCAATTCAACACAACGCATCGAAGAGACCACCAACTACGAAATCACCAAAACGGTGCGCAACGCCGTGCGCGAGGAAGGGCTGGTCATCAAACGGTTGTCTGTCGCTGTCGCCGTGAACAATCAGTCAACGACCGGTGCGGACGGTTCAACAGTCTACGCGCCACGGGACAATGGCGAACTCGCCCGTATCGAAACACTGGTGAAATCGGCGATTGGCTTCGACGAAGCGCGCGGCGACCAAGTCAGCGTCGTCGATATCCGGTTCTCTCCTTTGGCCGCTGCGCCGCTCCCCGCTGCGGCGGCCGCCGCGCCAAGCCAGTTTGCGCAAGCGGATATCATGCGCTTCGCTGAACTTGCGGCCCTTGCGATTATCGCACTCGCGCTAGTCTGGTTTGTGTTGCGCCCAATGATTACTGGCAACAACAGCCCGGTACGGACGGCAACACCGGCGCCCCAAGGCGCCATAGCCGCGCCAGTTGCAACGACATCTAATGGCTCGGCAAACGCGGCGGTTGCGCTTCAGGCTGAACCAAGCGCGATTGATCAGCACATAGACCTTGCACAAGTGCAGGGGCAAGTTCGCGCCTCGTCGATCAACAAGGTCTCCGAGATCGTGAAAGCCCATGCGGACGAATCCGCCGGGCTGCTCCGCTCGTGGATGCGTGAAGCGTCATGAGCGCAAAAACTGTAACAGAACCCGATCAGCTTTCCGGCGCCGAACGCGCCGCCGTCGTCATGCTCGCGCTTGGCGAAGAAAACAGCAAACCGCTCTGGGAAACATTCGAAGAAGACGAGCTGCGGGAACTTTCCCTCGCGATCACCAATCTGGGCGCCGTAACAGCCGACGTTGTTGAAAGCCTGCTATTCGACTTTGTGCGCAACCTGTCCTCGACCGGGTCAATCACCGGGTCGATGGATTCAGCGCGCCGTCTTTTGAGAAACGTATTACCGGCGGACCGCGTTGATACGATCCTTGAAGACATCAAAGGCCCGGCTGGCCGCACCATGTGGGACAAGCTTGCCAATGTGAACGAGCGCACCCTCGCTGGATATCTGCGCAACGAACACCCGCAAACGGTCGCGGTCATCTTGTCGCGCATCAAGCCGGAACATGCAGCAAAGGTCATCTCGGCGCTTCCCGAACGGGACGCCGAAGAAGTGATGAACCGCATGCTGGCGCTTGGCCCTGTACAGAAGGAAGTCCTCGACCGTATCGAGCAAACGCTGAAAACCGAATTCATGGCGAGCCTCGCCCGCGCGCCGGAAAAAGACCCCTTTGAGGCGATGGCGGAAATATTCAACAATTTTGAACGGGCCAGCGAACGCAAATTTATGGGCACGCTTGAGGCCAAGAACCCGTCCGCCGCCGGGCGCATCAAGGCGCTGATGTTTGTGTTCGAAGACCTTGCAAAACTCGAAAGCAGCGATGTTCAAATGTTGCTGCGCCATGTGGACAAGTCGGTATTGGCGACCGCCCTCAAAGGCGCTGACGAAACCATGAAGACAATTTTCTTTTCAAATATGTCCGAACGCGCATCGACGATCCTGAAAGACGATATCGAGATCATGGGCCCCGTGCGGGTGCGCGACGTCGATCAAGCACAGCAAAATATCGTCAACGTCGCCAAGCGCCTTGCCGAAGATGGAGAAATTTATCTCTCGAAAAACAATAGCGATGAGGTGATCTACTGATGGCCGCCGCCGCGACCCCTTTCGATTTTAGCGCCTTCGATGCGCCAGCGCCGATTCGCCCGTCGACTATTGCTGTCGCGCAGGACGTATCGAAGACATACACGCAAAAAGAACTCAACGCGGCCGTGTCGCAAGCGCGCAAAGACGCCGTCAAAAGCATCGCCGCCGCTGAAGCGTTGAAACAGACCGCGCTTCTTGAAGTTATTGCAACGGGACTGACGGATGCTTCGGCGGCTGAGATCGACGGCCTCGCCGAGCATATCGAAACGTTGACAAACGTCGCTCAAACGATCGTCACGGAATTTTGCGTCGCCGGTGCAATCGCGCACCAGACTGAGACGGCGTTGGCGATGATTGATCGATATTTGAAGGCGGCCAACGACGGCGCAGGCGCGACGCTCGTTCTTTCATCAAAAACGACAAAGCGCGGACGAGCCCATATCGAAAAGGCGCTCGCGGAACACGGCGGTGACCATATCGCCATTGTAACCGACGCTTCGCTGACGCCGGGCGACGTCCGTCTAGAATGGCGCGGCGGCGCGATGACGCGCACGCGCGACGCCATCACTGAACAGATCAAAGATATTTTTGCGGCGACGAAGATCAACCGAACACCGCGATCCCTGAAGAAGGAAATACCATCATGAGCGCCCTACGCAAAAAAGACCCGGCGCCGACAACGGATGTTGCGCTGACCTCGGAAAGCACGCCGGATAAGGCGCATTCGTCGCCGGCCGTTGAGGATGTGCCCGTCAAGATTGCGGCTGTCCTTGGCAAAAC
>JAJFFU010000185.1 GCA_021776465.1 Parvularculaceae bacterium
AAGCCTTCTATGTCATAGAGGTCGCGGTCCGTCGTTTTCGGCGCCGGTTCAATTTCATATTCGTCGAGCGCGGAAAAGACGAGCGCCCGCACGGCATCCTGGTCGGTGTTTGTGGCAGCGCGGATTTGCGGCGTCATTTCAGAAACGCAAAGCCGGATTTCCCTGCATAAACACCGGCATCGTCGAGATCTTCTTCGATGCGCAGCAGCTGATTGTATTTTGCAAGGCGATCCGAACGGGCCAATGACCCTGTTTTGATCTGGCCGCAATTGGTTGCGACGGCGAGGTCGGCGATCGTTGCATCTTCAGTTTCGCCAGACCGATGCGACATGACAGCCGTGTAGCTTGCGCGATGGGCGGCGTTTACCGCGGCTAGCGTTTCAGTCAGCGTACCGATCTGGTTGACTTTGACGAGAATGGAATTTGCGCAGCCTTTCGCAATGCCGTCGCGCAGGCGTTTTTCATTGGTGACAAACAGATCATCGCCGACAAGCTGGCATTTCGATCCGATCGCCTCGGTTAAAGTCCGCCAGCCATCCCAGTCGTCTTCATCCATGCCGTCTTCAATAGAAATAATCGGATAACGCGCGACGAGGTCAGCGTAATAGGCTGCCATTTCATCAGCGCCCAGTGATTTGCCCTCGCCTTCGAGTTCATATTTTCCTTTTTTATAAAACTCCGTAGACGCCGCATCGAGGGCCAGGAACACATCATCGCCCGGACGGTAACCCGCTTTCTCGATTGCCTTCATGATGAAGCCGAGCGCATCATCAGTCGACGAAAGATTCGGCGCAAACCCGCCCTCGTCGCCAACATTGGTGTTATGGCCGGCGTTCTTCAGTTCCTTTTTCAAGGTGTGAAAGATTTCCGCGCCGGCGCGCAAGGCTTCGGAAAACGTTTCGAAGCCAAGCGGCATTACCATGAATTCCTGAATGTCGATCGGGTTGTCTGCGTGCGCGCCGCCATTGACGATATTCATCATCGGCGCGGGCAATGTGCGTGCAAAAACGCCGCCGACATATTGATATAGCGGTAAGCTGGCCGCCTCGGCGGCCGCCTTCGCGGTCGCCAGCGAAACGCCCAAAATAGCATTCGCGCCAAGTCGGCTTTTGTTTTCGGTGCCATCAAGTTCGATTAGCGCTTCGTCGAGATGGATCTGTTCTTCGGCATCAAAACCACAAAGCGCGTCGTCGATTTCACCGTTGACCGCATCTACCGCCTTTTCAACGCCCTTGCCGCCATAACGCGAACCGCCATCGCGCAACTCGTGAGCCTCGTGCGCGCCCGTTGAAGCGCCGGAAGGAACGCCGGCGCGGCCCAATGATCCGTCGTCGAGCGTCACTTCCACTTCAACGGTTGGGTTGCCACGGCTATCGAGAATTTCGCGGGCGCTGATATCGACAATAGCGGTCATCGCAAGCTCCTATCTGGGTGAAAAATAGAGAAGGCGCGGCCTCTATAGAGGTCGCGCCCTGTTCGCGGCAAGGCCAGGTCGAAAAACGCCGACGAGCAATATTGCCGCCTTATTCTTCTTTGCGCGGTTCGGCTTGTTGGTCCCTTGGCGGCAGAGGACGGTTGGGACGCGTCGGTTCTGCCCGTGGCGGCGCCGCCGGAGGCGCAACGCCGGTTGGCGGCGGGGTCGCGCCGCGGTCGTTATCGCGTCGCCCGTTGTCGCCGCGGTCACGACCGCGTCGGCCATCTTCGTTACCGTCCCGTCGATTACCACGGCGGCCATCTCCGTCATGTCTGCGGCCGTCATAACGACGTTGCCGGCGATCATGATACGGGTCGTATCGGCGCCCCGGCTGACCGTAATAATCGTTGGAATAAAAATACCCGTAGCGCGGGCGCCAATATCCATATGAACCGTACCAGGACCCGCGCCCGGCATAGGCGCTTGAATTCCCGGTCGGGCCGTAGGCGTTGTCAAAACACTGATTTGCCGTGTCTTCGCAGATCATGCGGCAGTTTTTTGCGCCGCTTTCATCCGGTTCGCCTTCGCAGACCTGATAACAAGCGCCAGCGTCGTTATCGCAAGATTGAAAGGCATCCTCGTAAGGATACACACAGCCGGCCAGCAGAATCGCTCCTGCCGCGATCGAGGCAAAATTACGGAACATGGATGATCCCTCCCGTTTCGGCCCCCCGGCCGCCATTTGAGGGTAAAGCTTCGCTTTGGAATTGCAAACGGACGCAACGACAAACGCCGCGCGAGCCCTCGCGCGGCGTAAACTTCGCCGATTATTCGCCGGAAGGCCTAGTCGTCCTGCGCCTCAACGACCTGACGGCCGCGATATTTGCCCGTTTTCAAGTCAATATGGTGCGGGCGGCGCAATTCGCCGGAATCCTTGTCTTCAATATAAGCCGCTTGCGCAAGCTTATCGTGGCTCCGGCGCATGCCGCGCCTGGATGGGGTGATTTTACTCTTGGGGACTGCCATGTCCTCGTGCCTTTCTCGGTCGGTCGCGCGCCGTTCCGGCGCTGCGTCAATCAAAGAGCCGGTCGTCTAAGCCATGCGCGGCGCCATTTCAAGGCCGTAAACCGGCGCGGCGTCCAAATCCCGACCGTTTACGGCAAAGGCCTGACTTATTGGGTGGAGATATCGCAGAACAATAGCCGAAAGGAAGCGAATTGGCGCTTGGTCACAATGAGCGCCCGACACCCGGCAAAGGGGCAAATTCGGCAAAATATGCTGCTTATCAGGAGCCTGTGCGACCCATCGCTGATTGCGGCGACACTTTGCTGTCGCGGGTCGATAAATGACCCTAGCGCAGATGGGGATGCTGTGCCGGTATTATTAAATCGACAACGGCGGTCCGCAGCGTCGAGCAGTCGGCGTATTCGCAAAGTCGACCTGCGCCCGGATCAGAGCGGATCGCCAAACAGACGAGTCAAGAAGCCAAAATTCAGGCGTGCGACCGGGCGCGATGCGTCACGAGATATTCGCGTGCTTGGCGTTGCGCTTCAGCAACTTCGTCCGTCGACATTTCGTTGGAAAGTTCTGCGCGATAAGCGCGCGCTTCAAGATTGCCCTGCATCGCCGCAAGGTTGAACCATTTGTGCGCTGTCACCAGATCGAAGATCCCGGTTTCAATGCCGGTCGAAGCCGCCAGCCCTAATCGATACATTTCTTCACCGCTTAATATCGGCTCCGCATTTTCGATGGCTTCCGCTGAGAAAGTCATTGTCATTCGTTCGCCCCTTTATACACCCTGTCCATTTGCCCCGTCGCACAAAGCGTTCCGGGTTAACCATGACAAAGATGAAAGGAAGCAGAATAATATCGAGTTAACGGCGACTTATGACTTTGTTTACCAAGCCATAAGAAACCGTTAACTCTGTAAGCTATTCGTCAGTATGCGAATTTACAACGCAGTCGACACTACGAAGCTGGCGTATCGACCATTTCAAGCTTTTGAAAATCGCCCATGCCGCACGAGCCGACCGTAAACCCCGTCGAATTATCGATGACGCTGATAATCTCATTTCGGCATAAGCTCGAAAGTGATGTCTTATATTGAAGCCGATTAAAACTGCTGTCCGCGCCGCTGCAGCTCGATGATAATTCGGCGAGATAAAAATCATTGACGCCGGCCTCAATCAAAAAATTTCGATCATCCAACGGTTTGATTTGGTCGATTGACGTTAGCGGCAGGCAATCTCTGACGTCGCCAGTTTTTTCGAACTTTGCGAGTTTCCCCGCGACGTCGTCACTCATTACGTAACTTGATCCCGCCGTCGCACACGCTGCAAGTAACGCCGTTGCACCAAACGCAATTGATAATTTACCAAGCATAATATGCCTCCCAAAATAACCCGAGCCCGTCAGCGAGGTTATTCCCATCGCCCGGCCCTATCAAGGCGCGGGCGGCGCTATCGCGCACACCCGCTTCACGACTGCGAGATCAGCCGAGTTGAAAATTCGGCGTCGATGCGGCGAGATCTCGCTCCGCTGCGCTCATTTCCGCCTCCACATCCGCAAACAACGGCGTCGATAAATACCGCTCGCCCGTATCCGGCAACATGCACAGAATGGTTGTGCCCTTGCTGGCCTTTCGCGCCACCGTCATGGCGCCGGCAAACGTCGATCCGCCGGAAATACCGGTAAAAATACCTTCAGCCTTTGCGAGCTCTTGCGACCATTTAATTCCCTCCTCGTGCGGCGTCTTGACGATTTCATCGATGACGCCCTTATCGACCGCTTCTGACGTGATGAGGGGAATGAAATCCGGGCTCCACCCTTGAATCGGATGGGGCGTCCATGCCGGATGCGATTTCGCCGGACTGCCATCGGCATGCCGGTCCTGACGCTCACCCGAGGACAACATCGCCGCGCCCGGCGGTTCGCAGACGACGATTTTCGTTTCCGGGGTTTCCTTTTTCAACACACGCGAAACACCGGTCAACGTGCCGCCCGTACCAAACCCGGTAACCCAGTAATCGAGTTTCTCACCTTTGAAATCGTTCATGATCTCGCGCGCTGTCGTGCGCTCATGCATATCCGGGTTGGCTTCGTTTTCGAATTGTCGCGTCATGAACCAGCCGTGTTTTTCGGCAAGCTCTTTCGCTTTCTCAACCATGCCGGTGCCTTTGTCTTCCTTCGGCGTCAGGATCACCTGCGCCCCGAGAAACCGCATTAGTTTTCGTCTTTCTACGGAGAATGTCTCCGCCATCGTTAAAACAAGCGGATAACCTTTGGCCGCACAGACCATAGCCAGGCCAATGCCGGTATTTCCTGACGTAGCCTCAACAACTGTTTGTCCCGGCTTCAGATCGCCGGATTTTTCCGCCGCTTCAATGACACCAAGGGCAAGCCTGTCTTTGACGGAGCCCAGCGGGTTAAACGCTTCAAACTTGACGTAAAGATTGACGCCGTCCGGCGCCAGCCGGTTGATGCGGATGACCGGCGTATTGCCGACTGTCCCAAGAATGCTTTCATGTTTCATGATTTCTCCTTTTCTTAAAACCGCTTCAATATGTGAAGCGTTGCGAAATTTTTAGCCCGCGGGCAAAAGGCCGTCCACTATCGTTGACAGCACGGACAACGGCTCCATGTGATCGGTTACGAAATAATCGTATATCTTTAGGGCCTTATAAACGGGACCTGTCGTTTTCGATTTTCCGCTATTGATAATACGCGTTGTGTGGACGTTCAATTGCCGACGGCGCGACGCCGAAGACCTTACGAAATGCCTTGAAGAACGTCACGCGGCTTTTGTAACCGACGCTTTCCGCGATTTCAGAAACCATCATCTTTGTGTCCTTCAACAAATTGAACGCAGCCTCCATCCGCACCGCTATCAAAAATTGAATGGGCGTTTGACCGGTAAACGAGTTGAAAGTGCGAACCAGATGGTATCGTGAAAGACATGCTTCTTTTGCAATCATATTGAGGGTTATTTTATCGGAACTATACTCTTGTAAAATATACTGTCGCGCACGTTCGACTCGTCGGCGAAGTTCCGCTTGCGTCGTCTCTTTTATCACATGCGATGCATGCGTTTGCTCATCCTGATCCGCGATAAGTTGCCCATATAGCAGGATCATTTTTTCACGAAGATATTCGGCGTCATGATCGCCAACGCCCGCATGCGCCATGATGCTTGCTACAACCTTTTTTGTTTCCGCGCGCGGCAACAATATTTTCGTTTGCGTTGGATCGCCGTCCACGTCTCGGGCTTCAAGCAACCGCGCGCTCGCACTGTCGGTAATCCAACGCGGAAAACAAATCATGTTGGAACGAAATGGCTGCTCGCTTTTCGAACAATAAGAATAGCGGTCATGCCGGGCGATAAAAATAAACCCCCAGGGTTTGATGCGAATGGAGCGCCCACCCCTGATCTCATATTGTTCTTCACCGCCGGTCGACCAGCTGAGACTAGGGCAAGACCAGGTTTCGCAAAATTTCTCGGCGATATCGTAACGTTGATTTTGCAACCGAGCTGAAAACACGGCGCCTTCGCGCGCTACGCGCTTATAGTGCTCAATCAGCTTCGGGCCATTGGCTGGCGGTTGCGTCAGATAAATCATCGCTTTGTCGCGTTTCAATTATTGCACATTTTCTCGTTCGGCGAGTTTATGACTTTTTCCGCGAAAAAGCGATGCTACCGTCTTCCCATAAACGGGGATGACACATGAAAATTTTTCTTGCGATTATCACGATGGCGTTGACGGGAATGGCCTTGAGCGCGTTCGCGCAACCAAGCGATGAGCCCGGTAGAAATTGGGATGATGCATTGGGCGCTGAAATTATAGACGCTTGGGCGGCGCCAGAACATCGCGCCTTTGATTTCTGGATTGGCGAATGGGAAATGAACTGGCGTTCACGACCGGAAGGTGAATTTCATTATCAGAAAGATGGGAACTGGACCCACCAACACGTTTTTCCCATTCTGGGCGGCAAAGCAATCGTCGAACTTGCCTGGGCCCGCGACAATCCGGATGAAGCGAGCCAACGCGGGTTTTCTATCCGTTATTATGACCCGGCGCGCGAGCGGTGGGTCATGGCGCAAAACTGGCCGAGTGCTGCAAATCAGGGTTCGGCTTTTCTGGATCAACTCATCGGCGACGATCACCATGGCCGGCTCACCATGTATTCAATTGTGCGTCGCCCGCTAAAGGATGACAGCATCGACGTCCAACATCGACGTTACAATTTCGCCGATATTCGTCCCGGCGTCAGTTTTCGTTGGGACGGCTCCAACACCAAAGACGAAGGCGTGACGTGGACAACCTGGAGTGTCGTTGACGCACATCGTCGCCGCGACCTCGACCCATATACGCCAGCAGGAAGTTCATTTCCCGGCGTGCATGAAAAAAAGCTCTGTACGGAACAGCCACATGGCGCCTTCGACTTTCTGGAGGGCGAATGGTCCGGAACGGTTACAGACCCGGACGGCAACATATCAGACGCGCGCTACAGCGCCGGCCTGGGTCTTGACGGTTGCGGCGTCTTATCCTCGCTTGAAGCGAACGGGCGCAAAACGTTCCTCGCTTATGGATACAATGAGCGACACAAGAAATGGGTTATCTTCCGTCTTGATGACCAGCCGGGTTCACCGCACAGTTATTTCGTTTCTGATGCCGCCGGCGAAGGAGCAATGTTCGCGCAGGCGCCAGATCTCGCCATCAGTGATGAATTTACAGCATATAATTTGCCGGAATATTTTGAGCCAAAAGCGTCGCTGCAACGGGTTATCTGGGAAAAAGTAACTGAACGGGAATTCACCCTGCGCGTCGAGACCCGCGCGAATGATGGCGCCGAATGGAGAAACGTTGCGCGATATAACCTTGAAAAACTGTAGTGCGGCGGCGAATATTTTTGTCCGGTGTCAAATCACCCCAGCATTGATCCACGTCAACGAACGATCCGGCGTCACTCGTCGCTAGCGGCGCCCCAGAGCGCATCGGCGATTTGCTCAATCGATCGGTTGTACGGCTCAACGTGATAATTATGACAGGTCAAACAATTATCCGGCGCACGTCCACGCTGATGGCATTGCGTACAAGTCTCTCTTTCCATGTCCATGAAACTCGCCGTCCAGCCGTCGGTTATTTCAGCTGAGACGTCTTCGAGCTTATGACAACTGGAACAACCTTCGTCGTCCATTAATCCAAAATGCGACACATGGGAGAACCGGTTAAAATCCGAAACAACGTCGCCGGGCTTGAACCCATACCAGTTTATTCGAACAGCGCCGCCGGTAAGCGCCAGGTGGTCGCCAGTATCGCTCGCTCGCATTGTTGAAGGCTCGGTCTCAACGCTATGGCATTTCATACATTTACCAACGGCTTTTTCATCGCTTAGTGCGCCAAACAGCAATTCGCCGATAGAGTCCTTCTTGGCGGCCGATACATCCAACCACGTTTTCAGGAACGGATCGGCATGATCGATCGGTCGATAGGAAATTGTGCTACCGTCCCGGTACCAACCGCCATTCCTCGCCCATTCCTCATTATTTTCGACAAAAGCCAGCGCCGCACTGAACGGATTTTCCGTATCAGCGTCGTCGCTGAGCGTATCATCATCGTTGAGCAGGATTTCATCGTCCGTCAGCAGACTGTCATTGTCGTCGTCTGTCAGCAATATCGCGTCATCATCGTCCTCTGTGAGCAAGATGGCGTCATCGTCGCTCAGAACGCCGATGTCGATCAGTGTCGTATCCTCAATGACGCCATTATCAAGAAAAATGGCGTCATCGCGTTCAACTGATATAACACGGGCATCGTCGTCATCGGACGCCTCGCCTCCCGCGCCGCTGTCGCGATCCGGATCCTGAAAAATATCCATCTCTCCAGATCTCAATTTCGCAAGCTCCTCCATCAACATCGGAAACCATTCTTCCTGATTGTTGACCAGTGTGTCTTTGGGAAGTGAGGCGACCAAACGGTTCAGCGTCGGTTGATCAAAATCACGCTCCAGCGCCTCAGCGAGCCGCCGATTCATTAACGCCGTGCCACCCATTTGGATGTCATAAAATAACGCTTTGATTGCCCAGGCCATCTCCGCAACGGACCGCAATTCGGCTGGATCGGCGGCGCTCAAATCATAAAAGTCGATGGACCTGTCTTGTAGCGCGGGCGAATTCTGCACCGCCTCCGGCAACAATAGCTGCATCATCGGCGTCACTTCGCCATCCGCCCATGCCGGCCATTGGCCGATGTAGTAGCCTGCGTCAGTCAACGTCTGAATGTCGAGTTCCGGGATGGATAATACCGCGACACCTTTTGCGTTCGCCCGCGTATCGCCCAGAATTTCTTCCAGATGGCAATTGGAACACGTCGCTTCAAACGAGTTGGAGAGCATCCGCGCACCGCTTTGATCCGTGTCATGGCACTGTTTGCAACCTTCGGGCGCACGGTCTGCGAACTCATCCTCAACAAAATGCTTTTTTAAATGCGAGGCGTGATCAAATCGAATCCGCGTCGGGCCGTCATATGGATAGTGCGTGTAAAGCGGATGTTCTGATTCGACGTCGGCGAATTTCACTGAATGACAGACATGGCATTGTTGCGGGTCGAAACTGTCGATAGGCGCGAATTTCCCCTGGTGCTCCCGATGACATACCGCGCAACTGACATTGTCTGACTCCGTCGTTTGCAGATCGCGTAAATTGCTGGCCAGATTAATGTGCCAATTGTTCTTTGTTTTGACGGGCGTTCTGTTCGGATCGATCGTAAGGTTTTGCTGTGATGTCGAATGGGGCATGAACGGATTTCCGCCCAGTTTGTGACAACTAAGGCATTTCGTGTCGTCATTATTCGCGTTCAGATGCGCCGCCTTGTTCATCCAATCGAAAATTGTCTCTGAGACAGCCGAATGACAATCCTTGCAATTCGTTACTTCTGCATGATTGACGCTAAGTGGGCCCGGCGACAGATGGTCAACGGTGGTTTTTCCGGTCAAAAATATTATGATTATGAAAAACGCAATTCCTGCGATCAGGAAAACTATACGGCGCTTACGTGTTCTAACAGACAAAACCGGGGTGCACGGATCGTCGGCCAGGGGGCATTCTCCACTCACGCCCGGCCCCGCTGAGCATGCATCCCTGTGACCGCACCGCCATTTCTGCGTCGGCCTTGAATACGGGCTGTCGCGATGCCCGAATTTTTGCATTTGGTCCGTCATGCCGCACCGCGAAAAGCATAAACAAGGACGATATGAACGAACACCATGAATAACAGCACCAAGCCAACCGGCGCATGTAGAACTCCCCAGAACTTCAATGCACCCTGCAACGCGTAATGCGTATCCAGTGTATTTTTTTGTTCAAGATAGTCCGCCAACTGCATGGCGAAGGCCGCCTCACGCTGATTGAGGTATCGCATCTGCAGTTCTAAGTCATTAAGGCGCTCCAGATGTGGTTGGCGGCTCCCGATAATATGCGCCAGCCTGTTCCGGTTTCCGGAAAAGTAGCTGGCCAAATGCTCGTCATAATAATTCGACAACGTAGGCGAATTTGATTCCTCAACAGTCCTCAACAATTCGCGCTCCACGCGATCTCGAAGCGCAAGAAGGTGACCCGGAATTCGCTCAAAAATGATTTCCTCGTTCAAAAATGCAAGCCTGCGTGCAAATAACCGATTGATGATGCCGCCGCCGATGCCAACAACGACGACGATCGCCAGTAGGCTCGCGAGAATGCGCTCGACATACCCGTCCGGAATTGAGAATTCGACGTGAATTGCGAATGCGGCAATCAGAAACAGACCGCTATAGTAATGCCATTGCGCCCAACTGGCGTTGCGTCCGAGGGGAAGAACGCTGAGCTTCTTTTTGACGTAAAATGCGAGCAGAAATATAATCAGGCCGGCAACCAGCCACCCGGAATAATATTGCTGGACCTGAAGCGATAGCGTGACAATTCTGAACGCATACCAGGTCAGCGCAATTGCGATCACCAGGAGTATGGTGTTGCGAATCCGGCGCCTCAGAAATCTCATTTAAGTGGTCTCCAACCCACATCACGACCGAATATTTGTTCCCGGCGGACGATTAGGTTCCTTGACTGGCTTATGTCACCGATCCAGCCAATCCGCCAGTTCGCCAACGTCTTTCACGTCGACACGGGTCAAGGCGTCGTGCGAGCAGGCCCGCACACAGGCAGGATCCCCGGGCGAGGTGTTACACATATCGCATTTCGTCGCTTTCACGATTGGTATTGATTTCTCATCAGTGAGCAGTTTCCCCTCCTCATCGCGAATCGGGACCATTCGAATGTTATCATAAGGACAGCTATTGGCGCACTTGGAGCAGCCAATGCAGGTTTCGTCGTTAATGGAAACGATCCCATTTTCCGAACGATGAATGGCGCCGGTCGGGCACCCGATCATGCAGACTGGATCGTCGCAATGCATGCAAGCATTGGCAATCATGTACCGGCCAAAAGTCGGGCCGTGGCGAATAAATTTGGGGTTATTGTCGTGCGCCGCCGCACACGCAGAAACACAATCATCACATCGAATACAACGCTCCAGGTCGATCATCATCGTTTGCGTCCCATTGACGAAACGATTTTCCACCAGAAATTCTGTAAACTTTCGATCGACTTGCGCGGCCGGCTTGTCGAGTTTTCGTTTTTCGCCCGGCAACGCGTCCAGTTGTCTGTGTAATTCCGATTGAACTGCATCATTCTGGTCAGCCGCGAAGACGTTCTCCTCAATCCAATGGGTCGGAATACGAATTACATCCGCATACCCGAGCGCGCCGTAACTGCAGCGCAATCTTTGCGGTTCGCCACCTTCCCATGAATCGTAAAGCTCCTGCAGGCCGAAAATACTGCCCGCGGCCAGATGCCCTAATGTGTAATGACCGTGATTAATGCGTCGGCTGACACGAACGAATCCGTTTCGGATTAACAACAGCCCATCGGCAAAACCACCGGCCTTAGCGATAACAGGTTCAGCCTCTATCAGACTGTTATAGTCGTCGCTGGTCTCAACCTTCTTTGAAGCTTGTTGAAATTTTCTCTGCCAGGCAAATTCACCATAAACTTCATATTGCGCGACATCCGCCAGCGCCCGGATTTTTTCTTTAGTGACATGTCTGAAAAGAGGCACACTGAGCAAATGCTCGTACAGACCGCGCTCACGATATAGGCTTTCGATTGAGCGATTGAAATCAGGCGCGTATTTGCAAATATCGCGCAATCCTTGCCAGCGAATTTCGAGGACTTGCGTTTTCTCGTTGCTGACAACCGTATTGGTCATCTCTGTGCGCCCTAGCACCGCCGATTCACCGAACAAATCGCCAGGACTTAGCGCGACCACTTCAGCGCCTGCCTTTCGCACCAGTGCATCCAGGTTCTTTATAGTAATTGCGCCGCGCCGGCGCGTGTTGCGATCGAGCCTGTTCCTGACCGCAGGGCCGATCTTTCGCACTTCGGCAAATCGGCTCTTTATAAAAAGTTTTTTCAACGCAGAAAAAATCGACGGCTTCGCCGCTTTCACCTGCCCCCATGCGGCCGGATCGATACCAGGCGAGAGGACCAGGCTTGCACTACCGGAGAGCACCAGGAACGCCGAGTTTATATAAGCGCCGGCATTAAGAACGAGTTGGCTTTTTCTATACCGACGAACGCGGCAATCATTTCGAATAATATCGCGCAAGCTCAACCAATGTGGGAAATCAGATTCCTGCATTCGACTAAAATGCGGCGTCGATAATATCTGATTGATATTCTTGTCCGACATACCATCGGAGAACGGTTTATCCCACCGCCTCGGCCGTTGAATTATTTTTCGATGATTCACCCAACTTATACCTGTTGCTTGAAAATCGACGCGACGCTTGCTGCGTATGGAATTCTATTGAGGGACAAAGACTGCGCCCTTATATTTGTCAGCGGTCGGCAGCATCGCGTCGACGCCGGCCAGCTCGCTACCGTTCGCGTCAGCGAATTTACGCGCATGCCCTGCCACCACGCTGGCGACGTCCAATAAAGCAGTTTCATTGTTCAATTTCAAAGTCGCGGATGCGCTTGCATTGATAATTGCGGTTAGCTGGTCATTGTCGACGGTTTCATCGATTTTCTTCAGGAACGCCAACGCCCGTTGCGCTCGCATCGCCATCGCCTTTGCGTATTCGGCATTTTGCGTTGCTTTGGCGACACCGCGAAGCGCATATTCATAGTCAAGCATTTTACCGATGATATAAAACAGCCGGCGGCGCTCAAGCGAAGCTTCGGTATTATCTTCTGTGTACCAAACATTGTGGCGGATTTCGCCTTGCGTCCAACGCACCAGTTCGAATTTGCTGCCGGCCGTGTGCCCGCCAACATTTACGAGACGTTCATTCGGAACGGTGTGGCAGGAATAACAGTTTGCGGCGAGCTCATAGAGGTTGCTGGGGCGGATCATGCCGGCTGAGTCGGAATCGGCCAGTCGTTTAATTTTGTGCGCGGGTGTTTCGTTTTCCGCCTTAACATCCTTGCCGCCAAAATCGCTGTGGATGTCTATCCAATCGGCGCCCGCGCTGTGGCAAGACTCGCATGAGATGCCGGAGATTGGCGTCGGCTTTGCCTCTTCCAGCGCCATTGTGAAATGGCAAGTCAGACAATCGCTCTCCGACTTGATGCGGCTAATTCCCAATTTGTCGGCTATGGCCCGCGCATCATCGCTGCGCGGCATATCCTTGAACGTGCTCGAATGATGCGTTTCTTTCCAGGCCTTGACGGTTTGCTTGTGACACTCCCCGCACGCGTCAGGCCCCTCTACTTGCGCCGGGTCCAACCGGTAATCCGCTGCAAAAGCCGTCGCGCCTGCAAGCGTGAAGAACAAGCATAAAGCAATGACCGCGAAGACGCGAAAAATTGACTGCGGAGACGCCATACGCGCCGCAGGCCAATTACACCTTTCGCCATTCGGCCGCGCCAACGCCGCTACGCCGGCGCTCACTAATTTTGTGTTTTCACTACGCATCTGTCTTAACTTCCGCCGCCCGCATCACATATCGGCGCAGGCAACGCTCCCCCCTTATTAACATCGAGATTTAATCAACCGATTTACAAACGCTACCGAATGTTTCTTCGTCTAAACTGGCGCAATGGCGTTAACCGAACAAACCATTAGCACCCATCAATATTTTCCAATGGGCTATAGCAAGAACAATTCCTACCGTCGCCGTCAAAGTCCTGCTGAGAAACGCCTGATTGAATAACCTCACAAATATGTGTTGATTCTGTGGCTCATGAGTATGCTCGTTTTACAGTCGAATCACTTCATTATTATAGCTTCGCTTGCAATTCTATCCTGGCGCCCGTGGCCGCGTCGTCGTTTTCCCGTTTGGTGACGAACGCGTCGAACTGTATAAATGTCCGATTGCCGAGCGCGCGCTGGGCACGCATGCCGACGCCATATTCGTTTTCAAGTGACGGGATTTGATCTCCATATTCGAACCGGGCGCCGGCTTCCACCGTGAATTGCGTGCGCCGATCGTTTGAGAATTTTTGATAGCCAAGCGCCGCGCCGCCGGCTTCGTTTGCACTATTGCTCAACGGCGATGGAAACGTTCCGATGCCTTGCGCAGCGAATAGCAATCCGGTTCGGCCCAATGGTCCGCCGGCAAGCGGCCCCCTGGCCGCAGATGTGAAATTATCAATTCCGAAAAATCCATCGAGATACAAATTGTCGTGGGTATTTTTGGGAACCCAGGACAGCTCCATAAACAAGAGGAGCCCAGTATCAGATTGAGGCGTCACACCGTCGACAGCATTCGAATATGCAGCCCTGAACGTTGCATTAGTCTTGCCAATACGCCGCGTTGCATCAATGCCGACATTTAATAAATCGCCCGTCTGATCGGATTCCACATAGGCGACGTCAACATTAAACGTCGTATTAGGAGTGTCGATCTGGTTAAACCATCCGTAGAACTTGGCATCACGGTCGCGCTGATTATTGCCCCTGTGAACGCCTCCCAAGCCGACAAAAATACTGGTCCGCCAGTTTACGATGTGCGGATTGTTCGTGAACCGAATATTATTTTTACTGAGACCAAAGCCGTCCATATTGTCATTGACGATAAACCCGTCGCCGAAAATCACGTTCTGACGGCCGAAACTGATGCCGATATCGTTTTTGGTGCTGTCGAACAGATCCCACTTCGGAAAGATCTCCGCGAGATCGCCCTCAAAAAACAGCGTGTCGACTTCGAAGTTTAATTCGTCGACATACCCTTCCTGATTGTCCGGCGAGAACACCCTGCCGGAAAATGCGCCGGTATCGCGGTTGTGCAAGGGGGTGACGCCAAACAAGATCCGCTCAGTGCCGCTCAATTGCAAATTCGCAAACAGGTCAAGCCGATTGGCCCATTCAGAAACGGTATCGTCATTGTCGTTTTCATAGGCCTGAAACGCCGTGCGGAAATTACCGTAAACCCATAATGACGGCGTCCAGACGGCGCCAGTTGGCAACGTAATACCGCGCGAAATATTGCCCGTCCCCAGAAATTTCGGCCCGATTTCGAGTATCGGCGAGGTTCGCCCCGGAAGGTCGTCTTCCGATAAAAAAGGCGTTGGTTCGTCGTTCAATGACTCGGTGGCGTAATCGCCCGCGAGAACCACCGTTGTCGGCAATGCAAAAATGGGCAGCATAGGCGCGTAATCGCCCGCAAGGCCCGCTGTTGGCAACGCCAAAACGGGAAACGAGGCGACAGCGCCAAGCCAGCGGGATCTCATATTACGCATAATTCGAACTCGCTCCCCCGAGCTTGCTGATCAGAAATTTACCGTCATTTGTTTTTCCCAAATCACCTGATGATTTGCGACGAGATTATCGGCGACTTCCCGCGCTGACATGCCGTAGTCAAATCCAACCGGCGAGATTTCATGCACCAAATTCACGGGAACCGCCGCAGATTTCAGCTTGTAGTCAATCGTGACACTCGCGGCGCCGGCCAATTGTGATTTCGTGACTTTGTATTTGGCGATTCGCGTCGCAGACGGCGGGATTGTCTTGCGATGTTTGCGCGCAGCGCCCGGCTGACCGGTCAACATCAGCGACCGGGTGAACGGCCGAACAAAAGGCGTGACATCGGTTGAATAATTGACCGCCAGCACCTGTTCGCGCTCTCCGCCGCGCAAATTGCGCGTCAAAAACTTCGACTGAAGGTTGAACAAGTACTTATCGCGCTTCAATTTTCCGTTGTGCACATACACTGAATGAGCGTCGCGCAAGTCGCCATTCGGGTCCAGATCGCCTGATTTGAATATGATTGCACCGGCCTCGTTTCGAACCGTCACTTCCAGCCATAACAATCGCTCGGCGTCAAAACCGGTCGGTACGTTGTGGCCGTCCGTTCCGTTACTGACCGGAATTTCAAACGTCAGCCCGCGCGCGCTTTTTTTCTGAACTTCTAATTCACCCAACAAATAACCGTTGCGCAGAACCTCAAGGCGTTTGGATGCGGCCCAGTCCAGTAATTCATGCTGATCTTCGATGATTGCACGCGCATCATAGCGATCGTCAATTGCGCGCCAGCGCGCAGGAAAGGCGTAATCGTCAGGAACGTCATCTTCAAACGCGTCCGTCCCCCAGCCGGCTTCGTGATCAAACTCCAGCCACTCCTGCAACGTCGCCATTTCTGTTGCATCAGCGTTGTGCGGAAAGATGCCGGGATGAATAACGGAGTAATCCGGTCCGGCAAAGAAGTGGTTTGTCAGCTTGCGTGGTTGGGTCGCGACGCCGCCAACAATAGCTGCAGGGCCGCGCTTATATTCGGAAATCGCGCCCTGAACGGTACCCATATGGCAGTCCTGGCAGCTCTCGCCGCGCGCCGCCGCCGGCGAATTTTTGTATTCGGAGAACGCCTCCTCCAGTCGAAATCCGTTGAACAGATTAACGTCATGGCAGGAGCCGCAAAATTGTGATGTTTGTATTTGCTCGAAGTGACCCACTTTCGTGTGAATTTGACGGCCGGGTTCGCCTTCTTCAGTGACGACCCGGTATTGATCGCGATTATCGAGAACGCGGTTCAATTCCTTGTCGCCGGTCGGTCCGTAGACTTCCGTCAGGAGGTTTCCTTCAACCAGCGCAAGGCGCCCAGACGCTTTCCCATAAGCCTGATTAACGCGGTGGCAGACGACACAAGTAATGCCCTCACGCGAAGTTGGGTGCCGCGTTAAATTCGATTGATAGGGCGACTCTCCAATATTCATGCCCACTTGCGTATGGCAGCGAATGCAAAAATCGCCATTCGTACCGTTACTCAATTGATTGATGCGGTTCTGCATCGCCATGTAGATCGGGCTGAGCTGAGCGTAGGCGTGCTGGGAGACGGACCATTCCTTGTAGTGGGCCTCATGACACGTTTTACAGGTATTGGCGGACGGATAGCGGTCCTCTGTAAAAAGCGCCAAATGGGCTTCCGCCGCTTCGTCCAGGCTCGCCGTCTCAACGCCGGTCGTGGCGTCTTCATCATCTTCGTCGAACAGAGCGTCTTCGGAGAGCTCGCCGGTCAATAAATCATCTGACGTCAGTTCTTCTTCGGTCAACAATTGATCCAGTAGCAAGTCATCATCGGATTGCGCGTTGTCCTGCGCATAGCTTCGCGATTGACCGTGCAAAATGAAAATACCAGTCGCACACACCGTTAGCGCAACGATGAAAACGACGGCTCTGTTTGGGCGTTGTCTCACGTTAGCTCTCGTTCCCCCCGCGAATCATCACTCACTAGCGCCGGGGCCTTTGGCGCACAAGATATAGGATCAGAGTAGCGCTGATTCTTTGCGCGCTCGAACACGTCGCCGTTTTTCTCGCAACGGTTGTTATTAGACGCTCATGGCGCGCGTATCGTTTATGCGTCGGATAATGCTGGCGTTATTGCAGTCCGCCGATATTATGGTCCGACCGTCTCTATATATTATCGGGACACAGGTGATTCGTTTTAGCGCCGGATCACCCGGTTTTGGTCTTTTTCGACCGTTGGCGCCGGCGCTCCTTCTGCGCCTTTTTCGCCAAATCAGATAGAATGCCCTCACGCAAGCCACGATCGGCGACCCGAATGCGTGTCACCGGCCAAAACCGCGTCAACGCATCGAGAATTGCGCAACCGCATACGACAAGGTCGGCGCGTTCAAGACCGATACACGGCTCGTTTGCGCGCCCTTCCAGCGTCATCGCCCGTAAACGCGACGTGACAACGCTCGCCTGGTCTGTCGTAAGCCACATCCCGTCAACTTTGTCGCGCCGATATCGCGGTAATTTCAGATGCACGCCTGCAATTGACGTCACCGTCCCCGATGTGCCGAGGAAGTGTGCCTCTCCAGCGTTAAATAGTTCGCGCAAATTTGCCGGGTCGCCAAACGCCTCGAGCGCCACGCGCACGTCATCGACGGCGCTTTCGTACGCGTCGTTCGTCAACGCGCTGCCGTCATATTTTTCGGCAAGATTAACGACACCGAACGGGATCGACGTCCAGGCAGCGACGTTGAATACACCATCACCGTTGCCCTTCATCCATGACAACTCGGTCGATCCGCCGCCAATATCAAAAATCAGCGCAGCGCTAGTGTTCGGATCAATCAAATCAGCACAGCCAGCGACCGCAAGCTCCGCTTCCTCTTCGGTTGTGATGATGTCGAATTTCAGACCGGTCTCAGCTTCAACACGCTCCAGAAATGCAACACCGTTTCGCGCCGACCGGCACGCTTGCGTCGCAATGCAGCGCTGGTGTGTGACGCCGCGCTGCGTCATTTTCCGAGCGCAGACTTTCAACGCATCGAGCGTACGATCCATCGCCGCTTCAGAAAGAACGCCCGTCGTCGCAACGCCTTCGCCGAGGCGCACAATGCGCGAGAACGCATCAACGATACGCAAATCGCGACCGTTGGGTGTGGCGACTAATAAGCGGCAATTGTTGGTGCCCAGATCGAGCGCGGCAATGCGCACACGACGTCCGGCGCTTCGCCCGGCGTTCCGTCTTTTCGCTCGATTATTCTTTGCGCCGCCGGCATCAGATGCGCCGGCTCCGTCCCCTGTATCCACGTACCGTTGCGTCCTCGCTGTCGCCGCCCGACTCACATGGGCGGCATGGTTGCCGCAAGGATAGGCGCCGCCCGCCTTCGCGGCAAGCGCACGTTAAATTATCGTCAAAAAGCAGCCTGTAATAGGCGTTCCGGCGCACAAACCCTGTTGCGACGCGCCAATGATGCGTGTGTCGAGTGCTTCTTGAATGCCGAGAAAAAATAGCCCGGCGAGAACGATAAGGCCCGCCGCCTTTGCAATGAACAGCAATATTTGCATGGTCCCTCTCCCATCTTTCTTCCGCCGAGAGCGCCCGCAGAACGCACGCCTCCCGTTCGCCCGGATTGGGGCGCGCGATCGTCAACTCGTTTCAATTGGGTCAGGCGCCCCGTTCGAGATCGCGAAACGCCTTGCGTAGGTCGTATTCGTTCGACGTTACCGCCGTTTCCAGATCGGCAATGCGCATATCAAGAGCGCGGAAGCGGTGTTTCAATTCTGAAAACGTAACTCGCGGTCGCGTCGAAAATGTTCGCCAGAATTTTTCTTCGTCCTTGTCCGCGAAATGCGGCTCAACCGGGGTAGCCGGCTTGATAAAAATGGCGGCGCCGAGATAAAGGAAGGCTGGCACAGGAAAGAAAAACACCGTCAGCACGATTGCCAAAACGCGGGTCCATTTGAGGCTCCATCCGAAATAATCGGCAAGCCCTGCGCAGACGCCGGCTATTTTCCCTCTCTCCGGCAGACGGCGAAGCCGGTGCAGATTTGGTCCGGGACCCGGCGCGCCGGCATTGCGCGCATAACTCGACCGGTCGCGCCAATGATGGTGATGGTGGTGGTGGTGACGCTCAGGCATGAGGCCGCTCCGGATAATCGTCGCGCCAGTCCGGCGCTTCCTTGTCCAAAATGGTCTCCAGCGCTTCAACGCGGCGCTCCAGACGCTGCGCTGTCCGCCAGAGATCATCGACGAGCCGTTCGTCGTCGGCGGAAATCGATTTTGTTTTTCGCAGCTCCGTCATGTAGCGAAGCACGACCGACGGAAACGCGACAAAGATGATCGCGACAATCGCAATGATCCAAATAAATTCGCCCATTTTCTAGCCCCTTAGACCTCTCAGCTATGTGATGTGCGGGCCGCAAGGCGCGCTTTCAAGGCGTCAAGCTCAGCTTTTACCGCATCTTCTGATTCCAGCTCAGCAAATTCGTCTTCCAGCGTGCGCGGCCGACCGAGGGTCCAGCTCTCCGCTTCCGCCTCCAATTCATCGACCCGCCGCTCATATCGCTCGAACCGCGCAAGCGCGTCGTCGATGCGTCCGTCGTTGACCTGGCGACTGATCCGAACGGCGTCCGAGGCCGCATTGCGGCGGACTTCCAGCGAACGCTGTTTGGCCCGCGCCTCTTTCAGTTTCACCTGAAGCTTGTCCAGATCGCCATTGGTTTTGTCGACCGTTTCGTCGATTGCTTTCAGCTCATTATCGAGCAGACCGATCATCTCCTCGGCCTTGCGTTTGGCGGAGATTGCGCCTTTCGCCAGGTCGTCGCGGCCTTTGCCGATAGCCAGTTCGGCCTTCGTCTCCCACTCGCCGGAGCGGCGTTTGAAGTCATCGCGCTTGCGCGTGATTTCCTTCTTGTCGGCGATAGCGCGCGCTGCATTCGAGCGCACCTCCACCAGCGTGTCCTCCATTTCCTGGATGATCAGCCGCACGATCTTTTCGGGATCTTCGGCATGATCGAGCATGGAGTTGATGTTCGAATTGACGATGTCGCTTAGTCTGGAAAAAACGCCCATGGGTCATGTCTCCTTAAAAAATGATTCCGCCGAGGATGAATCCAATGAAAAAAGCGCCCCAGGCGAAGCCGGCGCGGCCTGATACGGCCCGGTCCATCCGGCTCCCCCAATCGCGATCGTCATGTCGGTAACGGCTCATTCTGATTTCTCCTTCTTGCGGGGTTAAATTTCCCGTCTGCTCTTAACCATTGCGAAAGCCGTGCCAGTTTTTGAGATTTCTCATAAGAGATTGATATTGCTAATAAATTTTATAAATTAGCATTTTCACACTTGAAGCTTATGTCTTTTTTCACCAATATAATGGATAATTACACCAGTTATTTTGGTATTTTTCGCCTATGGAAACACAACAAACCGCACCAGAACTCATTGGCCAGAGCCCCGTTTTTCTTGATGCACTTGCCCATGCTTCTGATGTCGCGAACGTCGACCGACCAGTGCTCATCATTGGCGAGCGCGGAACCGGCAAGGAATTGCTGGCCGCGCGATTGCATTTTCTTTCTGCTCGCTGGGAGGCTCCGCTCGTCAAGCTCAACTGCGCGGCGATGAATGAGGAACTGCTCGAGAGCGAATTGTTCGGGCACGAGGCTGGCGCTTTTACCGGCGCGACGAAAAAACACCGCGGCCGTTTCGAGCGCGCTGAGGGGGGCACGCTGTTCCTCGACGAAATCGCCTCAGCCAGCGGACGGGTTCAGGAAAAACTTTTGCGCGTCATTGAATATGGCGAATACGAACGGGTCGGCGGCGAGGCATCGCGCCTTGCCGATGTGCGCATCGTCGCTGCCGCGAATGTCGATTTACGCGCGCGCGCAGCGTCCGGCGATTTTCGCGCGGATCTGCTCGATCGGCTGGCCTTCGACGTTGTCATCGCCCCACCCTTACGCGATCGGCGCGAAGACATCGCATTATTGGCGGCGCATTTTGCGGCCGCGATGGCCTCGGAACTTGGCGAGCCGTTTCCGGGGCTGGCGCCGGGCGCTGTGGCGATATTGCAGGCCCATCATTGGCCAGGAAATGTCCGTGAGCTGAAGAATGCAGCAGAGCGAGCCATGTTTCACTGGTCGCGCGCACGCGACGCCGACCAAATCGAAAACATAACCATTGATCCCTTCGATCAGGCGGGAGCGCCCGAGGATGCAATCGCCAAAGCGCCGCAAGCGGCAGTGATAACCACGCCATCGTTGGATTCGTCGCCGGGCCGCCCGTTCAACCTGCGAGACCGTCTCGACGATATCGAAAAGCGCCTGGTGACGGACGCCCTTACCACTGCAGGCGGCAGTCAGAAACGCGCCGCCGGACGACTTGGCCTCAGCTATAACCAACTCCGCGGCATCATCCGCAAGCATGACATCGACGCAAAGAAAATCGCCAGTATTGCCGCCGACGCAGCAGGATAATCCATTTTACTCCGTATTCGGCGCAGAAGCCGTCAAATCAGGCGCCGGCCCCTTGATCACAATTGCGATCAAAGCGCTAGATTACGGAGCGATCCTCCTTGCACTGGACGCGGGAGACGCGAAAAGGGGCCGTTTGCATTCACTGCATTCGGCCCCGCTTTTCATTGGGTAATGCCTGTCAGACGCCGGCGGACATCAAGGCCTGGCGTCGTGCAAAAACGGCAAGCTCGCCGCGCTTCAACACGCCATTGCTGTTGAAATCGGCAACCTCGAACATGGCGCGCTGAGCGTTTGCAAACTCGTTTTCATCAATACGGCCGTCGTTTCCGGCATGCAGGTAAAACGTCGAGCGAGCGACAGCGTCGATCCGAACATGTTCAGCCGGGCTCAGCGCCGAAGACGCCGTTTCCGACAGAGATACAGTTGTCGGGCCGTTTCCGCCTTCTATGACAACGAAGCCGTTCAGCCGGGCCAGCTCCGCCGACGCAATGGACAAGGCGGCATATTCATTATTGTCGAGAGATCCGCTTTGGTCACGATCAGCGCGGTGAAACACCGTCTGCGCGTGCACACCAAGCGCTTCTTCCGTCAATGATTTCAACCGGGATTCAGCACCATAAGCTTCGCCCGACACAGCTTCCTCAGCAGAGGTATAAGCAAGGCCAGCGGCGGCAATCACGGCGGCGGTAGTCTTCAATGCGATGGAAATCATGACACTCTCTCCTTCATCGTCAGGAGAGAATTTGGCGTCCGATCACGTCAGGGGCGCGGAGACATCGTGATGATTCTCGGGCGGATAAGGTGATTTCGTGGACAAGGACGCTTTCATCGCCGCTATTCCGCCGCAATCGGGTCGCCGCCGGCAGGTTTTTCGGCGTTTTCAAGGCCGTTATCACCATTGTGGCGGGCCCAGCGCTCTTTGATCATGGCGGACGTCATCCGTGAGCCGTCCGGCGACCAGCCCGGCGGTCCGAATGAATAGCCGAGCCGCTCACGCCAGGATTTCGCCGCGAGGACGTCCTTCGCAATGCCAACCCACTCGTGAAAGGAAATAACCAGCGGATTAAACGTGCCGAGGTTTTTTACGATTCCATATCGCGGTTTCTCGTCATCCGTTTCAGAAATAAACGATCCGAACATCCGATCCCAGATGATCAGCGTACCAGCATAGTTGGCGTCCAGATAACGCGGGTTCGTCGCGTGATGGACGCGGTGATGGCTCGGCGTGTTAAAAACCCATTCGAACGGCCCCATACGATTTATCAATTCTGTGTGGATCCAGAACTGATAAATCAGGTTTGCAGCGCCGACGAACAACACCATCGCTGGATGGAACCCCATAAAAATCAGCGGCGTTTTGAAAAGCACCGTGCCGATTACCTGCCCGGTCCAGGTTTGCCGCAAGGCCGTCGTCAGATTGTAATGCTGCGAGGAATGATGAACCACGTGGCTCGCCCAGAACCAGCGCCGTTCATGACTGATCCGGTGCCACCAGTAATATCTTAAATCGTCCAGCACAAAGCAGAGGACAACCGCCCACCAAGTATTGGGAATGTCGGTAATCCGGAATTCGTAGGCCGCATAGAAAACCGTGCCGACCACAAACGCGCCGCCAAAAAGCGGCGCCAACTGGCTGCCGAACCCCATGGCCAGGCTTGCCGCTGAATCGCCAGCCTCAAATCGGCCTTTGCCGGTGATCCGGGCAATGATGATCTCGGCGAAAACGAGGATTGCAAATGCGGGCACGGCCCAGGCAATAATGTCAGGAAATTCCATGCCCTTAAATATCACGCACTGGCGATTTTACGAGCCCAATGCGCAGCGTCGGCGCAGCGCAATGTCACCGCTCGGGAACCGGGATCGGCCGGACGCACGGTTAAAGCGCCGTTTTCAGCCTGCACCGTCGCTTCGCCACGAGCAAAGCGCCGCGTCACCAGATCGGCGCCAAGACGGCGAACGAGGGCGAATTCGCCTGCTGTTCCTTCGGCAAGCGCTGCCCGCCCCTCCTCGTCCATCACCCACACCGCCGGCTTGAAATCAGGTTCGTCAAAGGCGAGACGAGCGCGCGCCGCCGTTTCATCGACAGCAACCGGCGGCGCGCGGAAGGCGAGCCAGGCGGCGAGTATCATCAGCCCGATGGCGCTAAGGGAGATCGCTGAATCGAGAAAGAGATTGCCGGTCACTCAGCACACGGAATTCGGGTCGCGGCGAGCTTGAATTGCTTCACCCAATCGCCGTTTTCATCCTTGCCAAATGTTACGCGGTTCCAGTGATCGGCGTCGTCGACGTTAAATTCGGCGCGGAACTCCGGACGCTCGGGATAGACCTGCCACATGGTGAGTATTCCATCGATGACTTTCGCCCGCAAATCCTGCACTTGCCGACCGCCCGTTGCGACCCACATCATATCCCATTCCTCAGCATCCGGATCATACATCCGCACATTGATCCCGCGGGGCGCATCAGCGTTCTGCGCCGGATCGGGATGGAACCACTCATCGACAATCGCCATGCCGCCGAGGCCGTAGCGACCATTCCACCGCGCCGATACGCCGGGTTGCGCCGGCGACCAGTTCTCACCCAACCTCCGGTGCAGCGAAATTTGATAATCGCCAATCAGGAACGCAAACTCTGCCGTTTCCGGCGGCGTATTTTCATGCGGCGCGCCGTAATCGCATGTTTCCGGCGGCGCGACAGGTTGTGCGAGGGCAGTCGTTGTGATGGCAACCAAAAAGGCGGCGGCAAAATACAGGCGCATTATTCTCTCCCGCGCAGTCTATTGCGCTTGTTCCGGTTGCAGAATTTCAACAGCGGCAGGCGAAGCTGGCAAGTCCGCCACATGGGCGCCCAGAAAGTACGGCCAGAGAAAAACCGCGAATAGACCCTTCAAAAAACCGAGTTTTAAAAACCCGATCGAGAACAGCCAGCCGATCAGCCAAAACACGCCGAGGCCACCGTGCTGTTCGATTTTAATTTTCCGATCCATAGCCTATCCGCACCCCTTGAGCGCCGAACATAAGCCCGAATGCACGACGCAGCAAATTTTAGGGAACGGCGTCGCCGCCATCCCCAAAACCTTACAAATCAGACACAAGCCATTGTTTAGCCAACGATTTCACTGTCAGCAAAGAAGAATTTAATTTCCTCCTTCGCCGTTTCCGGGGCATCAGAACCATGCACCGTATTCTCGCCAATCGATTCAGCGAAATCGGCGCGGATTGTGCCTGCAGCGGCGTCTTTCGGATTCGTGTCGCCCATGATTTCGCGATTGCGTTTGACAGCGTTTTCGCCCTCAAGCACCTGGACAACCACCGGGCCGGACATCATGAATTCAACGAGTTCACCGAAAAATGGGCGTTCCCGGTGAACGCCATAAAAGCCTTCCGCCTGCTCGCGGGTCATGTGAATGCGCTTTTGCGCGATGACGCGCAGGCCGCCCTCTTCGAGCTTGGCAATCACCTTGCCGGTGATGTTGCGGCGGGTTGCGTCAGGTTTGAGAATGGAAAATGTTCGTTCGAGCGCCATGATAATCTGTCCTTGCGGGTAAAAACTGGTGATTCGGCGCGCTTCCTATCAATGCGCAGCGCCGGCGACAAGCGCCCTTCTTGTGATTGCGAACAATACCGAAACGCCGCATCTTTGTCGGTCTGACGTCGCCGCGACCAAAGGGAGCTGACCAATGTCCGATTCGCAACCAACGCCGTCCGGCCAACCTGGCATTTCGACCAATCCGAACGAAAGCGGCAACGCAAACCTGATCTACATTCTCTATCTCGCCGGCTTCCTTACTGGCGGCGTAACAACGATAATCGGTATCGTCATGGCCTACATGGCCAAAGCCGAAGCGCCGGACTGGTTGAAGAGCCATTATCACAACCAGATCAATGTCTTCTGGAAAAGCCTTCTCTATACGTTTATCGGTAGCGTATTGGCGTTTGTGCTGATCGGCTTCCTGATCCTACTCGCTGCATTCGTCTGGTACATTGTCAGGATCGTCAAAGGCATGCAGGCGCTCTCCAAAGGCGACGCCATCGAAAATCCCGGCAATTGGGGGTTTTAGGCGGCGGCCAGTTGCCGGCGCGCTTCGGCTAATACAATCGCGCCCGCCGTAGCGACATTCAACGATCGAGCGTTTTCGGCCATCGGAATGCGTATCTGCTCGGATGACGCCTTGTGCACCTCCTCCGGAACGCCAGCGCTTTCGCGCCCAAGGATCAGGATGTCATTTTCGCGAAATCCAAACGTCCACAGAGTCTTCTCCGACGACGTCGTCAGCAGGATGAGGCGCGCATCACCAACGGTTTCTAGAAAAGCCGGCCAGCTTGTGTGGGACGTCGGCGGCGCCAGCGCGCCGTAATCCATGGCCACGCGCCGCAATTCCCGGGCGTTTAACGGAAATCCGCACGGCTCGACAATCTCGAGGGATGCGCCAAAACAGGCGGCGTTTCGAATCGCCGCGCCCGTATTCTGGGGAATATCCGGTTGAAAAAGAACAAGTCGCAAGGCCGCTGAATCCTTCATCTTTTGCGCTGAAACGCCGCCCCGTGAGCGACGCTAGGCCGCAGTCCCCGACCGCCTAGACTTAGTACATAGGACATGCAAAACCGGCGCGCGCAATTGCGCCAGAAAAACAGCGCGATAACTTGTCAGGGGCGACATTTGCAATGACGACCAGCGATCCGACACAAAACAGCGACCCAAACCGACGGGACTTCATCCACATCTTCAGCATCGCCGCCACAGCCGTCGGCAGCGCTGCGGTGGTTTGGCCATTGGTGCACCAGATGAACCCGGACGCCTCGGTGTTGGCCCTTTCGACCAAGGAAGTCGATTTATCGGCAGTTGAGGTCGGCCAGGCAATCAAGGTGTTCTGGCAAGGCAAACCGGTATTCATCCGAAAGCGCACGCCAGCAGAAATTGAAGCCGCCGAGGCGACGCCATTATCGGCGTTGGTCGACGATAACGCCCGCAACGCCAACCTGCAGTCTGGCGCTGAAGCAAGCGACAATGCACGCACAACGAGCGCGGACGGCAAGGCAACGCCGGAATGGCTGGTCCTGGTCGGCGTCTGCACGCATTTGGGTTGCATTCCCCTCGGTACGTCTTCCGGCGAGAACAAGGGCGACTATGGCGGTTGGTTCTGCCCGTGCCATGGATCGCATTACGACACGGCTGGTCGCATCCGAAAGGGACCAGCGCCGGAAAATCTCGCCGTCCCGCCCTTCGAGTTTGTGTCTGACACCGTCGTGCGCATCGGTTAGCAGGAAATCAATAAATGAGCGGTCATCCGTCTACATATAATCCGTCCACCGGCCTTGAAAAATGGCTCGATAAGCGTCTGCCGATTATCCGTTTCGGCGCCGACTTCATGGACTTCCCGACGCCAAAGAACCTTAACTACTGGTGGACCTTCGGCGGCATCCTGACGGTGTGTCTGGTTCTCCAGATCATCACAGGCGTTGTCCTCGGTATGCATTACACACCGCATGTGGATTACGCCTTTGCCTCCGTCGAACACATCATGCGCGACGTCAATTACGGCTGGCTGATGCGGTACCTGCACTCCAACGGCGCCTCGATGTTCTTCCTCGCCGTGTACATCCACATGTTCCGCGGACTCTATTACGGCTCTTATAAAGCGCCGCGCGAGATGAGTTGGATTCTCGGCGTCATCATCTTCCTGCTGATGATGGCAACGGCGTTCATGGGCTATGTACTTCCCTGGGGACAAATGTCCTATTGGGGCGCAACCGTGATCACAAACCTGTTCTCCGCGATCCCGTTCGTCGGCGAAAGCATTCGCACGCTGCTCTGGGGTGGCTTTTCCGTCGACAATCCAACGCTGAACCGCTTCTTCTCGCTGCACTATCTCCTGCCCTTCGCCATTTTTGGTGTCGTCGCACTCCACATCTGGGCCTTCCACACGAGCGGCAACAACAATCCGACCGGCGTCGATGTAAAAGACGTGAAAAAAGACACGCTGCCGTTTCACCCGTATTTCACGGTGAAAGACGGTTTTGCGATCGTGCTATTCTTCATCCTGCTGGCGGCATTCGTTTTCTACAATCCGAATGCGCTGGGCCACGCCGACAACTATATCGAGGCGAACCCGCTTGTGACGCCGGCATCAATCGTTCCGGAGTGGTACTTCCTTCCGTTCTACGCGATCTTGCGCGCTATCACATTCGACCTCGGACCGATTACAGCCAAACTCGGCGGCGTGATTGCGATGTTCGGCTCGATCATGGTGCTGTTTGTCCTGCCATGGCTCGACACGTCGAAAGTCCGCTCTATGCGATACCGCCCAGTCGCGCGGCTTTGGTTTGTGCTCTTCGTCGTCGCCTGCCTCGCATTAGGCTGGCTCGGCGGCAAACCGGCTGAAGGGATCTACGTCATGTGGGCGCAGATTTTTACCGCCTATTATTTTGCATTCTTCCTGATCATCCTGCCGTTGCTGGGGCTCATGGAAACACCGAAACCAATGCCGCGATCAATCGCGGAAGCGGTGACAAAACCGAAACCGTCTGAAGCGACCACGGCGTCCAACGCCGTTCCTGCGGAATAATCGCGATGAGCATTTTGATGAAACACGCCCGATTGATCGCCCTTTCCGTTTGCACTTCGTTTGCCGCAATTGGCGCCGCTGATGCGGCCGGGGGCGAAGCCAAAGACGTCAAACACCATCACTGGCATTTCGCCGGCCCGCTTGGGACATTTGACAACGATGCGTTGCAGCGCGGTTTTCAGGTTTACGAAACTGTTTGTTCAAGCTGTCACGGCGTTGAGCTCCTCTCTTTCCGAAATCTCGGGCAAAAGGGTGGACCGTTTCACCTGGATGGTTGTCCGGCTGGCATCCCGGATTCCGTTGATTGTTCCAACCCCAATGAAAATCCGGTCGTGAAAGCGATTGCCGCCAACTACAAATTTCAGGTGACTGACGGACCCGACGAATATGGCGAAATGTTCCAACGGGCGGCGCTACCGTCAGACCGAATTCCAAGCCCTTATCCCAATGAACAAATTGCGCGGCTTGCCAATAACAATGCTTTGCCGCCGGATCTGTCGCTGATCACCAAAGCGCGTCACCATGGCCCGGATTATGTTTACAGCCTGCTCGCCGGGTACGAAGACGCCCCATCAACGATCGAGGTCTCGCCGGGGCTAAATTACAATCCTTATTTCCACGGGGATTTGTCGCAAAATTTGAAGCCGGAATATCTGGACGAACATGGACATGCGCGCGAAGGCGTGGACGTCCCGCTCGGCGGCCTTCTCGCCATGGCGCCGCCGCTTTCAGACGGGATGATCGAATATACCGACGGATCACCGCAAACGGTTGAGCAATACGCAGCGGACGTAACAGAGTTTCTCATGTGGGCGGCCGAACCGAAGATGGAAGCGCGCAAGTCGCTGGGCTTCGTCACGCTGGTCTATCTCTTCATTCTCGCCGGCTTGCTTTACTGGTCCTACCGCAAGATCTGGTCCGACGCGCATTGATGCAGACGCTGACAATAATTGGTCGGCGCCCTTAAGTTTATCCGCTAGTTTTTTTCGTTAATGGCGACAGCCTGCAAGATAGATGAATTCTTCGCGCGCAATCTTACCGTTCTTGCCGCGGCTGATCAGGGCGTTGGCGATTGACATGACCTTTTCGTCAAACCTCTAAACCCGCATATCATTAGTCAGCATCGACAATCAGTGATTTGCCGCGATCGCCGCCATAGCGCCTTGCAGCGCGCCCCATCCGACGCCGCGCAACGCGACGTCCATCATCTCCGGACCGCCATAGGGCGAAATATAGAGTTTCCAAAACAGCGCATAACCGGCAACCCCGCAGACGATCCCGAGGAGTACGCCAGATACGCTGGCGGCAAACCGTTTCAATGGTGCGGCCTTCACGACCAGGAACGTCAACAAAAAAGGCGCAACGCCGGTCAAGCCGACAAGAATTGCAACCGAGCGCGCATAGCCGACAGAAAATTCAGCCGGCGCCGCGGCCTGATATTTCCACCAAGCATAAAAAACCAGGAATATAAAAAACGCGATCCAGGCAAAACGGCCCATTTTTGTCTCCTGTCTTTGCAGAGACATTAGTTTCGCTTCGCGATAAACAACCGGCAATTACGGAAAAAGCGTCGTAGCGTTAGCGCCGCTCGCTTTGTCGCAAATATTAGCGATACGGCGCGTCGAGTTCGAGGTTGCGCGCAATTTCGCGCTCCCAGCGATCGCCGTTCGCAAGGAGCCGGTCCTTGTCGTAGAACAGCTCCTCTCGCGTTTCAGTCGCAAACTCAAAATTCGGACCCTCAACGATTGCATCGACCGGACAGGCTTCCTGACAAAACCCGCAATAAATGCATTTGGTCATGTCGATATCGTAGCGGGTCGTGCGGCGCGAACCGTCGTCACGGGGTTCAGCTTCAATCGTGATCGCCTGCGCCGGGCAGATTGCCTCGCACAGCTTACAGGCGATGCAACGCTCTTCGCCATTCGGATAGCGGCGCAGCGCGTGCTCACCGCGAAACCGCGGCGATAACGGGCCCTTTTCGAAAGGATAGTTCAGCGTCACTTTTGGTCGGACGTAATATTTCATGGCGAGGCCAAAGGCCTTGATAAAATCCCAGAGCAAAAAACCCTGAAGCGCCTGAGCGATACGAGCCATTTAGTTTCTCCAGCTCTGAAAATGCGCTGCAACATCAGGGAACATGATCAATACGCCCGCGACCAGAACGACCCAGGAAAGGGATAACGGCAAGAATATCTTCCAGCCGATGCGCATCAACTGATCGTAGCGATAGCGCGGCACGATCGCCTTCACCATAGCGAACATGAAAAAGAAAAAGATGATCTTGGCGCAGAACCAGAAGACCGGCATTGGCCCTGCTTCCAGCCACGGCGCCCAATCGGTTGGGATTGGCGAATGCCAGCCGCCGAAAAAGAGGATCGTCAGCATTGCGCACATAAGGACGATGTTCGCCAGCTCGCCGATCATGAAAAGCAGGAATAGCGTCGAGGAATATTCCACCTGATAGCCGGCGACGAGTTCAGACTCAGCTTCCGGCAAGTCAAAGGGCGGCCGATTGGTTTCAGCCAGCGCAGAAATAAAGAACACGATGAACATCGGAAAGAGCGGTAGAAAATGCCAGCTGAGGAGACCACCGCCCCGCCCCTGGCTTTCAACGATTTCCGTCAAATTCACCGAGCCAACGAGCAGGAGAACCGATATGATGACGAAGCCAAGCGAAACTTCATAGGAAACCATCTGCGCCGCGGAGCGCAGCGAGCCCAAAAACGGATATTTAGAATTGGACGCCCAGCCGCCCATGATGACGCCGTAAACGCCGAGCGAAGAAATCGCGAACAGATACAAGATGCCGACATTGATATCGGCAACGACAAGGCCCGGCGCGACAGGGATTACCGCCCAACCGACAAGCGCGAGCACGAATGTGACGAGCGGCGCCAGGACGAACACCACCTTGTTGGCGCCCGCCGGAATGATGATTTCCTTGAAGATAAATTTCAGGAGGTCGGCAAAAGACTGGAGCAAGCCAAAGGGACCGACGACATTAGGGCCTTTGCGCATTTGCACCGCCGCCCAGACCTTGCGGTCGAAATACATCAAGAATGCCTGGGCAAGCAGCAAGGTCAGCAAGACCGCCAGGGATCCGGCAATGACGGACCCAAACCACCACCAGGGCAAATCGATCGGGCGCGTCGTCAAATTAGTCCATAATTCGCTCATAGCCCCGGGTCATAATGCGGATTGGGCCGCTAGTCACGCAGTCAAAATGAGCAATTCCGTCGCGGCCCGAGGGGCCCGGCTCAGGCCTGCGCCTGAGCCGAACACCGATGCATTAGCGGCCCGTCAATGGACATTTATGTCCGAAAACATTGAACCGCTTTTTGAGACCTGTTCAGGATCGCCATAGACGTCGATATCGCCCATCCCTGAAACCGACGCATCGACCTCTTCGCTGGCGAAAACGGTCGCGCTCCCAACACCGGAAACCCTTACCTCGACAACCCGGCATTTAAGGTCGCGCGCATCAAGATCGCCGACGCCGGAAACGGACGCCTCAAGCGAATCGCACCGGCCGGAAAGGGAAATGTCGCCGACCCCGGAGACCGAGAGGTCGAATTTCTCCGCATCGATGTCCTCAATGGTTCCATCGACGACGCCCGAAACTTTCAGGCCGTTAAGCGCGGGAATGGTGATTTCCGCGTCCACACCATGGCGTTTACGGCCCCAGCGGCTTTTGCCGTCTTTTTGGCCAAGGTCGAGCACGCCATTTGAAACGCTTACCTCAACGCGGTCGACCTCATCGGCCGGGCCGGAGATCATGACCGAATAATCGCCGCCAACATTGACCGTGAGGTCGTAAACGCCGGAAACAGAGATCCGTTCAAAATCCCTGAGATCGACGGTTTGCGACACATGTTCCTTGTCGTTGCCCGCCAAGGCTGCGCCAACTGTCAAAACAGCGACACCAAATGCCATCATCATTTTTTTCATAGAGCCCTCCTTTTCTCGCGACCTTTGTAGCAGGGCCGGCGCCTGGCGAGAAGCCGCCCTGCCGCACAGGCCAGTCCGCTAATCGCAAGGGCGCGGGGCCCTCAACGAAGCCGAAATTCGATTGGCGCGGCCGCGGCGCGGCGTTCTTCTGCTTCTGCAGCGGCCCAATGGGGCGCCATAAGGCGGGCGAAGATGATCGACGTGACGATTGTGGCACCAATCACAGAAATGATTGCTGCAACGCTGGGCGCTTGCGCGGCCGGGAGCGCGCTCGCGATGATGAGCGACAAGGCGGCGACGCCGATCGCCGCAGCGCCATACGGCCAACCTGACCGACGACGGGAATTCTCGAGCATCCGGAACAGTGGCGTAACAATCGCCGCGCCGGCCGCAAATCCAATGAGAAAAAAGAGAAAGGCGAAAACAACGGCAGCAAATACAGCCGAGAGCAACGTCGAAACGGAAAACGAACCCGCTGTCAGCAGGACAATGATGCGCAATGTCAGGAAAGCGAGGCTGCATATCCCCGCCCCGGCGAGCACCGAGACGACGATATGTTCGAACGCGACATTGGCGCGGATCTGCTCGAC